>NZ_QZWE01000041.1:0-22428 GCF_003602035.1 Halococcus sp. IIIV-5B | reverse complement strand
TGTCACGAGGAGGTGGTGGGGAGAACGACCGGCGAGGGCCTCGTCGAGCGCGGGTGTGGCGGCGGCGGGGTCGACGAGGAGTGATCGTGTTTCCCCGAGAACGTAGACGTTGGTTTCGCCGCCGGGGGCGGCAGTCTCGACGGGAATCGGGACACGCGTGGGCGCTGCCATGAGGGGGAAGGGGCGACGACGAGCGAAAACGCGTTCGACTACTGGTTGAGGAAGTAGACCTGCTTTCTGGCGTCGCGGAAGCTGTAACGTGAACCGACGAGGTCGTCCTCTTCGAGCCGATTGAGCGCGTACCGAACGGTTCGGTCCGGGAGCAGCGACTCCTCGGCGAGCTGACCCTGCGAGAGCGGGGTTTCGGTTTCGAGGACTTTCGCGACCAGCTTCGCGCTCGGCGGGAGTTCACGGAGCCGGTCGCGGAACTCGGTCTGTGAGAGGGGGTCGTCGGGGCCCGAGCGGTTGGACGTGGTGCTCATACGTGCAGTTCTGCCAAGACCGCTGGTAAAACTTGCCCATGTATGTGGCTGTACTGTATGAAGTCATAATGTCTCACGGGCATCCATAATACATCGCCGTCGGAACCGCTTTTTTCGGTGGGGTCGGACGGGTCGTATGTCGTCGATCCCCGACGCGTTTCACGACCTGTTCGACCGGGAGACCTTCGCGCACTTCGCGACGGTGATGCCCGACGGCACCCCGCAAGTGACCCCCGTCTGGGTCGACTACGACCCCGAGGACGACCGGGTGCTCGTGAACACCGCACGCGGGCGGCGCAAGGAGCGGAACGTCCACAACGAACCGAAGGTCGGGGTCTCGATGGTCGACCCGGACAACCCGTATCGGTTCGTCTCGGTCCAGGGCGAGGTCGACGAACTCACCGAGGAGGGCGCGGTCGAGCACATCAACGAACTCGCACAGCGGTACATGGGCGTCGAGGAGTATCCCGACCTCGACGAGGAGGAGTCGCCACGGGTGATACTCCGGATCCGTCCGGACGACGTCGCGGTGGGCGAGGGGTAGTCGGCACACGCATCCAGTACGGTTTTATCCCCCGGCGGGCGAATACGTCGATAGTGAAGGGACAGGAATGGTACCAGACCGCCGAGGTCGCCGAAGCCTACGAGGACAAACGGTTCTCGGACGGCGGTCAGCTCATCGACGAGCGCGAAAAGGAGGCTGTGCTCTCGGCGGTCGGCCCGGTCGAAGGGAAACACATCCTCGAGATCGCGTGCGGGACGGGGCGATTCACCACGATGCTCGCCCGGCGCGGTGCCGACATCGTGGGGCTCGACATCTCGCCCGCGATGCTCCAAGAGGGACGGAAGAAGGCCCACGCGGCGGGCATCGCCGACCACCTCGAATTCATGCGCGGGGACGCCGCCCGACTCCCGTTCCCCGACGACCACTTCGAGACGGTGGTGGCGATGCGCTTTTTCCACCTCGCGGACACCCCCGCGTCGTTCCTCGCCGAGATGCGTCGGGTCGCGCGCGACCAGGTGGTCTTCGACACCTTCCGCCGGTTCAGCACCCGGAGCATCTACAACTGGCTCCTCCCGATGGGGTCGCGGCTCTACTCCCGCGTGGAGGTCGAACGCCTGCTCAACGGCGCGGGCCTCCGGCTGGCCCACGAAGAACACGACTTCGTCTTCCCGTACGGGCTGTATCGGCAGCTTCCCGACGGGGTGGCGACCGCCCTCCGCGACCTCGACACCTCCGTCATGGGGTCGCCGGTGGGCGACCACGTCGCCTCGGTCTCGTACTGGGATGCCCGCATATAGCCTTCGTATCCCACGATCCGTTGTCCGAAACGAGAGACATGGATCACGGACATCAACGACCTCTTAGTGCTACGCGCTGACTTCGGCGACGAAATCCGGTTACCTCGTCACGATGCGCGGGTACGTCGACGCCGAGAAGTGCGAGCGTCGTGTCGTCGCGGAGTGTGCCAGGACGGACAAACTTCACCCGTGTTACGACGCCGATATCCTCGATGACCGCGAGGAGAGCGACGATAATGCCACTCTCGGCAAATTCGGGATCGTCGGATGATGTGTCCGACCTGCGATTGGAAAACGGCGCTCGACGAGAGGATGCAAGAGCGCCGTTCACGCGACCGGTGTGAATCGTACGACGAGGTCGTTCAATTGGGCAACTCGCTGTCGTTCGCCGGTCCCTGAGGCTGCTTTTCTCAGCAGTCTATCGGTCTGGTATCTGACCGACGTGTGCTGCTTCTCCATCGACGAGAACGTTCGCTCTTCCGTCGAGATCGAATGTTCGGAGTTTACCATTGAATCGGTACACGTCGGACTCGTTGGTCACCATCCCTTCCGCCTCCCTTAACATGTACGTGTCGCCGTCGTCGATCGAGCCGCCAGCTTTGCTCGTTTGAGCGAGACGGGGAGGACCACTCACCGTGAAGTTGTACGTGGCAGGGGACCCGGTGCCTTGTATCTGGAGAAGGTGCTCGTAGTTCTGCCCAACGTGTGCCGGTTTTCCATTGAGTAACACGTTTATCGGGGCACCATCGAAGTTGAACGCGAGGAAATTGCTATCCAACCTATTGTCGTAGAACGTGTACGCGTCTTTCCCCGAATTGACTCGGCCTGATGCAGTCACACCGTCATTGAATATCCGATCTTCGCTACCGAAGGTCGCACCGTGGCCACTGCTCTTTTCCACGTTTGCGTTGACTGAGAACGTGTAGTGTGTGGCGGGCCCAGTCCCTTCTATTTCGACGAAGTGATCGGGCCGCATCCCAACATGCGCCGGTTCGCCGTCGAGGAGCACGTTTATCGGGGCACCATCGAAGTTGAACGCGAGGAGGTTGCCATCGAAGGTGTAGGCATCCTTCCCAGACCCGACCAGCCCGTGTGCGCTGTTGTTGGTGATGGTGGCATCGCCGTCGATAGTTGCCCCGTCAGCGGTGCTCTTCTTGAGGTTGTCGCCGGCAGTAAACAGGTAGTTGCTCTTGGTACCCGTCCCCTCGATGACGAGCGTATGCTCGTCCGGAGCTGCTGCCGCACTTCCGACGGCACCGAGACCCGCTACTCCCACCGCACTCGCCGCGAGGAATTTGCGTCGTGAGACATCGACCGACTGCGAATCATCCGCATCACGGGGGGCGTTGTTGGATTTCATAACCACATATACATCTCGTAGTTTTTGTAATAAGCTTTGTGTGATTTTTGATAGGTCATAAATCTACTGTGAATGATCCGTTCATATAGGTCTTGCATAGGTTGATTAGACTTGTACTGGCGTCTATTTGCAGAAAGTGCTATTTCTGCGCGTCCGACGACCGCCATCACGCAACCCCCGTTTGAACACCCTCAGAACAGTGGGATAGCCTCTGATCCGGTGGGTGACATACTGAGACGCTCGTATCTGACCGTTCTCGCTACCTTCTCCCGATTCCCGGCAGCAGTTCTCGAACTGACTTACGCCGATTCCCGAGCCGTCACGTTCGTCCGCCCCACTTCGACCGCATGACAGCCGTGAAGCCGAGGAAAACGACCAACAGAAATCCGGGAACGAGTCCGACGAACCAAGTGAACAGCAGTCCGAGCGCCTCCAGCACGATCAAAACGCCGTTCAGACGAGTATAGATCCCTTCGAGAGACTTCGTGGCTGGGTAGCTCACGAGGGTCAGAAACGAAACGATACCGAGCGCTTCCGGCAGGAGACTAATCGTCGAGACCCGCGAGTAGTTGCAGCCATCGTAGTAGCCGATACTGTCTAACCCGACCGACGTGATTCGATAATCGAACCCTAACAAACTCATGACCTGCCGACTGGGGGTCGGATACACACACCCTATTTGCGTCATCTGGCCATCCATGGTGTAGACGCCGATGACGATGAGTACGACACTTCCAGCAAGGAAGTAGGTGAACGTTTTCGGCGAGCGGAGCGTGATCATTTCGTGTGCGGGATGACTTTCACGTATGATATATTAGTTCATCTTCGCCCCACTTCGACCGCATGACGGCCGTAAAGCCGAGGACAACGACCAGCAGAAATCCGGGGAGATATTCATTGTACCACGCCAATAGGATTCCGAGCGATCCGATCACGACCAAGACGGTGTTCAGGCGAGTATTGATTCCTTCGAGAGGTTTCGCGGCCGGATAGCTCACGAGGACCAAAAATGAGAGAATACCGAATATTTCTATCAGTATCCTACTTGTTGAAATCTGAGTGAAACCGCAGCCATTGTAGTACCCGATACGACCGAAGCCGACTGCTGTGATCCGATAATCGAAGCCCAGCAAACTCGTAATCCAACGACTGAGACTTGCATACCCACAAGCCACTCCGGACCCACGACCACTGAAATCGAAGAGACCGACGACGATGAGTCCGACACTGACAACGAGCAAGTAGGTGAACGTTTTCGGCGAGCGAATCGCGACCACTTCTCACACTACAGCCATAACGTACAAAATACTGTTTCATTTCTGTTCCGTCGGTCCGGTCGTCGAACGTGGGACGTAGCGGCGGTCAGTTTCTACGCGTTCTCGAGCGCGCCCTTCGAATCCCAGATAGAGGTCATGAGGTCGGCGAACACCGATGCCCGGAGCGGATGTCCGTCGGTGTCGGTCGCGTCCGCATCGACCGCCGCGAGCTCCGCGACGAACGCCTCGTTGTAGTCCATCCCCTCGATCGTCTCGCGCACGTCGAAGGTGAGCCGCCCCTCCGAATCGGTGTCGAGCCAGTCCATCGTCCGCTGGCGCTCGTCGTACTCGATGGTGTACGTCTCGCCACCCATTATGGAACGAATTTCGTCCATTGGACCGACTTCGAGCCAGTTGTCGTCGGTCTCGACGTACAGCACCCCGTCGCGGACGTCGGTCGCGTATCGTTTCATGAGCTTCCTTCGGCGTGGGAGGATTAAATCATCCCCCGAAACCACCCCTCACTCCTCCGTCGCGATCCGCGAGCGGAACTCCGGTCGACCACTGACCTCGGGGTGGGTACGGAACAGCGCGCCCGCGAGGTCGCCGTACTCCTCGATGCCCTCACCGCGGGCCGAAGTGATGTAGAGGTCCTCGTACTCCGGGCCGCCGAACGCCACGCTCGACGGGCGCTCGGCGGGCACCTCGATCGTTCGTACGAGCTCGCCGTCCGGGGCGTAGCGTTCGACCCGGGCCCCGTTCCACCGGGCCACCCAGACGAACCCCTCGCTGTCCACCGTCAGCCCGTCGGATATCGCGGGGCCGTCGAGGTCGAGGAACGTCGTTCGGTTCGCCAGCAGCCCGCTCGACGCGTCGTAGTCGTAGCGATAGACGCGGTACTCCTCGGAGACCGAGAAGTACATCCCGGTCCGGTCAGGGGTGAAGTCCATCCCGTTCGGGATGTCGAGGTCGTCCTCGACCAGCGTGTAGCTCCCGTCGGGGTCGAAGCGGTAGAGCCGACCCAGTCGGTCTTCGGTCGGCATCGTGCCCGCGAAGACACGGCCCTCCGGGTCCGCCACGACGTCGTTGAACCGGGTGTCGCGTTCGTCGGGGATCTCCTCGACGACCGTCCGCGTCTCGCCGTCGGCCCAGCGCGTCACCGTCCCCTGATCCCGAAACAGGAGCAACGCGCCGTCGGCCTCGAACGTGAACCCGCCGATGGGACGCCCCTCGTGACACTGCTCGTGGGTGTCGGTGGCGGGGTCGTAGCGATAGAGCTTCCCTCTCGGGATGTCGACCCAGTAGAGGCGCTGCTCGTCGGGGTGCCAGAGCGGGCCCTCGCCCGTGACCGAACCGTACTCCGCGATGACCTCGATGTTCGAGTCCTCGTCGTTCGTCCCGGGTTCCGGGTCGTGCTCCGCCATGGCTGGCAGTCATCGGGTCGACCGAAGAACGTTCGGGTTCGAGACGGTGGCTTGGACGGCGGTACGTCGGTCGCCGACGACTCAGAACCGACCCAAGACCTCGGCACCGTGGCTGGCCGACGCCATGGCGTCGTCGGGGTCGTCGTGCTCGTAGATCGCCCACTCTACCCCGTGGTCGGTGGCGGCCTCCAGAGAGCCGGTGACGTCGAGGACGCCCTCGCCCACCTCGGTCGGCGATCCCGTCTCGTCGGCGTCCGAGATGTGGACGAGCGACACGCGGTCGTCGAGCCGGTCGAGCAGCGAGACGGGGTCGACACCGCCCACGGTGACCCAGCCACAGTCGAGCTCGAACTCGACGGGGTCGGTGGTGGCGGCCGCGAGCCGGTCGAAGGCCGTCTCACCGTCGACTTCCACGAACTCGTGGTCGTGGTTGTGATAGGAGAACGCCATCCCGTGGTCCGCGACCGTCTCGGCGACCGACTGGAGCCGATCGGCGGTCGCCTCGATGGCCTCGACCGTCTCGAACGCGTCCGGGCCGAGCCACGGAACGACGAGGTGCTCACACCCGAGCGAGCGGTAGAATTCGATGGTCTCGTCGGGGTCGGCTTCGAGCCGTTCGATGTCGACGTGCGCGGCGACGGATTCGAGCCCCGTTTCGTCGAGCGTCTCTCGCACTCGGTCGCCGTCGGCGTCCGTGACCCGACCGGCGAACTCCACACCCGCGAAGCCGACCTCTCTGACCTGTTCGAGGAGTTCCGGCAGCGGCTGCTCGACGTCGCGAAGGGTGTACAACTGGATGGCGGCGCGAACCATACGCCCCTCCAACCCCGCCGGGGCAAAACGGTTTCCGCTCGGTGTTCGATCCCCGTACCGTCCGACGTTGGAACCGTCACGCCCTTCGACGGGGGTTCTCGACCGCTCGAACGATCCGCCGTGGACCGAGCGACGTCGGTGCGTTCACACGTCGAACGGCGGCTCGTCGTCCCCCCGGAGGATCTCCTGGCCGCACCGTTCGCACCGATAGACGACGTAGTTGCCGTCGACCGTCGAGGTCGTGTACCTATCGTGACCAAACCAGCGACAACGGACGTCCACTCTCGGTTCTACAGAGACCCTCCCGACCGTCCGGTATAAGTTTTCCCGTCGATATGAAGATATTTCGATGGGTATCGGTAGCCACCCGACCTCGAAACAACGGTGGAGTAGCGCTACACCCGGAAGGTCTTCAGTAGGTTCGAGTGTGGACTCGCCTTCACTCGTTCTTCGGCGGCGCGCCGACGCCGGGGGTGGCCCAATCGGGGGCGTCGAGCTGGCCCTTGCCCCTGTGGATCGAGCGGTAGAGCCGGCCGATGAGCCGATAGGGAAGCCAGTCGTCGACGCGGGGTTCGACCCGGCCATCGCGGATCGCGCGCACGACGTTCTCGGGGGTCGGCTCCTCGACGTCGACCGCGGTGTAGGCTCGACCGACCTCGACGGGGTAGTGGGCGTCGCTCCCACCAGTCATCGGGAGGTCGTGGTCGGCGGCGAGGCGTTCGACCCACTCGCGGGTGCGGGGATGTTTGCCGTTGACCTCGATGGCGTCGAAGTCGGCGTCGACCTCGCGGACGGTCGAGTTCCGGTAGGGATGGGCGATGATCGCGGCACAGCCCCGGTCGTGAGCCAGATCGACGGTCTCCTCGGGAGTGAGTTCGCCGGGTCTGCTCTCGGCGGGTGGGTCGGGTCCCACCACGAGCACGTGGCCGCGACTGGTCGAGACCTCGATACCGGGGATCACCGCCACACCGGCGACCTCGTTCTCGAACCGTCGGCAGTAGTCGTGGTTGGTCGTCGCGACGCCGTCGAGCCCGCGGGCGCGAGCGGTCCCCGCCAGCAGACGAACCCCGATCGGGTCGTAGGCGTCGCCGACTCGGCGACGGCCGTGGAAGAAGCGGGTGTGGGCGTGGAGGTCGATCCGGTACACGTCGGTGAAGCGTCCCGGCAGGCCTTTGCTGTTCCGCTGAGAAGCCGGGTCATGACCCCTCACGTCCGCCCGAACGCGGTCCGGACCGACGGCGGCGGCTCTCGGGTGCTCATCTACAACCCGGTCAGCGGGAACGGGAGCCACACCGACGAGGTCTACGACCTCGCCGAGGAGTACGACGTGACGGTTCGGGAGACGAACGAGGGCGGCGACGCCGTCGACCTCGCTCGCGAGACCGACGCCGACCTCGTGGCGGCCGGCGGGGGCGACGGCACCCTCCACGAGGTGGTTCGAGGGCTCTACGAGGCGGACACCCTGGACACGACGACCGTCGCCGTGATCCCCACCGGCACGGGAAACAACTTCGCGGGGAACGTCGGGATCGAGACCATCGCGGACGGCTTCGAGACCCTCGACGGGGGCGAGCGACGCGCGATCGACCTCGGGGTGGCGAACGGACACCCGTTCGTCAACTCCGCGATCGCGGGGCTGACCGCCGATGCGAGCTCCGAGACCTCCGCCGACCAGAAGGACTCGCTGGGCGTGCTGGCTTACGTGGTCAACACCATCCGAACCGCCGCGGACTTCGAGGGACTCGACCTCTCGATCGAGACACCCGACGACGAGGCCGCCTGGACCGGGAAGGCGGCGTTCGTGCTCGTCGGCAACGGCCGACGGTTCCCGGTCGAGGGGCGGACGCAGGCGAACATGGAGGACGGCCGGTTCGAGGTCACGATCATCGAGGACCGCCCGACGGGCAAGCTCGTCGGGGAAGCCACCCTCCGGCGGCTGCTCGGGAGCGACACGGGGAACATCACGCGGCTCGAAGCCCCGGAACTCGCGGTGTCCGTGAACGGAGGCGAGCCCGGCACCTTCAGCCTCGACGGCGAGATGCTCTCGGCGCGCGAGCTCGACCTCGAAACCCACGCCAACGCGGTCACGCTGTGCGTCGGCGAGGCGTACGACCCCACCCCGCCCGCCGTGGACTGACCGGTGCCACCTCGAACGACCGACGGACGGCAGTCGAAGCCGCTTTGAGGGCGCTCGCCGAGGGTGGAGCATGAGCACGCCCGCCGCAGGCGACGACGCCGACCCATCCGCCGCGACCGACGGGGAGACCCACCCGAACGCCGCCCAGGACGTGATCGCGGTGGACGAGAACGACGAGCCGAGCGAGCTCGTCAACCGCCTCGACGCCCACACCGGCGACGGGGTTCGCCACCGAGCCTTCACCGCCCTGTTGTTCGACGGGTCGGGCAACCTCCTGCTCGCCCAGCGCAGCCCCGAGAAACGCCTCTGGGACACCTGCTGGGACGGCACCGTGGCCTCCCATCCACGCGAGGGCGAGACCCAGGTCGAGGCCACCCGCAAACGCCTCGAAGAGGAACTCGGCGTCACACCCGACCAGTACGACGACCTTCGTACTACGGACCGCTTCGAGTACAAACGCTACTACTTCGACGAGGGTATCGAGTGGGAGGTTTGTACTGTCCTGAAAGCCACCCTCACGGACACCTCGCTCGCGCCGGACGAGGAGGAGGTCGGGGGCCTGCTCTGGGTGCCCTACGAATACCTCCACGACAACCCGCGCTGGTACCGGCAGTTGGATCTGTGTCCCTGGTTCGAGATCGCGATGCGCAGAGATTTCTAGGCGTTTCGATTCGCTCCGCTATCGGCGATAAACTTTTGTCCGCCCGCCTCTGTTCTTGATGTACGTAGTATAGCATGGCTCTAGGTACTATTACAATCAAAAGCCGCACAATCATGAACGACAGTTCTGTGTGCGGCTTTTCTGAGTAAGCGCGGCCTCGGTAGACGTGGAGGGAGAACCCCCCACATAATATTGCCGGACTAGAGCGCGTGCATCTGCTCCTCATAGTACTTGCAGGAGTGTTGGCGGTTTTCACAACCGTTGCATACTTGTGTGGTCTTGTGAGCGCGGAGTTCATTGTCAAGCGAATGCTACTAAGTACAGAGACACTACTAATTAGTGTCTTAGTTGGATTAGCTTCGAAAAGATTCGACTTTTGAAAATAAAATACAACGAATCACAGCTATCAGACCTGTTGAGCGAGGGCGGGGACGAATCTCAGAAACGTATCGGAACAAAAGATATCGGAGAATCGCTAGCTCAGATAGCAGATGCTGAAATTGAACGAATGCTGACCGACTTAGACATCACCAATGGGACAGAGCAGGTCGCAAAAGCAATCTACAGACGTTCGCTTGAGGGGAAGGTGATTGAGAACACGACAATATTCGAATTGTGTGCAGGATGTGTCTACGCCGCAGTTAGGGTGGAATCAAAGCCTTACACAGCTAAAGCGATTCCAGAAGTAGCTAGATCGACTGAAAAACGAGTTGCGAACGTGTTTGCAGAACTCAGTAAGCAGTTGGGGCTGAAAGTTGGCCCAGTTCAGCCAGAGCACTACGTTCCTCGTTACTGCGAGGATCTATCGCTCAGTGAATCAACGGAGATGCGAGCAATACAACTAATTGAGACTGGTGTAAAGCATGAAATCCACACTGGCAGATCACCATCAGGGTTCGCGGCAAATGCTGTCTACGCCGCGTCGTTGTTAACAGATGAAATGGTGACGCAGGAAAGACTAAGCGAAGTTACAGGCACAAGCATACGAACTGTGCGTGATACGTACAAGATGCAATTAATAGCGGAAGGCGAGGAGATAGAAGTTAACGAAGATGACGAATCCGAGTAGAAGTTAGCTATCCGGGCTGTAGTTCGGCGCTTCGTCGGTTATCACCACGTCGTGGGCGTGGCCCTCGGTCTGACCCGCAGACGAAACCCGAACGAACTCCGCGCGCTCTTTGAACGTGGGGATGGTGTCCGCTCCCACATAACCCATCCCGCTCTGCATCCCGCCGACGAGCTGGAAGAGTTCGCTCTCGACGCTGCCCTTGTAGGGCGTCGCGGCCTCGACACCCTCGGGGATGAAGTCCTCGTCCTCCTGGACGTCCTTCATGTAGCGGTTGCCGTCGTCGCCCGACTGCATCGCGCCGACCGACCCCATCCCGCGGTACTGCTTGTAGCGCTTGCCGTTCATCGTGACCACGCGGCCCGGCGCTTCGTCGGTCCCGGCGAAGTACGAGCCGAGCATCACCGCGTCCGCGCCCGCCGCGATGGCCTTGATGGCGTCGCCCGAGTAGCGGATCCCGCCGTCGGCGATGACGGGAATATCGTGCTCGCTGGCGACGTCCGCGACCTGCGCGACGGCGGTGATCTGGGGCATTCCCGACCCGGTGACCACGCGGGTGGTGCAGATCGAGCCCGGGCCGATCCCGACCTTGATCCCGTCGGCGAAGTCCACGAGTTCCGCGGCGGCCTCGCGGGTGCCGACGTTGCCGACCACCACGTCGGCCTCGACGCCCGACGCGAGCTCGCGCGCCGAGTCGATGACGTTGCGGTTGTGGGCGTGCGCGCAGTCGATGAAGAGGACATCGGCACCCGCCTCGTCGACCGCCGCCGCGCGGTCGGTCTCGAACGGTCCGACGGCGACCCCGACCCGGAGTCGGCCCCGCTCGTCGCGGGCGGCCGAGTCGTACTCCCGGCGCTGGAGGATCCCCTGCATCGTCACCAGCCCGCTCAGTCGGTTCTCCTCGTCGACCACCGGCACGCGCTCGATCTTGTGCTCGTACATGAGTTCGAGCGCCTCGCGTGCGTCGACGTTCGCGGGGGCCGTGATCACCTCGTCGGTCATCGCCTCGCGGACCTCGTCGCGGTCGCGGACTTCGAGGTAGGGTCGGATGTCGGTCGCGGAGATGATCCCCAGCACCTCGCCCGCCTCGTTCACGACGGGCGCGCCGCTCACCCCTTCGGCCTCCATCATCTCGTCGACCTCGCGCACGGTCTGGTCGGGGCTCGCGGTCACGACCTCGCGGATCACGAGTTCGTCGGCGCGCTTGACGCGTTCGACCTCCGCGGCGACCTCCTCGATGTCCATGTTCCGGTGGAGCACCCCGAGCCCACCCTGACGCGCCATCGCGATCGCCAGGTCGCTCTCGGTGACGGTGTCCATCGCCGCCGAGAGGACCGGGACGGTGAGTTCGACCGAGCGCGAGACGCGGGTCGCGGTGTCGGCCTCGTCGGGCTCGACCCGGCTCTCCTTCGGCCGGAGCAACACGTCGTCGAACGTGAGCGCTTCCGGGACACGAAGCTTCTCCGAGAAGGGTTCCGAACCGTTGGTTACCATATAAACGGTGTGTGACCGGACCTGAAAAACGTTCCGAGACGACGGATCCGCCGGATCGAGAACGGATGAGGGACCGAGGACGAACGACGGACCGACCACGGTCTCTCCCGGTGACTGGTCCCAGGGCGAACTACTCGACTCGAAGTGATTTCGGGTACTCGGCGACGTTCTCACAGCCGTCCTCGGTGACGACCACGAAGTCCTCGATCCGGATCCCGCCGACGTCGGGGTCGTAGAGCCCCGGTTCGACGGTGACGACGTTGCCGGGTTCGAGTTCCCCGCCGTTGAAGCTCAGGCTCGGTAGCTCGTGGACCGCGAGCCCGATGCCGTGACCGGTCCCGTGGATGTACCCCGTCTCGGTTTCGGGGTCCGCGCGAAGGGTCGGTTCGCCGGCGTCCTCGTAGACGTCACAGACCGCGTCGTGGACCGCCGCGCCCGTCACACCTGGCTCGATCGCGTCCATCGCGGCGTCGAACGCGTCCTCGGTGAGGTCGTACCACGCCTCGATCGTCTCGCTGGGCTCGCCCTTCACGAACGTCCGGGTCATGTCGGCGTGGTAGCCAGTTTCGTCGCTCCCGGGGAAGATATCGATGATGATCGACTCGTCGGCGGCGAGCGGGCCGCTCCCACGGTTGTGGGGGTCGGCGGCACCGCTGCCGCAGGCCACGATCGACTCCCCGGAGGAGAACCCGTTCTCGAGGAACGTCGTCTCGATCGCGGTCTTGACCCGCTCCGAGGTGAGTGGTTCGCCGTCGAGCACGAGGATGCCGTCCTCCACGTCGGCCTCCCGAAGGAGGTCCTCGGCGGCGGCCATCCCCCGTTCGTTGACGCGCTGGGCCTCCCTGATGTGGTCGACCTCCTCGTCGGTCTTCACGGCCCGGATGTCGGTGAGGACGCTTCCCTCCTCGGCCGTCACCGCGATCCCTTCTTCGCGGAGGCCGTCGGCGGTCCCGACCGGGAACCGGGGCGGGACGAGTACCGAGTCGAGGTCGTGGTCGTCGAGGAACGCCGCGAGAACGACGTGGCCCGCCTCGCGGCTCCCCGCGCCGTCGGTGTAGTCGGCGTGGCGCGAGACCGTCCCCGCACGGCTCTCGCTCTTCGCACGACCGTATTCGAGCGCCGAGACGAGGAGGTGGGTCTCGCCGTCGTAGAGCGTCACGAACGGATCGGGGGCGGTGAACCCCGAGAGATAGCGCTGGTCGGGGTCGTCGGAGTCGGCGTTGAGAAGGTAGCCGTCGGCGTCGGCATCGTCGAGCGCCGTATCGAGCGCCGAAAGGTCGAGATCCATGCGACCGGTTCCGGGGCTCCGACCAAAACGATGCTGTTTCGGCCACCGACGGTCCCCTCGCCGTCAGGTCGAGAGGTTGGGTTCGGTCATGGGTTCGATGCGCGAGTCGTGGCCGGTCTCGTTGTCGTGGGCCTCGGCGCGCGATTCCGCGCCGATCCGCGACGGGTGGAACCCGACGTCGCCACACGTTTCGCAGGTGATCTTGTACATCCTCGATCCATGTTCTATCACGGACTATCATTAATGTTGTGGCCGACGGTCGCCACGCTGATACCACCCCCAGTCGTCGAGCGGGCATGGACGCCGAGATCGCGCCGTCGTCGGTCGCCGGCCGGGTCACCGCCCCGCCGTCGAAGAGCTACACCCATCGGGCCATCCTCGCCGCGGGCTACGGCGAGGGCGAGACCAGGGTCGAAGCGCCGCTCGTGAGCGCCGACACGCGGGCGACCGCACGCGCGGTGCGCGCCTTCGGCGGGGAGGTCGACCTCGCCGACGACACGTTCGTCGTCCGAGGATTCGGCTACCCCGACATCCCCGACGACGTCGTCGACTGCGGCAACTCCGGGACCACGATGCGGCTCGTGACCGGGACGGCGGCGCTCACCGAGGGCCTCACCGTCCTCACCGGCGACGGATCGCTCCGATCGCGCCCCCACGGCCCGCTGCTCGACGCCATCGAGGACCTCGACGGGCGCGCCGAGAGCACCCGGGCTAACGGGCAAGCCCCGCTCGTCGTCGGCGGTCCCGTCGCGGGCGAGCGGGTCTCGATCCCCGGCGACGTCTCCTCGCAGTTCGTCACCGCGCTCTTGATGGCGGGCGCGCGCACCGAGTCGGGACTCGCCGTCGACCTCGAAACCGAGCTCAAGTCCGCGCCCTACGTCGAGATAACCCGCGAGCTGCTCGCCGATTTCGATGTGGAGACCGAGCGGACGGACGCGGGATTCGCCGTCTCGGGTGCACAGTCCTACGATTCGGGTGGGAGCTACCGCGTCCCGGGTGACTTCTCGTCGACCTCCTATCTCCTCGCGGCTGGCGCGCTCGCCGCCGACGAGGGGCTCGACGTGGCGGGCGCGTACCCGAGCGCCCAGGGCGATACCGCCATCGTCGACCACCTCGAACGAATGGGCGCGGCGCTCTCGTGGGACCGCGATTCTGGAACCATTTCGGTCGAGCGGAGCGACCTCCAAGGGATCGAGGTCGACGTCGGCGACACCCCCGACCTCCTGCCGACGTTCGCGACGCTCGGGGCCGCCGCCGAGGGCGAGACACGGATCGTGAACGCCGAGCACGTCCGATACAAGGAGACCGACCGCGTGAACGCGATGGCCGAGGAACTCGAGAAGATGGGCGCGGCGGTCACCGAACGGCAGGATTCGCTCACGGTCCACGGCGGCGACTCGGCGCTTCGCGGTGCGCGGGTCGACGGTCGCGGCGACCACCGGATCGTGATGGCGCTCGCCGTCGCGGGCTTGGTGGCCGAGGGCACGACGACCGTCACGGGGGCCGAGCACGTCGACGTCTCGTTCCCGAACTTCTTCGAGTTGCTCGGCGATGCTGGTGCCGACGTCACGCTCGACTGAATCCGTCCACTCACCGCGTTCAGGACACCCACAAGAATCGTTATCCGGCGGCCGGCCGTGGTGGGGGACATGAATTCCATCGAGCCGTTCGAGTACGACAACGCCGCCGGCCGGATCGCGTTCGGTCGCGGGACCGCGGCCGACCTCGGGGAGCTCGTGTGCGACGCGGGCGGCGAGCGCGCGCTCGTGGTCTGTGGCGAGCACGTCGGTGCGAACCGCGATCTGATGGATCCCATCGAGAATGGCCTCGGCGAGCAGTACGCGGGGACCTTCGACGGGACGACGCCCGACAAATCGGCCGCAGGCGCGTTCGACGGGGTCGCCGCGATGGACGAGCACGACGCGGACGCGCTCGTCGCGGTCGGCGGCGGGAGTTCGATCGACCTCGCGCGGGCGATGCGGGCGATCGAGGCCGGCGAGCGCGATGCGGACGAACTCCGTGAGCACGCCGCCGAGACGGGCGGACTGCCGATTCCCGATGGCGACCTCACGGGGCTCGTCGCGGTCCCGACGACGCTGGCGGGGGCCGACCTCTCGGCCGGCGGGTCGGTGACGTTCGACGGCGAGGACGGTGATATCGTCGCTGGGTTCAGCGACCCCGCGTTGATGCCCGACGCGTTGGTCTACGACCCGGAGCTGTTCGAGACCACGCCCGAGGGAGTGCTGTTCGGCTCGGCGATGAACGGCTTCGACAAGGGGCTCGAACTGCCCTACGCCCGGCACGCCAGTCCGCTGACCGACGCGACAGCGCTGCGCGGACTGGGGCTCATGGCCGACGCGCTCCCGGAACTCCCCGCGCCCGAGGCGATGGACGCCGCCGTCGCGGGGGTCGTGCTCGTCCAGTACGGCCAGGGGAATCGCGGGCCGGGCTTGCTGTCCGCCATCCACGCCTTCGGTCACGGGCTGCGCGAGGAGGGCGTCCAGCAGGGGATCGCACACGCCGTCATGGCCCCGCCGGTGCTCGAACTCCTCTTTTCGGACGTCGACGGTCGCCGCGACGCGCTCGCGGACGCGCTCGACGTGAGCGCCGAGGGCTCGGACGCCACGGCCGCGGCGGTCGTCGAGCGCGTCGCCGAGGTGCGGGACTCGATGGACCTCCCGACGAAGCTCCGCGACCTCGACGCGGTCGAGCGCGACGCGCTCCCGGGTGTCGCCGAGTACATCTACGACGACGCGACGCTCGACAACGGGCCCGAGGGGTTCGAGCCGACCGTCGAGGAGATCGAGGGGACTCTCGAAGACGCGTGGTGAGCGGGGATCGGGTCGGCCGAATCGGCATCGACACGGACCACAGTGCGGTCGGCGCGCGGCAGCGGTCGGCGTGAGTAACCACGAACGCCGACCGCGGACGCCGTGCGAGGGATGAACGGAGCGAGTGAAACGAGCGGAGTGAATCGGCTGGGGAGGCGTGTGGGCGGAGCGGTCGCGGGGCGGTTTCCCATTTGTATCGGGATTTGCGGTAACAGCGAGTCCCGAGAACGGAAAGCAGACGAGACACCGTACTGGCATTCCACATCGTAGTAAGCCGCTTGTCCGTCCCGACCGCAACCGCTGCACGGACTGGAAGGTTCAAATCCCTCGACACCGACGCTCGACCATGAACGGCAACGAGTTCGGGCGGCTCTTCCGGGTCACGACGTTCGGCGAGAGCCACGGTCAGGCGATGGGGGTCACGGTGTCGGGCTGTCCGGCGGGACTGGAACTCGACCAGGACGACATCCAAGTCGAACTCGACCGGCGCAAACCCGGTCAATCACAGATCACGACCAGCCGTGGCGAACCCGACGCGGTGTCGATCAAGAGCGGGCTCCAGGACGGCTACACCACCGGCACGCCGATCGGGATGGTGATCCAGAACAAGGACGCGCGGTCGGGGAAGTACGAGCCGTTCATCACGGCCCCCCGACCCTCCCACGGTGATTTCACCTACTCCGCGAAGTTCGGGACGAGAAACTGGGGCGGCGGGGGGCGCTCGTCGGCCCGCGAGACCGCGAACTGGGTCGCCGCGGGCGCGGTCGCCCGCAAGATCCTCGCGAGCGAGGGGATCGAGATCCGCGCGCACGTCAACCAGATCGGCGACATCGAGGCCCCCGAGGTGAGGTTCGAGGATATCCGCGAGCACGCCGAGGAGAACCCGGTCCGGTGTGCGCACCCCGAGACGGCCGAACGGATGCGCGAGGCCATCGACGACTACCAGCGCGAGGGCGACTCGATCGGCGGGTCGATCTACTTCGAGATCCGGGGCGCGCCGCGGGGCCTCGGCGCGCCGCGCTTCGACTCGATCCCCGCACGCCTCGGCCAGGCCATGCTGAGCGTCCCCGCGACGACGGGCTTCGAGTTCGGGTTGGGGCGGGAGGCGCGGCGTTACCGGGGTAGCGAACGCAACGAGGACTGGGAGTTCGACGAGAACGGGGATCCAATCCCGACCGGCAACGACCACGGCGGCATCCAGGGTGGTATCACGACCGGCCAGCCGATCCGTGGGGAGGTCACGCTCCACGCGCCGACCTCGATCCCGAAAAAGCAGACCACCGTCGACTGGGAGACGGGCGAGGAGAAGGAGGCCCAGGTCATCGGTCGCCACGACCCCGTGCTCCCCCCGCGCGGCGTCCCGGTGGTGGAGGCGATGGCAGCGCTCACGATGGTCGACTTCATGCTCCTCGGTGGGCGGGTCAATCCCGACCGGCTCGACGGCGACCTCGGCGAGTACGACACCGACTACCACCCGTCGAGCCCGGAGAACGACCCGGAAGACGCGGCGACGAGCACCGAGCCGACGGAGGACTGACAGCCTACCTCTCAGCGAAGTCCCGAACGAACGCGTCGTCGAACACCGCCCACAGTGTGAGGTCCTTGTACTCGCCCGCTTTGTAGTAGGCGTCGCGCTTCGTGCCATCGTGGACGAAGCCCAGTTTTTCGAGCACGCGCTTGCTCGCGGGGTTGTCGTCCTGCACCGTGGCCTCGACGCGGCGGGCGTTGAGCTCGTCGAAAGCGTACGCGACGAGCAGCCGAGCGGCCTCGCTGGCGTACCCGTTGCCTTGGTACTCGGGGAGGACGTAGTAGGCCACAGCCGTGGTTCGTGAACGTCCGTCCACCGTGTGGATGGTTCCCCAGCCCACCGTCTCGTTCTCGGCCCGGATCGCGCACAGCGCGTGGTCTTCGTCGCCGCTCTGGAGTTCCTGAACCCGATCGCTCGCGTGGTCGTCGGTGAGTCCACGGCCGTACGACCCGGTAGCGCGCATCGTGGGTTCGTTGCGTGACCGACGGTAGGCCGCGACGTGGGCGTCGTCGGCAGGGTCGAGTGGAACCAGATCGACTTCGTCGCCGGGGAGAAACGTCATGACAGTGTTCCGTCGTGCCGTCACAAAACCGTACTCGTCTACCAGTAGGGGTTCGAGCGCCACCGCGCCGAGCCCGCACCGACGGCGCACGCTCCGGCGAGCGCGAGGAGCGCCACCGCGAGGGCCACGACCGTCGCGAGGCCGAGCCCGGTGAGGACGAGGCTGACGAGCGTAGCGAGGAGCACGACGGCGGTGAGAAAGAGGACGACGACGGCGAGCGGTTGTGAGGGATGCATTTCAGACGCCATCGGGGTCGCACGCGCGGTCGATGCTCTCGACGAGGGCCGCGAGTTCGTCGACACACTCGCCGTGGGCCACCATCCCCGAGCGGTCGTTCCAGGCGACCACGTTCGCGGCGTCGAGCTTCGGGAGGTGGTTCTGGAGGAGCGAGACGTAGACCGTCTTTCGCTGTTCGGCCGAGACCGTCGCGGGCGGGATGTCGTGTTCCTCGCCCGCGATCGTTCGTGCGAGGTCGCCCATCCCGACGCCCTCCTCGGTGTCGAGCGCCGCGACGTGTTCGATGACCGCCCGGCGGCGGGCGTTGCTGATGAGTTCACAGACGGTCCCGGTCGAGAGCGGTATCGACCCTCCGGGGTGCTCGACGTCGTCGGCCGTCCCACCGACGGCCCACCCGGGCGCTCCCGAGGACGACCCGGCCGCGTTGTCGGAGACCATTGTCGTTGCTTGGATCACTCCGTCGCTGCAAATAAGACTCGCGGTCCGACGAACGCACCGCCGGCTCCCAGGCGACTCCCGCGCCCGACCCACGTCGTTCAAGACGGCCGCGCACCGACCCCTCTCATGACCACCGTCGCCGTGCTCTGTGACCCGCCGCGGACGGGCGTGCTCCCCGGTCTCGACCCGTCGCCGCTCTCGGCCGAGGACCATGCAGCGCTCTACGGGGCGATGTGCGCCGACACCGTTCGTGCGGTCGAGGAGAGCGCAGCCGACCTCCTCATCAACTACCGGGCCGAGGGCGAAGACCCTCCGGAAGACCTTCGAACGGTCGTGACGGACGCGCTCGACGACCCGGATGCGGCGCGATTCGAGCCACAGGTCGGGTCGACGTTCTCGGGACGCGTCGGGAACACCCTCACTCACCTGCTCGAAACCGAAGGCGAGAGCGCCGTGGTCGCCGTCGAACCGACCGCACCGTTCCTCGCCCGCGGCGACCTCGACGGACTGGCGATGAAGCTCCGCCGGAACGACGTGGTTCTCGGACCCGCATCCAGCGGTCGGGTCTACGCCGCGGCGTTCGGGGCCACCATCGACTTCGCGGACGCCTACACCGCCCCTGCCGTCACGACGCTGACCGACCGTGCGCTCGATGCGGGGCTCGACGTCGATTACGCACCGATGCTCCCCGTGGTCAAGACGCCGGCCGACCTCGCGGGCGCGCTGGGGCTCATCGAAGCCCGCGAACGCGCTGGACGGCGGGTCCCTGAACACACCGCGGAATGTCTCTCGGATCTGGGTGTCGGACTCGAAACAGATGGTAGCGAACTCACGGTCTCGAAAGCGGACACCGACAGGCCTTAGACACGCGCGGCGGTAGTCGGGGTCGCGGTGGGGTGGCAGAGTGGACAATTGCGCCTGTCTTGAAAACAGGTGGCCTATGGCCTCATGGGTTCGAATCCCATCCCCACCGCGTTTCTCACGAACACCGACGCCGAGCGACGCGAGGCATCTCGTGAGTGAGAACGCGAGACGTTGGGATTCGAATCAGGGAGAGCGCAGTCTTCCGAGCGAAGCGGGGAAGGAAGCGATCGACCGTGGTTCGAATCCCATCCCCACCGCGTTCTCGTGACCACGCACGACGAGCGTCGGTAACCGACGAGCGACGGTCTCCAGAATAGTTAAGCCGAACCGATCTGCAATTTGAGAGGTCGATGTCCGCTCGTTCCCGATCCCTCCTCGTAGTTGCTCTCGTTCTCTCCCTCACCGTCGTGGGCGCGACCGCGGCGCGACCACCGCCGGAACCGTTGTGTGGCGTCTGTGGCGACTCACTTACCGAGTCGGCGGCCGATCACGGCGTCGGTCTCTCGACCGGGGAGAGTCACCTCTCGATACGGATCGCCGAGAACGGCTCCGCGAACTGGCGCGGTCGCGTCGAACTCCGCTCGGGTGCGGACGCCCTCCGGGAGAACGACCAGCGCAGACGGAGCATCGTTCGGGACTCGGTGGATCGCTCGGCCATGGACGGACCGGGCGTTCGAAGCACCGTTGACAACGACACGCTCGTCGTGACCTATCGCGACTCCGACTTCGCCCGTCGCTCGGCGGGGGCTGTCGTCGTCGGTTCGCTCGCCAGTCCGTATCTCACCGCTCGGGCCGATACCATCGTGGTCCACGCTCCGCCGGGCTACCGCCCCGCGAACCGACCGACCGGCACCGCCACGACGAACGACTCGGCGGTGGTCTGGAGCGGCGGACCCGACGAGATCGGTTTCGAACCCACCTATCTGGCGTTCGTACCGACAGAGACACTCGTTCCAAGTCTCGTAGGGCTGCTCGCCACCGCGCTCGCTGTCGGTCCGGAGCTCGCTACGGAATCCCTGTCGATAGTGTTCTTCACGATGCTCGTACTCGGTGGGGCCGCTGGATTCCTGACACGTCGACTGGACGGGGCAGCGCAACACAACGAGCGAGATTCCCTCGTCGTGGCGCTGGGTGCGGTGGTCGCATTTCTCGCGGTCGTGTTCGCCGGTCGAGCCCTCACCGACGGGTCCCGGATGGCTCTATCACTGTTCGTACCGACCGCGCTGTTCTTCGGGCTTGGATATCACGCTCGGCGGGACCGCAGAGCGTGGGGGTTCGTCGTCGCACTCACCGCCGCCCCGTTCCTCGGGGTGTTCGCGATGGCGTTCTTCAGGACGGCGGGACCCGTGTTCGGCGGTGGATTCGCCGACCTTTTCTTCAACATCGGTGGTGTCATCGCCCTCGTGGTCGGTGTCGTCGCGTTCTTCGCGGGACGCAACATCGCCAGGAACGGCTAACGAGAGCGGGGTAGTCCGTCCTCACCCGCTAGCCCGCAGAACGATGTGTTCGCCACCCCTCCGTAGCGCCTCCACCGTCTCGAACCCCGAGAAATGCGCTCGAAGGTCGAGGTCGCGATGGTGGACCAGAACGAACTCGCCGTCGGGCGCGAGCACCTCACGAGCACCCGTGAAGAGGTCCGCAAGCACCCCACGACCGGCGTGAGTCGGTGGATTACAGAGGACACGGTCGAACGGGCCATCGACGCCGTCGAGACAATCCGCGGTCACGACGGACCCCGTCACACCGGACGCGTCGAGTGTGCGCTCGGCACAGCACGTCGCGACGCAGTCGTCGTCGGTGAGCCAAACCTCACAGTCGGCGACGCGGGCAGTGTAAGTTCCGATAGCGCCGGAGCCACAACAGAGGTCGAGAACCCGCTCGCCGTCCTCCACGGTCGCAGCTTCGAGGAGTAATCGGGTTCCGTCGTCGAGCCCGGTGGTCGAGAACACCCCGGGAAGGGTGATGAGCGACAGTTCGGTGCCGTCAACCGCCGTGTGGATCGTTCGCGGCGAAACGAGCTGTGGCGGGTCGAACACCGGCGGACGGCTGGCGCGGAGCACCACGAAGCCGTCGCGCTCGGTGACCCGTTCGACGCCCGCTGTGAGGTCGCGGAGGCAGGCCTCGTAGCGCGTGAGACCGGTGTGTTTCGCCGCCGCGAGGGAGAGCGAACCACCGGGACGGAGAACGGCGAGACCGTTCACGATGCGCTGGCGGCCCATCGAGAGCGGTGTGTAGGGCTTCGGCGCGTACGCCACCGTGTCGAATCGCTCGTCGAGGGTTCGTGGGTCGGCGGTGAGCGCGGTCGTCACCTCGACGCCGTTCGCGCTCGCGTTTCGCCCACAGAGACGCGCGGCACGGGCGCTCGATTCGGTCATGTGGACCGAATCCGCTCGGTCGGCGAGCACGCAGCCGACGACCCCGTAGGTGGCTTCGAGACAGCAACAGTCCCCGAGGGTCGAATCCCAGAGCGCGTCGAGAAGCAGGAGTTCGGCCGTGCGAAACGAGCGCTTCGAGTGAACGCCGTCCGTGGTACGGAACCGGTAGACGGGTCGTGCGGCCGAAACCCGTGATTCGAGTTCGAGAACGCGAGTATCGTCCCTCATCCCCGACACCCCCGCGACCCGAGCACGAACCCGGCATCGGGTGGATCGACCGGCTGCTCACTCGAAACCGGATCAGATACCG
>NZ_QZWE01000040.1:0-25019 GCF_003602035.1 Halococcus sp. IIIV-5B | reverse complement strand
GCCTACGCCAGCCTCGGGATCGGGAACTACCCGATCCTGATCGGGCTCGTCGGCATGTTCGTCGGCGCGTACGCGCAGGGCTACTGGCGGGCGTATCGAGCGGATTCCGACCGGACCACCGCACCGAGCGACTGACCTCGACCGATTCGAACTACGATGAAAACGGACACGACACAGGAACGGCGCGGCGACAGCGTGCACCCATCGGCGGAGGGGGACGAATGAGCGAGGACGACGTCTTCGACCCGTGCGGCGAGGTCGAACGCGACATCGGCCGTGGCATGTTCGAGGAGGGGATGGGGCCCGGGTCGTCGATGGCGCACCTCTATCGTGGCGAGATCCACCGGATGAAGTTCTGGCGCGAGCGTCTCGACCGGACCACCAACTGGGCGGTCACGATACTCGCTGCGATCTCGACGTGGGCGTTCACGGGCGACACCCCCCACTTCGTCATTCTCATCGGGATGGCGATGCTCACGGTGTTCCTGGTAATCGAGGCCCGGCGCTATCGTGGCTACGACCTCTGGCGCTCGCGTGTCCGACTCCTCCAGGAGAACGTCTTCGCGAACGCGCTGGACCCGACCACCGGTGTCGAGGACGCCGCGTGGCGACGGGAGCTGAGCGAGGACTACCGCCGACCGAAGATCAAGATCACCTTCGAGGAGGCGCTCGCCCATCGGCTCCGGCGGGTCTACCTCCCGCTCCTGACCGTCCTCCTGGTCGCCTGGCTTGTGCGGATCACCGCGTTCGACGGCGCGGCTCGCTGGCCGGCGAGCGCCGCGATCGGGACCGTTCCCGGCGTCGTGGTGAGCGGTCTCGTCGCCGCGTTCTTCGTCGGCGCGACGGCGGTCGCCTGCCGGCCACGAACGTGGAAGGCCAACGGCGAACTCAGACTCACGGACGTCGACGTCTGGAGCGACGTCGAGTGACCACGTCCCCGAGAAAGCCGGCTCACGAGGCCGGTCCGTACAGTCGTGCAGGGTATGCACAACGCCTATACCCGCTCTTCCGGTAGGGAACGTAGACCAATGCCAGATTCGATGGCCGAGTACCTCCGGGCGGATATGGACTGTGAGGGCCTGCTCGAATGTATCTACGGGCTCACCGAACTCGACCGCGAGTGCTTCGAGGTCGTGATCGACCACGAGGCACCGCTGACGATCGACGAGATCGCCGAGGCGGTCGACCGGGAGCGCTCGACGGCGTACCGGTCGCTCCAGCGGCTTCGAAAGGCCGGCTTCGTCCAGAAGGAGCAGGTCAACTACGACCAGGGCGGCTACTACCACGTCTTCCGCCCCGCCGACCCCGACGTCGCGGCCGACGAGATGCAGCGAATGTTGAACGACTGGTACGCAAAGATGGGCCAGCTCATCGGGGAGTTCCGGACGAAGTACGAGACGACCGACGGACCGACGGCGGCGGCCGAGAGCTGACCGAGTCCGACCCGTTCGCCCGGAATAATTATATTCAGCGGCTGTGATGGTTCACGTTATGAGTTCGCCGCCGAAAGCCGTCGACGACCCGGAGACCCGCAGCGACCGGCGATGGACGTGGGGGCTGAACGGTCCGCAGATGACCGAGAAGAACGCCTACGGGCGGTTCCTCGACGACGTGGTCGCGGCGTTCGCCGAGGTCTCCATCCCGGGGCTGCCGGCGCTGTGGTTCCTGATGTACCAGGGCCAGCCGTTCGGTATCACCGACCTCAAACTCGCGGCGCTCGCGACGTGGGTCGCGATGGTACTCGGTGTGGCGGCGCTTCGCAGCGGCCTGCTCCCGACACCCGGCGTCGGTTACGACGGGTGGGTGCCGGCCAGACCGTCGCTCCTCCTGCTCCGCGTCCCGTACTACAGCCTGACGATCGTGCTGGGTGGGTTCCTCGCCGGGGCCGTTGGCACCGTCCTCGACCAGCCAGCACTGGCCGTCGTCGCGGCGCTTCTGGTCGCCTGCGGTGGTCTCGCAGCCTTCCCACAGACCACGGAGCACTTCGAGGGATGGCTCGCCGAGTGGAACCCGTAGGACCGCGCGAGTCGGGTCTTCGAACGCCACCCAAGCACGTACCGGACGAACGCTACCCGAGTATCATCGGCTCGGCGCGGAGTCCATCGCTATCGAAACCGCTGAATAATACTCCTTCCGACGACATTATTAAGATATAACGGACCAGAACCCCGCTTTGCTAGTAACGCCCTTCAATATACAGCGACTGAGTTAATATCACAATAGCACATACCTGTTCGCGGTGTAGCGAGGAGTTCGGAGCCGCAGCGGCGCTCGACCAGCACGTCGCGCTTCACCACAACGTCTGTGGACTCTGTGACGACGAGTTCGACGACATCGACGGCCTGCAAGAACATACCCACACGGTCCACTGAATCGCCCGCGACAACGTCCTCCGGGAACTATTCGCTCGGTAGCGGCGCCGTTCGAACGGTCGTAGTCCGGCTCATTCTCGAACCCAAACAGCCGGGTGTTCCGCCCGGAGATGGTCCTGATAGGCTTTGACTGCCTTCGGATACGACCCCGTCGTCACCCACCACTCGCAGTGTGGACAGGTACTCGTGATCGCTTCTCGTCTGGCAGCCATACTCGACTAATAACAAGTCGATAGAATATAATAACTCTTCCCATCGATAGTTCGAGGTTTACTAGGGCTACGCCTCGATGGCCGGTTCACGAACGAAAGCCGATAAGCCATCGAAGGGCGGTACTTCATCACATGGCCACGCGCTCCGCCTTCGTCGACCGAGACGTCCAACCCGTCGACCGACTGGCCACGGACCTCGACGGCGAGTTCGACCTCACGGTGGGCGAACCCGAGGACGAAGATGCGCTGATCGAGGCGCTCTCCGGGATGGACGCCGTCTTCACCACCTCCCGACTCACGCTCTCGGAACGGGTGCTCGAAGCCACGTCGCTCGACGTGGTCGCGAAGATCGGCACCGGTATCGACAACGTCGACCTCGCGGCGGCCGAGCGGCTCGGGATACCGGTCACGCACACGCCGGGGCTGAACGCGCTCTCGGTCGCCGAACACACCGTCGCGCTCCTGCTCGCGGTCGCCCGCCGGGTCGGCCAGACGCAGGACCACCTCCGAGCGGGTGGCTGGCGCGGCGACGCCCCCTTCGGGACGCAGCTCTCCGGGAAGACCGTGGGGCTGGTGGGGTTCGGCAACGTGGGCCGGCGCGTTGCAGCCCTTCTCTCCGGGTTTCGACCCACACTGCTCGCGTACGACCCCTACGTCCGCCCGATCGACGGCGAGCTCGTCGGGGCCGAACTCACCTCGCTCGACCGCGTCCTCACCGAGAGCGACGCCGTCTGTGTGACCGCCGAACTCACCGACGAGACGCGTGGCTGTATCGACGAGGCGGCGCTGGACGCGATGGACTCCTCGGCGTTCCTCGTCAACACCGGCCGTGGACCGCTCGTGGAGACCGACGCGCTCGTCGAGGCCATCCGCGCGGGCGACCTCGCCGGGGCCGGGCTGGACGTCTTCGAGGACGAGCCGCTTCCCGCCGACTCACCGCTCCACGGGCTCGACAACGTCGTCACGACCCCACACGTCGCGGCGATGACCACCGAGTACCGTCTCGACGGGATCGACACCCTCGCCGAGAACACGATGGCGCTCCTGAACGGCCAGACGGTCGACCCGGCGTACATGGCCGTCGATCCGGCGCGCGACGAATGATCTCCTGTTGAGTGCGAGTCGAAACGCGAGAAGCGAGGGGTCGGGCGCGAGTCGTACGCGTCGGCCGAAACGCCGGCTGCGCTGCCGCGCGGGACCGAACGGCCACCCACGACACGCCCTGCTCGTTCTCGTTGGAGCCCTCCCCACCGGTGGGCCGGCCGGAAGCGTCGATCGGTTTCGCAGCGCAGGGCATTCATCCCCGAACGGATCGCCAGCGGTGATGATTTTATCAGGGATACCGGAACCCCTGAGCGGTGAAGTAATGCCGGCTAAGCGTCGTAGTCGAGCCCGGGAGGTCTCAAGAAGGGAATGCGGAGCTCGAACTCGTGTGGACGGCAGTTCCACCCCGATCGTCGTGGATACCGGATCGTCGTCCGGTTCACGGTACCACGGTGTGGCTAACTCTGGCATCATCACCTCCACACGAGGGAGTTCCCCCATCGAAGGCTCCTCATTCGTTCCTCCCATTTTCGGTCGGTAACGCTGTCCCGCTGCTCGGTTTAGACGACCGACGAGAACCCCTCCAGCATGATCACCGTGTTCGTGAGGGACACCCCGTCCATCGTTCCGATTGCTTTTATGCCCAGTTAGTAAAAATCCGTGTAGATGTCCGATAACGGGAGTCGAGATCCGTTGGAGGAGACGGTGTTCAGACGTGGCGAACTCCTGATCGCGATCGACGACCAGTCACGAGCGAAACCCGCACTCACCGAGGCCATCGACGCTTCCCGCTCCACGGTCGATCGAGGAGCGGCGGAACTCGTCGAGGCTGGCTGCATCGAGCGCCACGGCAGCGAATACTCGCCCACCCGACTCGGAACGTTGTGCGCCGACCACTACCGACGCTATCGGTCGAACCTCGACGCACTCGAAGAAGCGACCGAGGTCGTCTCCCTTCTCCCGCCATCCGCGAGCCTCAGCACGACCTTCGTCGACGGAGCCGATATCCACTCGGCCAACCCGGCAGCACCCGAGGCGGCGCTCCAGCCCTCCATCGATCTCCTCTCCGACGCGAACCGACTCCTCGGGCTCGCACCGGTCGAGATCTCGCTGTACGTGGACCTGATCTACGAGAACGCGATCGCCAATGGGCTCTCGGCCGAGGTCATCGTCGAGCGAAACACCCTCGAACACCTCCTCGAGAAGGACGAAGAGCGCCTCCGAGAGCTCGTCTCCGCTGGACGACTGGAGCTACTGATGACCCCCGAGACGCTTCGGTGTGCGCTCTGGATAATGGAATCCTCAGGGGAAGACGTCGCTGGCGCTACTGTCTATGTGAACGGTGGGATCAGGGGCCTCATCGTGAATTCGTCGACGGAAGCCGTCGAGTGGGCCCGTGCGGAGTACCGGCGTCACCGTGAACTCGCCGAACGGAAGCCGATCGACGAATTCCTCGGCGACTGAAAGCGCCCGTTCTACAACCTCTACGTCGTCCTGAAGATCGACGACAACGCATGGTGGCTGCTGGTCATCGTCTTCGTGCCTCTCGTGAACATCTACGGCCTGTACAGGATGCACGCCAGCGTCTCGCAAGCCTTCGGTCACGGAGTCGGGTTCGGTGATGATCAGTACCGGGGGTCGTCGGACGAGGGTTCGGATCGGACTCGAACAGCGGTGTAGCAGGGTCCCCATCGCTTCCGTATCGGGATCCGGACACTACAAGCCATCACGCTGGGGAGTACACATCGTATGGCCGACCCGCTCACCGTGATCGGATATTCGGATCTCGAAGGGATCTACGACGAGCCGGACTCCATCGCCCGACTCGGGAGCTTCCTCCTGGCGCGACGGGACGACGACACGCTGCTGGTCGGAGCCGGCGACAACACGGCCCTCGGCGTCGCATCGACCGTTTCCCCCAACGAGCCGGGAGTCGAGCTCCCGACGCGCCCCGGGCGTGCGATCGCGGCCCCGTTCTATCGAGCGGTCGAACCGGACGTCGAGACCTTCGGCAACCACGACCTCGACCACGGACCGGCGGACGCGAGGGACCTCGTTCGCGAGTTCCCGACCGGCTGGACGTGTGGGAACCTCCACACCGACGACGGACTGTTCGGCGCGGACGCGGGCGTTCGACCGACGCGTACGTTCGAGACGGGCGTCGGTCGCGTCGGGGTCTTCGGCGTGACGACCACCCAGCTCCCGGCGATCACGCCGAACGCGTCCAGCCTCCGGGTGACGAACCCGGTCGACGCCGCACGGACGGCCGCCGCCGACCTCCGCGAGCGGGTCGACTACGTGGTCGGGGTCTCCCACTGCGGTCGCGACGACCCGGCGGTTGCGGCCGCCGCCGGTGCCGACCTCGTGGTCGGGGGGCACCTCCACGAGCGATGCGCCGGGATCCACGACGGCACACTGCTCGTCCGAACGGGCGGGACCGGCGTCGTAGAGGCGACGACCGACGGCGAGTACGCGTTTCACGACTCGATTGGAACGGCTCCCGACCGGTCCTTGCTCGACACCTACACGCGGGTTCGGGAGACGCTCGAACTCGACACGGTCGTCGCGCACGTCGACGAGCCGGTCGTCCGCGACAGGGAGACGCTCACCACCGGTGAGTCACGGCTGGGGAACTTCGTCGCCGACGCGTATCGGGTGGCGACCGACGCCGACGTCGGGGTCATGCACGCCAGCTCCCTCCGAACGGGACCGCCGCTCGTCGGCGACGTCTCCGCGGGGGACGTGATCGCCGTCTCGCCGTTCGGCAACCGGTTGACGACGCTCTCGGTATCGGGAACCGCGCTCTGGAAGGCGCTCGCGGTCGCCTGTCCCACCGCCGAGAACGACCGTTGGTTGCTGTCGGTCTCGGGTGCCTCGGTCGTCTGGGACGATACGACCGGGGCGTTCGAGGCGGTCCGTATCGACGGCGACCCGCTCGCCCCGGAAGACGAATACACGGTCGCGGTCCAGGAGTACTTCGTCGTCACCGAGACGATGCCCACGTTGACCGAAGGGGCCGTCCAGTCGTACCACGGGCTGCAGTACGACCACCTCGTCGCGCACGCGGCGAACGGCGGCCTCGCGGTCGGTGTCGAGGATCGCATCGTGAGACCGAAGCAGTGAGAAGCTCGAACGAGCCGACCCAAACCGAATCGTTCTCTGGAAAAGAGCGGTCCATCGACCGATAGTTCGATCACCGTTCGACGCGGCGAAGATTCGGTCGTTTAATACGTGGTCCTCGTGACCGGCCGGTATGAGCGACGATCCCACAGACCAGTCGACCGCGACGGACGCGCTCCACGCGGGCCAGCAACCGGATTCGGCGACCGGCGCACGCGCCCCGCCGCTCTACCAGACCACCTCCTACGTTTTCGAGGACGCCGAGGACGCCGCGGCCCAGTTCGCACTCGAAAAGCCCGGCTACATCTACTCCCGGCTGATGAACCCGACGGTGGAGACCCTCCAGGAGCGCATGGCGACACTCGAAGGCGGTGTCGGGGCGGCCGCCACCGGGTCCGGGATGGCCGCGCTCGACCTCACGACGTTCCTGCTCGCGTCGGCCGGCGACAACATCGTCTCCGCCTCCTCGCTCTACGGCGGGACCTACACCTACCTCACCCACTCGGTCGAGCGCCGGGGCATCTCGACGCGGTTCGTCGACACGCTCGACTACGATGCCTACGAGGAAGCGATCGACGACGACACGGCCTACGTCCACCTCGAAACGATCGGCAACCCGGCGCTCGACACCCCCGACATCCAGCGGGTGGCGGACATCGCCCACGACAACGGGGCCCCGCTGTTCGTCGACAACACCTTCGCGACGCCCGCGCTCTGTCGGCCGCTCGACCACGGTGCCGACCTCGTCTGGAACTCGACCACGAAGTGGCTCCACGGCTCCGGCACGACCGTCGGCGGCGTCGTCGTCGACGGTGGCTCGTTCCCCTGGGCCGACTATCCCGAGAAGTACCCCGAGATCGCTCAGGACAACCCGGCCTACCACGGCGTGAACTTCGTCGAGACCTTCGGGGACGCGGCGTTCACCTACGCCGCGATCGCCCGCGGGCTTCGCGACCTCGGCAATCAGCAGTCGCCGTTCGACGCCTGGCAAACCATCCAAGGTCTCGAAACGCTCCCGCTCCGGATGGACCGCCACTGCGAGAACGCGATGACCGTCGCGGAGTACCTCGAGGACCACGAGGCGGTTTCCTGGGTCACGTACCCCGGGCTCGACTCACACCCGACCCACGAGACCGCGAGCGAGTATCTCGACGGTGGCTACGGCGGCATGATCACCTTCGGGCTGGAGGGCGGCTACGAGGCCGCCCGGCGGACCGTCGAGTCGACCGAGCTCGCGAGCCTGCTCGCCAACGTTGGCGACGCGAAGACGCTCATCATCCACCCCGCGAGCACCACCCACCAGCAGTTGAGCGACGCCGAGAAGGAGTCCTCCGGCGTGACCGACGACCTGGTTCGCCTGTCGGTGGGGATCGAGGACCCGGCACACATCGTCGCGGACCTGGAGCGGGCCATCGAGTCGACGCAGTGACCTCGCCGGTCGAGAACTGACGCGACGGTCCCGGCGGGACGGGATCTCTCGTCGCCCACAACCAGTGGGGTCGGTCGCACATCATCCCGTTCGCCGATCGATACGTATCCGACCGGGTCGCTACCGCTGTGGCGATCGACTCTCGCACGAGCAACCCCCGCAGGACCAACCCCGGAGCCGCACCGTCACGACGAGACCGGAGCCCGAGACGTTCGACGTCGTCGGTCGAGCCGGAGATCGAGAAATATCTCCGTCCTCGCTTCGAGGGGTGAAACGATGAGTGACGTCGAGGCCTCCGGCGCGTGTGACCACGAAGACCTGTGGAACGAGGGCGTGATAAACGACGGCGGCAACACGGTGCGGGTGTGGAGCTGCCGGGACTGTGACGCGTGGTTCAAGGAACGACTGCCGGGGGAGACGTTCGGCGGCTGGATCGACGTGGAGTGAGCGGCCAACGGCCGTCCGTTCGATGGTGTCGGCCGGTCTCGATACCGCTGGAAGCGCGTTTCGAGGTGCGAGACGGTATCTCCGGCGAGACGGACCGCCCCCGATAAACCGATCCCCGATTCTCTTCGAGTTGGACGGAGGACCGGTCTTTACGGGAACTCGGGGTCGACACTGGGACGAGCGTGTGACTCGATGTACGACAGGATCCTCATCCCGACCGACGGCAGCGAGGGCGCACTGGCCGCCGCCCGCCACGGGCTGGCCCTCGCGACGACCTTCGAGAGTCAGGTTCACCTCTTGAGCGTCGTCGACGAACGCACGTACAGCAGCTCGATCGCGGACGTGGATTCCGCGGTTCGAGACCAACGCGAGGCGTTCGAACGGGCGGCGACCGAAGCGGTTCGAACCCTCGAAGAACTCGCGGACGAGACACCAGTCACTTGCCACACGGCGGTGGAACACGGCGTCCCCCACGCGGTGATCGCCTCCTATCTCGACCGACACGACATCGACCTGGTCTCGATGGGAACCCACGGCCGGACCGGCCTGGACCGGCTGCTCGTGGGGAGCGTGACCGAACGTATCGTGCGGACGAGCGACGTTCCGGTTCTCACCACCCGACCCGAAGCCGACGAGCGCGACGGCTACGACCGGGTCCTGATCCCGACGGACGGAAGCGAGGCTGCAGCCGCCGCGATCGAACACGGTCTCGCGGTCGCGGACCGGTACGACGCACGGGTTCACGCGCTTTCGGTCGTCGACGTGAGCGGGCTGCTGGGGGCTCCTGACGTCGGAATGAGCCCCGACTTGGTCGATGCCTGGACCGAGTACGGCGAACGTGCGGTCTCGGAGGTCGCCGAGCGGGCCGCGGACCGCGGGCTCGACGTCACCACGGCGGTCGAACAGGGGCTCCCCTACCGCGCCATTCTGGATTACACACGTCAGGAGGGGATCGACCTCGTCACGATGGGGACACAGGGCAGAACTGGGCTCGAACGGTACCTGCTCGGAAGCGTGACCGAGCGTGTCGTCCGAACGAGCGACGTTCCAGTGCTCACCGTTCGATAGCTGCGGACACCGAGCACAACGGTTATCCGACCTCTGTTGCGTTGTCTGTCCGTATGCTACCCTGGGGGCACCTCGCGTTCGGCTACGTCTGTTACTCCGGTCTCTCCCGGTGGGTCTCCCGACGGCGTCCGGACGGCTCCGGCCTCGCGCTCGTCGCGCTCGGCACCCAGCTCCCCGACCTCGTCGACAAACCGCTCGCCTGGACGTTTGGGGTGCTCCCGAGCGGGCGGTCGCTCGCGCACTCGGCGTTCACCGCGACGTTCGCAAGCACCGTCGTCTGGGACTTCTGCCGCCGACGCGGCCGCTCGGACCTCGGGGTCGCGTTCGCCGTCGGCTACGCCTCCCACCTCGTCGGCGATAGCTACCGGGCGCTCCTCTCGGGGCGGTACGCCGCCCTCTCGTCGCTCGGCTGGCCCCTCCTCCCGCCCCCGCGGTTCGACCACGAGGGTGGGATCGTCGACCACTTCCGGAGCCTCTCGTTCACACCGGCCTTCGCGCTCCAGCTCGTTCTTGTCGCCCTCGCCGCCGTGGTCTGGATCGCGGACGGTGCGCCCGGCTGGTCGGCGGTCGGGGACCGCCTCGCGAGGGTCGTCGACCGGGCTCGCGAACGAGAGGGTGCTATCCGATAGAGGTATGGAGGCGGGCCGGAAGCATCGAACACCTATGGAGGCGGCCGACCGACCGTGAGCTACAGACGGGCGCTGCTCACCCGCTGGTCGCGCCGCGACCGGCTCACGGTACTCGTGGTGGCGGTCACGACGGCGTTCCTCGTCGGGACGACCCTCCTGCTGGCGGCCGCCGGCGCGCAGACCGCGACGCTCGCGGGCGACCTCAACACCACCGCGACCGCCACCTACGAGGACTCGTTCACCGCAGCGAGGGACGACGCGGACCCGAACGACCTCGTCTTTCCCACTGCCGTGCTCCGGGCGGCCGACGGCTCCAGCCACCGGTTCATCGGCGTGCCGAACGGGACGCCGACCGAGATCGCCGACTCGTCGGTCGACTGGCGGCGTGCGACGATCCCCTCGCCGGGCGGCGGCGTGACGGGCCCCGTGACGAGCTCGACCCAGCGTCGGTTCCGGACCGCAAACGGTCCCACGACGCTCGCGATAGACCCGCAGACCGACACCGACTCGCTGTTTCCCGCCTCGTGGTACGTGGCGAACGCCTCGACCGTCCGGTCGCTCGGCGGCGGCGACGTCGACGCGCTCGTGATCCACCCCGACGAACGCCTCACGGGGCTGCTGTCGGTGCCGACGGTCGGGTCGCCGCTCGTCGCGGCCCTCGTCTTCCTGTTCGCCGGGATGCGCCAGCTGCTGACCGCGCTGCTCGCCGCGACGGTCGGGAGCGCGCTGCTCGTGCTCGTCGTGGTCTACAACGTCCTCCGGATGACCGTCCGGGACCGGATCCGCGCGATCCGGGTCATCCGTTCGACCGGCGGGACCCCCCGTCGGGTGCGGTGGCTGTTCGGGCTCCGGGCCGGGCTGATCGTCGGTCTCGGCGTCGCGCTCGGTTACGCAGTCGGGTTCGTCCTCACGAACGCCGTGGTCAACGTCGCGGTGTTCGCGGGGCTCCCGATCTCGCTCACGCCCTCGCTCACGCCGCTCGCGCTCGGCACGCTCGCGGTCGTGCTCCCGACGCTGGTGCTCGCAGGCGTACTGGCGGGCGTGCTCGCCGCCCGGACCGCGACGCGCCGTCCCCCGACCCGTCTCGGGGACGCCCCTCGACGCGCCGGTGCGCGGGACGACTCGACGTTCGGACGGCTCCGCTCGCGGCTCGCCCCGACGCTGCTCGACCCGCGGGCGGTGGTGCCGACGACGCTCACGCTCGCGGTGTTCGCGGTCGTGGTCGTGCTCATCGTCTCGCTCACGGGCGCGGTCGCGCCGCTCTCGACCCAGGACGAGGGGACGATCGCGGAGGCCGGCTCGGCCAACGTGCTCAACAGCCGGATCGACGCCGACTACGCGACGGTGCTCCGCTCGCGCGGGATCGACGCCAGCCCCGAGATCATCCTCGCCCAGGCCGTCGACGGCGAGCCGTTTCTGGGGCTCGGCGCGAACTACACCGCCTTCGCAGCCGTCACGAACGCCACCCTCGAACGCGGTCACGCGCCACGAACCGATTCACAGGCGGTCATCGGGGCGGACCTCGCGCGAACGCTCGACGTCGAGGTCGGCGATTCGTTGACCCTCGGGGGAAGCTTCTCGCCGGCGGTCACCAGGGTCACCGTGGTGGGCGTGTTCAGCGCCAGCGGGGTCGACGACGACCAGGTCGTCGTCCCGCTCCCGATGGCTCACCACCTCGCGATCCGGGAGGGATTCGTCCAGTACATCCGTACCAGCGGCGCGGCCTTCGACGGGATGAACGGGACGACCGCCCGCGCCAACGACACCATCACGGCGACCGTCGTCTCCGCACCCAACGTCACGGCGGCGAACCGCACCGTCTCGGTCACGGTGCGTGCCGAGAATCCGGGCGACGCCGCGGCGACACGCGAGGTCCCGGTCTCGATCGGGAACGTCACCCGAACCCGGTCGGTGAGCCTCGACGCTGGCGAGTCGACGCAGTTCTCGGTGTCGTTGCGTACCCCCGCACCGGGCGAACGGACGCTCCGCGTCGGGTCGCGGAGCCAACCGATCCGCGTGCTCGCCGCGAACGCGCTCTGGTTCCCCACCGAACTCCCCGGGACCGGGCCGCCGAACGCGACCCTGTTCGTCCCCGTCGTGACCCCCGACGAGGAGCCGATCCCGAACGCGACCGTCACCCTCGGCGAGCGGACGGCGAACACGGGTTCGAATGGCATCGCGCAGGTCACCCTCCCGGCCGAACCCGGGAGCTACGTCCTCCGGGCGAGCAAGGCCGACCGGCCGCCCGCGACCCACAACCTCACCGTCGCGGCCGGGAGCGGTCGCGAGCCCTCGGCACGGCTGCAGGTCACGCCACGGAGCGGGAGCGTGCTCGAACGCCCGACGGCGAACGTCACGGTCGCGAACCCCTGGAACGCCAGCCTGACCCGCGAGCTCACGTTGAGTTCGGCGATAACGAACCGGAACCGGACCGTGACCCTCGACCCCGGCGAGGTCGCCTCGCTCAACGTGAGCGTCTTCGCCGGGGCCGACGGGCGCGCCTCGCCGGGCACGTATCCCGTCCGGCTGCTCTCGAACGGGACTCCCATCGCCCGGACGGAGTACACCGTCGAGGGCGACCAGCGGCTGTTCTCGGCGCTCGCGAGCAACGGGCAGTACTCGGGGAACGCGGGCATCGGCCAGGCGATCCAGAGCGTCTTCGGCAACGTCCAGCTCCTGTTCGTGGTGATGGTGCTGCTCGCGGGGCTCACGACCGTCGGAACCACCGCCGCGACGTTCGCCCAGACCGTCCACGCCCGGCGGCGCGCCATCGGGGTCCACCGCGCGACCGGTGCAACCCCGCGGGACGTGCTCCGGACGGTGCTCGCGGACGTCTGTCTGATCTCGGTTCCCGCGGCCGTCGTCGCGCTCGTGCTCGCGGTCGGCACCCTCCGCGTCCTCGGGCGGGTCGGGGTGCTCACGCTGTTCGGGATCCGGCTCTCGGTCGCCACGCCGCCGTGGGTGCTTCTCGCAACCGCCGTCGGCGCGTTCGCGCTCTCGGTGCTCGGTGCCGTCCTCGCGACGACCCCGTTCCTCACCGGACCGCCGACCGGCCTCCTCGGCGAGACGACCGCCGAACCCGCACACCGGGACCGGGAGAACCGGTGACCGGCCGATGACCGGCCGCCGACCGAGGAGGGTTTATCCTGACCCGGGGAGAAGGGTCGTCGATGACGACGCCCGTTCTCGACGCCGACCACCTCGGCGTCACCCGCGGCGGCACGGCGATCCTCACCGACGTCTCGATGACGGTCGCGCCCGACGCGCGGACGCTGGTTCAGGGGCCGAGCGGGGCGGGGAAGACCACGCTCTTCAACGTGCTCGGGTTGCTCGACCGGCCGTCGAGCGGCACCCTCCGGGTCGAAGGGCGGGTCGCTGACTCGCTCGGGGAGCGTGAACGCGCCCGGCTCCGCCGCGAGACGATCGGCTTCATCTTCCAGGAGTTCCAACTCATCGCGGACCTCACCGCCTGGGAGAACGCGCGGCTGCCCCAAGAACACGCCGGCGGTGGCGATGCGTCGTGGGTCGACACCCTCTTCGACGCCCTCGGCATCGACCACCTCCGCGAGCAGTACCCCGCGACGCTCAGCGGCGGCGAGAAGCAGCGGGTCGCGATCGCCCGCGCGCTCGCGAACCGCCCGGCGATCGTCCTCGCCGACGAGCCCACGGGCCAGCTCGACCCCGAGACCGCCGACGGCGTTCTCGACCTCCTGTTCGACATGCAGGACACCGCCGGCACCGCGCTGCTCACCATCAGCCACGACCGGCGGCTCCGCTCGCGTTTCGAGGACGTCGTCCGGCTCGAAGACGGCACGACGAAGCCGGTACCCCGGGCGGGTTCCGACTCGTCGGACGAGTCGGCCGTTACGAACTCGTGATGGTGTAGTCGTCGGTCTGTGCTGTGGCGTTGTCGACCGTGAGACCGAAGGTGTAGTTGCCGGCGCTCCCGGTCTCGACGCCGCCCTCGAGGACCGCGACGATCTCGTCGCCGGGCTCGACGGTCACGTTCCCGTCGAGCGGGATCGTGAGCTGACGGCCGTCGTCGGCAACCCGAACGTTGCGTTCGACGCTGGAAGCGAGGCTCTCGTCGGTCCGGTCACGGGCGAGGCTGCCGTTCTCGTCGATCCCGGCGGTGTCGACGTTCGCGACCGAGACGTTCGTCAGGTCGAGCCCGCCGCCGGTCTCGATGGTGATGGTCTCGATCCCCTCGCTCGCCGTGGCATCGGTCATGGTCGCGCGGGCGGTCAGGTTCACGTCGGTGGTGTTCTCGGTCGTGGGATCGACCGTCACCTCAAGCCCTGACGCGTTGGTAGAGGCGTTGGCGAGCATCGTCGACGTGCCGGTCGTCGCGGCCGTCGACGGGGTCGTGCTCGATGCTCCCGTCGCCGTCGCCATCGTCGGTGCGCCGGTCGCCGTCTCCTCGACGGAGGCCTGCGTGGTGGCCACCGTGGTGCCACCGTCGTCGGTGTTGCCGCCACAGCCAGCGAGCAGCACCAGACAGACGAGCACGCCGGTCAGGAGCAGTCGTGTTCGCGTCGGCCCCGTCGAGTCGTCGCCCCGGGACCGGGGTCGCTTCGAGCTCATTGATCGAGAGACGACCGGCGAGCGATAATAATCCTACTGGTCCCGGCGGAGAAATCGAGGTTCGACGACCCGAAACGAATCCGCTATCGGGCGAATACCGGCGGAACTCCCAACCTTGATATAGCCGTCGGCAGTTGTCTCCACCGACACCACCGACGACCATGAGCAGCGAATCCGACGCGTGGCTGTTGGTCCCGCGGCCCCTCCGCCGCCTGCCGGTGGACCTCGTGGTCGTCGCGCTGCTGGTCGTCCTCACCGCGGTCTCGGCGCTCGTCCCGCCGATCAGCGGGACACCGATCCGGATCGTGCTCGGGCTGCCGTTCGTGCTCTTCCTGCCGGGCTACGCGTTCGTCGCCGCGCTCTTTCCGGAGGCCGGCCGAACGGCGGATCCGACGGAAGACGACGAGTCGGAGGACCGGATCGAACGCGCTCGTGAGGACGGCATCGACGGGATCGAGCGCGTCGCTCTCTCCTTCGGGCTCAGCATCGCGGTCTCCCCGCTCATCGGGCTGGCGCTCAACTTCACGCCGTTCGGGATCCGGCTCGTCCCCATCGTCGTCGCCATCGGGGGGTTCACCCTCGTCGCGGTCGCCGTGGCCGCCGCCCGGCGGTTGGCGCTCCCGGCTGCGGACCGGTTCCGGATCCCGCTGGGCCGGTGGTACGCCGCCACCCGCACGGAAATGTTCGACCCCGAAACCAGGATGGACCAGGTGCTGAACGTCGTGCTGGCCGTGAGCCTCCTGCTCGCAGTGAGCTCGGTCGCCTACGCGGTCGCGACCCCGACCGCCGGCGAGTCGTTCAGCGAGTTCTACCTCCTGACCGAGAACGAGACGGGCGCGCTCACCGCCGAGAACTACCCCGAGAACTTCACCGAGGGCGCGGGCCAACCGCTCGTGGTCGGGGTCTCGAACCACGAACACCGACCGACGAACTACACCGTCGTCGCCCAGCTCCAGCGCGTCCGGGTGGCGAACAACACGACGAGAGTGCTGGAACGGAGCCCGATACAGCGGTTCAGTCCGCGATTGGCGGACAACGAGACCTGGACCCGACGACACACCGTCACGCCGACGATGACCGGCGATCGGCTTCGATTGACCTACCTCCTCTATCGGGGTCCGGCCCCAGCGAACCCGACGACGGGGAACGCCTACCGCGAGACCCACCTCTGGGTGAACGTGACGTCGTAACGACTTCGAAGGGCCCTCGGGGGGTCGTGGTTCGGTCTTTCGAGACCACCCTCGTCGGGAGGGTCGCGAGTCGAGCGACTTTGGAAGACGATACGTTGAGAGCGCCGCCTTCGCTCTACTTGAGGAGAACGTGATTGCAGTGCGGGCACTCGACCATGTTCCTCGATTCCATCTCGTCGTCGGCCGGCCGGTGATAGTAGACGGTTCTGCCGCACCGTTCGCAGGCTGTCTTTGGCACCGCTCCCCCGTTCGGGCGAGCCGATGAAGTGCCGCCTGCTTGCAGTGTAACGGTCGACGGCACCCGGCGATCCGAAACGCGGTGCCGGTTCGCGCGTTCGGTGTGCGATGGCGGGAGCCGTCGTCGGGATCAAACGGCGGTCGTGGCTATGCAGGCTGTTGCTCACCTGGCGCGCGGATCTGTTCGTAGAAGGCGACGCCGTACGCCGCCGTGAACGCGCCGATGATCCCGGTCGCTATCACGAGCCCGACCGAGAGCACGGCGGCGATTGTGAGAACATCGTTCACGCCGTACAGCGTCGGGAGCGTGCCGACGATCCCGCCGATGGTCCCGAACACCGCCGAGAACAGAACCAGGATGACCATGTAGCCGAGCGTGCTGAGCTTGTGCCCCCACACGACGCGGACGCTCTTCTTGAACCCGCCAACGGCACTTTCCCCGTCGAGGACGATCGCCTGGCCGAAGAACTGGACGAAGAACGAGAAGGCGAACACCAACACGAACAGCAGCAGTACGAGACCCGCGAACACCAGCAGCGAGCCCGTCCCTGCAGCACCACCGCTCTGGCCGATCCCCACGGCGACGAACCCGCCGACCCCGCCGACGATGGCGAGGACGACGAAGTAGACGACCATCGCTACTATCAACAGTAGATACGCACCGAACATCGAGACGTAGTTGGCCCGCCCCTCACGGAGGAACGTCTGGAGACTCGTCTTCCCGTCGAGCGCTTCGGCGGCCATCCCGACGATGCCGCCGAAGTAAAACGGCAGGACGAACACGAACACGAGCGAGAAGAGCCCCGACACGACCAGCCCGATGTCCGTGTTGAGATATGGCGAGACCAACTGCGGTATCTGGAGGAGCCCGAACAGGAGCGTGACGACGATGATGACCGGGTTTCGCCTGACGGCGTTCACTGCCTCTCCGATCGCTGCTATTGCACCCATAACTCAACGGGAAGTACTCCTCTAATAAACGTTGTGTTCGCGTGTCAGGTAGTGTGATTCCGGGGTCGACCGTCCGTCGAAGGTCTGTCCATCCCTTCGGCACTCCCCGCACTCGGATCTGGACACGACCGACGGCCGGAGGAAGTGCTCGTTCGGTTTAGAGTGTAAACGGGGGCAACAGAGCATCCCTCGTTAGCGCATGGCCGCATCTATCGCACTCCCAAGCTATCTGTTCGCCACCGTTGACCTCCGAGATGGAGTACATCTCGTGTCCGAAGAGGGCGCATTTGAATTGCACTACTGTGCTCTACTCACAAACGAGGAAAACAAATGCGTGTCGGCTTTCGTTCGGTCGGATCTCGGGGGCCGAAGTCGTGGTTCAACGGTGGTCGTGAGTCGAGATTCCTCGGCCGACGACACGCGCGGGTTACGCGAGCTAGCCCCAACTTTCGTAGGTTACAGCGGGAACGCGCTGTGCTATTCGCCGCCCGAAAGCGTCCAAGAGCCGTCAGCCGAGATGTTCAGGTAAGCGATACCGTTCACCCGACCAGTGCTTTCGCCCTCGAACTGTCCGATCTCGTTGAAAATCCCCGGTGCACCGATTTCCGAGGGATCGATCGGAATGGCGTCGACAATAAAGTTTGACTCGCCGTCGTGTGAACCCTGGAACGTCGTTGGACCATCGAACTGGAACGGTCCGATGTAGCTGCTTCCCTCCCCACTCTCCTCGAACGGCATCGATTCCGTTTCCGGGCTGGTGGGTTGCTCAAGCGAGAGTTCCCAGTCTCCGTTGGCGTCGACATCCAGAATGTACTCACCCTCCGCCGTGACCGTCGCTGCCTGAGATCCCTCCGCGTCACCGATCTCGTTGGAGAGGTAAACGTCCTCGTAGGATTCTCCGTCTACAGTGACGAGAGTGACGATGAAATTCGAATCGCCACTATGGGAATAGTCTGCAAGAATCGGACCTGGGCTCAGCTGCAGCCCTTCTTCAGAGGAGGTTCCACTCCCGGAGTATGATTCGGAGAACCCATCGCCGTCGCTGCTGCCCGAGTCGGCTTCGGTTTCTCGCTGTGTTTCCGCTCCAGACTCAGCACTGGTTTCCGCATCCGTTTCGCTATCCGAGGACTCCGCGTTGGACTCAGTATCCTCTCCAGTAGTAGCTTCCGCATCGGTACCATCAGCGCTCTCTCCTCCGCCTCCACTGGTATCGGTCGCGGTTTCAGACCCGTTCTCACTGCCGCCTGATGAGCTGTTGTTGCCGCCGGTTTCCCCCGAGCAACCAGCGAGTACGCCACCAGTCGCGACTCCGACTATAGCCAAATATTTCCGTCGATCCATTCACCTTCGAATAAGCATGATCGATTAATAACTTTTTCTATCGTGTCAAATTAGGGACCCTGGTATGCTGTCGGATCCGGCGCTAAAGAATGGTTGCCCCACTGAATTCGGTTGTGCTCAATGTGTGGCCCCGGCTCACGATCACCGTTGGACCGCGACATCGGTCCGCTCGCTGTGAGCGCGCATCATCGACGAGCAAAACTCACCAGCAGGAGGCTGCGAGGACCAACTTCGGGTATGTTGTGAGGAAGCCAGGGGTGGGATTTGAACCCACGAATTCTCGATTACAAATCGAGTGCTTGCACCGCCCAAGCTCCCCTGGCGCGGGCGGGAGTTACCGCCCGGCGGATTTGTGGCTATCGCTTTCGAGCCGTTTCTCGAGGTCGAGTCGCTGTGGCGTGTAGCCGTGTCGTTCGTAGAACCGCCGTGCGCCGTCGTTGTCGGCGAGCACCGAGAGCGAGACGACGTCGAACCCCTCGGCTCGAAGGGCGCTCTCCGCCGCGTCGAGGAGCGCACCGCCGATCCCCTCGTCGCGGCGCTCGGGACGAACCACGAGGTTTCGCACGATACCCCGCGAGACGTCTTGGGCGTACTGCTCGGATTCCGGCCCGAACATCACGAAGCCAACGAGGTCGTCCGTCTCGTCGCGCGCGACCAACAGCCCGTCGGCGATGATGTCCCGGACGACCGCCTCGCGGATGGTCTGCCGGTTCGCCTCGGCGTGGAGGTGCGAGCCGTGGGCGCGCTGGCCCCGCGCCAGTTCGACCCACATGTCGGCGATAGCGTCGGCGGCCTCGGTGCTCGGGGCCTCGATGATCACGCCCGCAGCGCCTCGACCGCCGGGAGCGAGTCGCCCGCGAGCAGCGTCAGCGACGCGCCACCGCCCGTGCTCACGTGCGAGAACCCCTCGATGTCCAGCTTTCGGATCGCCGCCGCGGTGTCGCCGCCGCCGACGATGCTGTACTCGGCTCCGGCGGCCGCGGTGTAGAGGTCACGGGTGCCGTGGGCGAACGTCTCTTCCTCGAAGACGCCCGCCGGCCCGTTGAGGATCACCGTCCCCGCCGACTCGATCACGTCGGTGTAGGCCGACACGGTTCGGCTCCCGACGTCCATCGCCGGCGAGTCGGCCTCCGGCGGGAACTCGTCCACGGCGACCTCGTGACGCTCGCCGTCGCGCTCGACCGCGACGTCCCGGGGCACCTCGATCTCGTCGTAGGTGTCGAGGAGGTCGCCCGCGCGGTCGATCTCGTCCCAGTAGCCGTGGTCGTAGACGAACTCCGAGGTCGCGGGGCCGAGCTCCGCGCCGCCCGCGAGCAGACAGACGTTGCCGACGACGCCCGCGGTGAGGACCGTATCGGCGAGCCCGCGTTCGAGCACGCTCCGGGCGACGCCGACCGAGTCGCCGACCTTCGCGCCGCCGAGGAGGTAGACCCGTGGCGTCGGGGTCTCCTCGATCGCCCCCAGCACGTCGAGCTCGCGCTCCATCACCCGGCCGGCGTAGCCGGGCAGCCGTTCGGGAAAGCCGACCAGGGAGGGCTGGGAGCGGTGGGCGGCCGCGAACGCGTCGTTGACGTAGACGTCGAGTACGGGTGCCAGTCCCTCGACGAGATGGGTGTTCGCGGCGTCGGCCGCCTCGAACTCCATGTACTCCTCGGCGTAGAAGCGGGTGTTCTCGAGCACGACGATCGTCCCCGAATCGAGTCCCGCGACCGCCTCGCGCGCCGCCGTCGAGAACGTGGCATCGCAGTAGCCGACGGGGGCATCGAGCAGCTCGTCGAGGCGGTCGGCGTGGGCGGCGAGGGTGGAGAAGTCGTCGTCGCCGGGCCGGCCCTGGTGGGCGAGCACCGCGACCCGCGCGCCGCGCTCCGTGAGCTCCGAGAGGGTCTCGACGTGGGCGCGCAGCCGGGCGTCGTCGGCCAGCCCGCCGTCGTCGCTGGCGAGCGGGCTGTTGATGTCGATGCGGACCCCGACGGCGACGCCCTCCAGGTCGAGGTCGTCGAGGGTTTGGAGCATTGCTATCCCTATTTCGGGGGGCCGGCAAATCCCTTTCCCTCCGAACGCACCGCTCCGCCCTCGGTTCGAGACCGTGCGACCCGGGCCGGTGAGGAAAGCTTATTAGCACATCCCTACCGCGATTCATGTGGAACACTATCATGGGTATTGCTGAGACCTACTCTCGCGGCCGAAACTACCTCGCCGAGCAGCCGCTCGGTTTGCTCGTCGTGGTCGTCTGCGTGATCTTGTCGCTCGATCTCGTTCGCAAACTGCTCGACGGCTCGCTTTCGGCGCTCAGCCTCGGTATCTTCGTGAAGGAGGGGCTGATCCTCGGGCTCGAACTCGGCCTCGCCGGCGTGGGCCTCTCGATGACCTACTCGATCCTCGGCTTCGCGAACTTCGCACACGGTGATTACATCTCGACGGGCGCGTTCGCCGGCTGGGCGACGACCTACGTCGTCGCGGGCTTCGGCGTGCTCCCGCTCGGCGACCTCGTCCTCGTCGGTGTGAGCGGCGACGCCACCGCGGGCGACGTCGGTGTCAGCGTGATCTCGACCCCGCTCGCCGTCGTCGCGGGGCTCGTCGTCGCGGTGGCCATCACGATCCTCCTCTCGCTGGTCCTCGACCGCGTGGTCTACAAACCCATGCGCAATCAGGAGGGGATCGCGCTCCTCATCGCGAGCATCGGGGTCGCGCTCGCGCTCCGCTACCTCCTCGCGTTCGTCTTCGGCACCAGTGCACCGGGCGTCACCGGCGGGGAGGTTCCGGGGTTCACCGTCCCCGGCGTCGGGATCCAGATAAACGCCCACGAAGCCACGCTCGCGGTCTGCACCGTCGTCCTGCTCGCGGGCGTCCACGTCCTGCTCCAGTACACCAAGCTCGGCACCGCGATGCGCGCGATGGCCGACAACCGCGACCTCGCACGCGTCACGGGTATCCCGACCGAGCGCGTCGTCCGCATGACCTGGATCATCGGTGGGGGGCTCACCGGGGCGGCGGGCTACCTCGTCACGCTCGAAACCGGCACCATCAGCTTCGACTTCGGCTGGACGCTCCTCCTCCTGATCTTCGCCGCGGTGATCCTCGGCGGGATCGGGTCGGTCTACGGCGCGATGTTCGGCGGCCTCGTGATCGGGTTGGCCAGCCAGGTCTCGCTGGTCTGGATCCCCTCGGACTTCACGACCGCCGCGGCGTTCACCGTGATGATCGTGGTCCTCGTCGTGAAACCCTCGGGGCTGTTCAGCGGGGTGACGACCACATGAGCGCCGTCGAGGGACTGCGCCGGCGGCTCTCCGGGACGGACACGACCCTCGTGCTCGGGGTGCTGTTCGGGCTCTACGCGCTCTACATCGTCTTCGGCTGGATGCTCGGACTTGGCGTCGGCGGGATCGTGAGCACCCTCCAGCAGGTCACGTTCCTCGCGGCGGTCTACGCGCTCGTGGCGCTCGCGTTGAACCTCCAGTGGGGCTACGCGGGCCTGTTCAACATCGGCGTGGCCGGCTTCATGGCGGTCGGGGCCTACACGATGGCGATGCTGACCGCGCCCGTGAACCCCGAGGTCGGCGGGATCCCGGGACTCGGCCTCCCCCTCTGGGTCGGCATCATTGGCGGGATGCTCGCGGCGGCGCTGGTCGGCGCGCTGGCGGCCCTCCCCGCACTCCGGCTTCGGGCCGACTACCTCGCCATCGTCACGCTCGCGCTCTCGGAGATCATCCGGTTGGTCTTCAACTCCACCCCCGTGCAGACCTTCTCGCTCGGCGGGGTCGACCTCGGCACCGGCGGCGCACGCGGGATCCAGGCCCCGACCAACCCGGTCGGCGCGCTCTACTACACCGACCCCGCGAGCCCGGCGGCGGGCACCACGGGTCTCGGAAACGCGGTCTTCGGGTTCTTCTCGGGGCTCGGGATCGGCGACACCACGGTCGTGGATTCGACCTACACCCTCGTGCTCGTGTTGTTCGTCGTCGGTTTCTACCTCCTGCTCTCGCGGGTCGGGAACTCGCCGTTCGGCCGGGTGCTGAAGGCCATTCGGGAGGACGAACTCGTGGCGAACGCACTGGGGAAGAACACCCGCCGATTCAAGATCAAGACCTTCATGCTCGGTTGTGCGCTGATGGGGCTCGCGGGGATCCTCTGGCAGGGCAGTCAGGGCCGGATCACGCCGGCGCAGTTCCTCCCGATAGTCACCTTCTACGTCTTCATCGCGGTGATCATCGGCGGCTCGGGGTCGAACACCGGGAGCGTCATCGGCGGCGCGCTGTTCGCGGGCCTCCTGTTTCTGGGGCCGACCTACGTCGGGCGGATCGTCGGCAACTTCTTCGACCTCGGGGGCGGGCCGAACACGTTCACGGCCGCCGTCGGCGCGCTCGGAGCCTTGAACCCGGAGCCGTTAGTGGCGTACGCGCTCAGTGACATCGCCAGTCTCCGGTTCGTCCTGCTCGGGGTCGTGCTGGTCTACCTGATGCAGAACCGTCCCGACGGACTGCTCGGCCATCGGACGGAACCCGCGGCGGCGGTCTCGCTCGCGCGACCCACTCCCGACGACGAGTCCACGGCCGCCCACGCCGACGGCGGACCACGAACGGAGGAAGGCCGATGAGCGAAACCGGCGATACCGGCAAGACGAACATCATCGAAGGGACGGAAGGTGGTCCGGAGAACCTCTCCGAGATCGACCCCGACGCCGAATCCGACGTCGAACGCGCCGCCCGTCGAACCCCGCCGGGTAAACCCCTCCGGGTACGCGACCTCAGAAAGGAGTTCGGCGGGCTGACCGCGGTCGACGGCGTGAGCTTCGACATCGTGGAAGGATCGCTGACGGGGCTCATCGGGCCGAACGGCGCGGGGAAGTCGACGACCTTCGACTGCATCACGGGTGTCCACCGCCCCACCGGCGGGTCGGTCCACCTCCGCGACGAGGAGATAACTGGACTCAGACCCCATCAGATCGCGAACCGCGGGTTGGTTCGGACCTTCCAGATCACCCGCGAACTCACCGAGATGACGGTGCTCGAGAACATGCTGCTCGCGCCGCGAGGACAGCGGGGCGAGTCACTCTGGCGGTCGGTGTTGCCCGGTGCGCGAAGCGGCGTCCGGGTCCAGGAACGCGAGCTCCGCGACCGGGCGTGGGAGACGCTCGAACGCTTCGAGATCGACCACCTCGCCGAGGAGTACGCGGGGAACCTCTCGGGTGGCCAGCGCAAACTCCTCGAGATGGCGCGCGCGCTGCTCACCGACCCCGACGTCGTGTTGCTCGACGAACCCCTCGCGGGGGTGAACCCCACGCTCGAACGCAAACTCCTCGCGCAGGTCCACGAGCTTCGTGAGGAGGGCTACACCTTCCTCCTGGTCGAACACGACATGGACGTGATCATGGAACACTGCGAGCGCGTCATCGTGATGCATCAGGGTCGCGTGCTCGCCGACGACGACCCCGAAGCCGTCAGATCGAACGAGCGCGTCATCGACGCCTACCTGGGGGCGAACGTATGAGCGACGACGCGACGGACGAGTCCACCGACGAAGACGGCCCGACAGACGGAGGCGACCCGACGGATGGGAACGAACCAACCGGTGAGGAGTCGGCGGACGGAAACGGATCGGGTACGGACGCGTCGACGACGGATGAGTCAGTGACGGGCGAGACAGCCACGGGGTCCCCCGCCGACCTGCTCGCGGTCTCGGGACTCGACGCGGGCTACGGCGACCTCCAGATCCTCTCCGAGGTGGATCTCGACGTCCACGACGGCGAGTACGTCACCATCGTCGGGCCGAACGGCGCGGGGAAGTCGACGGTGATGAAGACGGTCTTCGGGCTCACGACCTACATGGGCGGGGAGATACGGTTCGCTGACGACGAGATCAGCGGGCTCGCACCCGAGTCGATCATCCACCGGGGACTGAGCTACGTCCCACAGAACGAGAACGTCTTCGCGGGGCTGTCGGTTCGCGAGAACCTCGAGATGGGCGCGTACATCCTCGACTCGGTGCCCCAGGACCGACTCGACTGGGTGTTCGAGCGGTTCCCGATCCTCGAAGAACGCCAGACACAGCGTGCGGGCACGCTCTCGGGTGGCCAGCGCCAGATGCTCGCGATGGGACGGGCGCTGATGCTCGACCCCGACCTCCTGATGCTCGACGAACCCTCGGCGGGGCTCGCACCGGACCTGGTCGACGAGATGTTCGACCGGATCGACGCGATCAACGAATCGGGCACGGCGATCTTGATGGTCGAACAGAATGCGGTCGAAGCGCTCTCGCGGTGTGACCGGGGCTACGTGCTGGTTCAGGGTCAGAATCGGTTCGAGGACACCGGCGAGGCGTTGCTCGACAACGACGAGGTGCGTCAGGAGTTCCTCGGCGGGTAGCCGACTACCCGCTGGTGGCGTTCGCGCTCGAAT
>NZ_QZWE01000003.1:0-214381 GCF_003602035.1 Halococcus sp. IIIV-5B | reverse complement strand
CGCGGTCGCGACAGGCCTTGATTGCAGCCTCTCGGTCCTCACTGACGTTGTCGATAGCTTCGTGTGCTTGCTCGTCGACGTAAGAGGTGAGCTGTTGGCGGTCATCGGCGGACCAGGCCTGCTGGTCACCGCTCTTGTGACCGCCATCGTCGGGGATGGGTTCGGTAGCGTTGCGTCGCTGGGCGACATTCTCGGCGAGATGGCCTTCACGAACAGCCCACCCACAGAACGCGGAAACATACGCGTAATAGGTTCGGACTGTGCCAGTCGCCCAGCCCTGGCGGGTAAGATGCCGGGCGTATTCACGGAGATGGCCTGACTCCAACTCCTCGAACATCGTCACGGCGTCTTCGTGCTGAGCGAGGAACTTCACGAAGCGATTGAGTTCCCTATTAGCGTCGCTTCGATAGTTCCCGCTCTTCCCACGATGGCCCTTCCCCTTGTCAGTCAGGAAGTCCTCAGTGACCGCATCGATACGAACCACGTTACATACCCCTCCATTCACTGGCCCCAATGCAGTTCTCAGCCTGCGTAACCGGGGTTCTGGCTATTGTCATCGCGTTAGCTGTGGGGGAGGGCGGGGTGGTGGGTAAGTTTACTGGTCCTTATTCGATTAAGCACGAGTAACGTAGGCTGAATCTGATTCCGCCGATCTCTGTCTTCTGAGGCTCTGTAACGTCTGAAATCAAATCTATAAATCACATAGTGAGATACAAAAAGCTGCCAGCTGGGAAGATGAGACTACAGCGGCTATAGAGGGTCCAGAATGCGCGATCTTAGCAGAATTGTGGATTCCAGCCGCCGCCAAATCAGACTCTATCGATGATTCGTGTCGATGGTCTGGTTGGAACCGTGTCTAGGCGGTACGCTGGAGGGAGCTGTGGCTCAAGCCGTGGCTTCCGGCTCGATTAAGGGGTCTATCCGACGCCTGTCCGCTTCTGCAACAGCGCGAGCGTATTCTGCGCTGTCACAATCGGAGAGCGTCCATATCCGTCGGTCAGAGCCACCTGAACGAGGAGATCGACCGCTCGCCAGATCGAATATAACAGGCAAGCAAACGCGAAGTAGAAAAACCGCAGCACGAAGTTTTTCGACGTCGTTGCGGCCATGAAGCGCTTGATGCTCTTGTAGCCGCTCTCGATCTCCCAGCGGTACGAGTACTCGCGAACCGCCCCGGCCGGGGCGTTCGTCATGAACACCGCGTACTGACCGTAATCCGTTCGCTCAGAATTCGGGTTGCGCTTATAGACGAACGTGGTCTCGTGCCACTCGTTCTTCCCAAGGTGGAGACCTCGCTCAGTTGTATAGCAGTCCTGACCGCGACTGAGTAGCCGCTTCGCCTGTGCCTTCTCGCTGGTATACATTCGCTTGGGAACCACGTAGGTCAATCCCCGCTGGGAGATGGATTCCAAGAGGTGTTGGCTATCGAACTCTCCATCCATCAGCACGCCGTCGATGTGGAGCAGACTCTGAGCGCTATCAAGTAGGTCCTCAACGATCTCTTGGCGGGTCTCGCCCTTCTTCACCGGCCGTGCGTCCAGCACTAATGGAACCGCGTTCCCGACTAACTGCACGGTCGCCCACTGATAGGCGTACTCGGTGTTCTTCTCCTTCGTCCCGATGATCTCGTTTTCGTACCCCTCACGATTGCCAGTGAATGGGTCTTCCTCAGTGATGTCGATAGCGACCAGCCCAGCGCGATGAAATACATCTGTCTTGCTCAGTCGGTTGATGATTCGCCCTACTGCCTCCCGGTACATCTCACGAATCTCACCGATGGACAGTTCACGTAGATGCGACCGATGGTTGTGCCCAAGCGGTGTTCGCTCTCGATTGGATTCGTAGAGAAAACTGCGTGCGCCTTCATTAGCCGCGAGATGCTCATGCAGCCCGAGGTAGGTCTGGAGTTCCCAGAACGCATTCTGATGTATCTCAGAGCCCTCGCCACGATTCAACGAGAACGCTGGGTGGACGATCCCGCTCACCTGCTCTGTAATGTCTTCGGCACGATCGAGAATCTCCTGCTGAGTGGGCGCTTCGTCATTGAATTCCTCTCGTTGAGACAAGCGCTCCGGTGGCTGGCGGGGAACAGGAGCGTCGACCCTATCTGCCTGAATGAGAATCGATCTTGCTGCTGTTTCGATCGCCTCCCTGAGATCGGGTGCGAAACGACGATGCCACGTTCTCCAGAGTGTCGACTGGTCAGGGACGCTCTCGAATCCGAGATGCTTTTGGACCGACGACCTTCGGTCGAGATACTCGGCAAGTTTGCTTTCGTGCTCCCAGCCGTGGAGTGCTTTCAGCAGAAAGACTCGGACCAACTGTTCCATTCCGTAGCGAGTCGTTCCTGTGTAGCGGTCGTGAGCATCGAACTCGACGTACGCCAGCGGGAGGCAGCACACGAAATCTTCGACCGACTCGTGGGTATCGTGCTCGAACCAAACTCTTGCGACGGTTCGGATGTCTTCTTCGAGCCCATCCAGCGAACTCCGGTCGTACAGCGGTGCAGAATCGTAGACCGGCCACTCGCAGTAGGATTTCGCCGCGATCGTTCGGAAAACTTCGTGCCGTGAGACAAGCGTTGACGACATAATAGTGTATTCTGCCCCATCTTCTACAAGAATACCGTCAATAAAAGATGCTCAGTCTAATTTGCTTAGATCTGATCGGGTCCGGTCATTCTCTACGTTCCCAGTGTTCAGGGTGTTTTCTGGTTCAAATAGCACGATGTCTACCTCTGGCTCCGCCACTGGACAGTGCTCGGTACCAGCGGGCACGACGAGGAACTCTCCTTCCTTCAAGACGATGTCTTTCTGGTCTCGAAATTGGATTCGAAGAACGCCTGAGGAGACGAGAAACAACTCGTCAGCATCGTCGTGTTCGTGCCAAACGAACTCACCGCGCCCTTTCGAGAACTTCACAGTCTGACCGTTCAACTTCCCTGCGACCCGAGGATCCCAAAACTCGTCAATGGAATCAAAGCCGGATTCGATGTTGACTTTCTCCACAAGGAGATCTCGAACTGGCGAAGAGATAGTTGTGCGTTCGCGTTATTACGAAGAACCTAATCGGTTGGGCAGCAGACCAGGATATATGCGTGAGTACATCTTCGACCTCAATTACGAGTATGGTGTACACCCAATTCGGGATATTTTTATTGATCACTCAGATGTTACTGTAACTGGGTTGGACGTCTCGATCACCCATGAAGGCGGGTGGCGGATTGAGCGGTTATCCGGACCTGAAGATGCACTCGATTCAGTGCAAACAGTGTTCTTCGGCGAGCGGTGCACCGATTGCACGTATCCGACGCCGAAGTGCGATACAGAACACCAATGCCAGGTTCTGGAGCAGGAAGCAACTGCCCGAACGATCTATCGGCACGTGACAGAGATGAGTTACTGTAGTTCCCTCGGATATCTCGCTCTCCAGCATCTCGGGAAGGGCCTCGTATTCGGTACGACGATGCAGGGATCGTCCTACGAGTGGCGACTCCTGATTCCGACTGACCGCGATATTGAAGGATTCTACGAGACGCTTCATGAGGAACTTCCAGATGGAATCTCGCTTTCAGTGCGCAGAGCGGGGGATCTCAAACGATGGTTCGATAGACAGGCGTCAGAGCGTGACGCTAAGCTTCCCTACGAACAACGTGAGGCCTTGGAGATCGCGTGGGAGATGGGCTATTTCGACCACCCTCGGACTGCAACGATGGAAGAGATAGCAACCAAACAGGGGCTTGCGACGACAACACTCCGATATCGGCTTCGGCGAGCCCAAGCATGGGCGACTAAAATCGCGCTCGGCACGCAACACCCAATATATTGAGAGAGCACCCTCAGATTTTGCTTAGTCGTGGCTGTTGCAACCGTCGAGAATTTCTTCAAGTCGATCGAGAGCGAGATTTCGCCCGGAGACCGGAAATACGACTGTCTTCCCAACGATTTCTTCACGTAGCTCCCTCATCGCGGCAACCCCCGTCGCACATGCACCTTCCATGAGAACGTGCTCTTCAGCGAGCATTGTATGAATACCGCTGCGCAGTTCATGGTCAGAAACCAACACCATGTCGTCGAGATGCTCACGTAGGATATTCATTGTCCCTGCGAAGGGGACACGCGTTGCGATCCCTTCGGCAAACGTATCCATCTTCTCGCTCGGTTCGAGGTGGCCTTCCTTCCACGCGCGGTAAACTCCATCCGCGGCTTCTGATTGCACGCCGATCACTGTTGCGTCGGTCAGTTCACCGACTGTGAGGCAATATCCCGATGCACTGCTTCCACCACCGACTGGTGAAAAGAAGACGTCGATCTCAGGGAGGTCCTCGACGATCTCGAGACCAGCGGTTGCAACACCTGCGACGAGCGCGGGCTCGTTTGCGGAATGGACGTATCGATAGCCTTCTTCAGCAGCCTCTCGTTCGACCCATTCGCGCGCTTCGTCGAAGTCCGACCCATGGAAGGCAACCTCAGCATCAAGGGCTTCCATCGAAGCCACTTTGTCTGGATTGGCATCCTCCGGGACACCGATCGTGACCGGGATATCGAACTCACGCCCCGCGTATGCTACTGACGCACCGTGATTACCGGTGCTCGCAGCTATCAATCCCGGCTCATAGAATTCCTCGTCAAGACCTGCGGTGAGTGTGAGTCCACCACGAACTTTGAATGCACCCGTCGGGAGCGTATCCTCTCGTTTGAGATAGACATCCGCATCGAACTCTGCAGACAGTGCTTCGCTCCGAACCAGCGGAGTTCGAGGAAGATACTCTCTGAGGGTTCGTCGTGCAGCGTGGATATTCGAGAGTGTTGGCGGCGTCAAGTCGTGGTATCCGAAAATAGTCGATGAATCCGGAGACTCGACTGGCTCATACTTTTGACTCACTGAAACTCCTCCAATCTAAAATCACGCATGGTCTGAGACGTAGTGCACGGACATCGATACGGCCACCTCATCGGGAACATAGGAATAATAGTGTCCCATGAACGCTTGAACGCTATCCTCCCATGGGAGGGGCGGTGGCTTGTTATCCCTCAAGTAGATTCGTCTCGGCGAGAATACCCGTGGTCTGCCGTACTGAGGAGTTTCGACTCTGCGATTCGGAGATGTTCCAGGAAGGTCGTTTTTGAGATTCCTAGCTCTCCGGCTAACTCACGCGCGGAGACGTGTCGCGGCCACTCGTAGTAGCCACGATTACGAGCAAGTTCGAGCACCTCACGTTGGCGTGGTGTCAGCGCTGGTTCGTTTGCCCGAATCTGCTGTGTGGGAGTGGCCCCTGAGAGGGGGCGAATCTTCCGAAGCGTGATATCCGCGTCACGCCCCTCACGGATCGAATCAAGTGTTCTACGTATCTCCTCTCGGGTAGCGAACACCAGCAACATCCACGTTTCGAGACCGTCCTCAATTCGATACTCGCTGTCCAAGAGGAATCCATGGGACAGGAAAGCGGGGCCGATGGCTTCGTCGGCGTGATACTCGATGAAGACATCCTGCGTGGATTTCCCCACTACTGGGGATTGCACTACACGCGAGTCATCTTCGAGTGTGTGGATAGTCTCGATGAACGACGATTCGTGAGCGACTTCGATAGCCTGCGAGAGATGCTCAGTTGATTCGCCGTAGATGGTGTGGCGCTCGAATCCCGAGTTCCCATCGATCGCGGCTCCGTGACCAATGATGCCTGCCCCGGTTTCGTCCGTCGACTCGATCCCCCAGCACCCAGGATGCCAAAGGTCGACGGAGAGACGCAGTAGTTCACGGTCCTGATCCCTCTTCGTCATTGAATCGGACGAAGACTGGTACCGGTTTAATCGTCTGGGAACCAGCATAGTGGTTGGTCTATAATTTGGATATACCGTTGGGAACTGTCGCAGCGTCTGCGCAGAACGTCATTGAGGTTTCAGACAGTCGGCTGTGGTGAAGTTCTTATCTGAGCAACAGCAGAAGTAGATGAGAATGGTGACGAGAGATGGAGCCGCGAACGGTTCGAGAACTGAGACGGGGACCGAACTCACGCTGGATGTTTGGCACCCAGAGTGCTGGACACTTCATGTTACCGAGGATACTGCTGCGACTCTTCTGGGGCACGGTCTTTACGAGACTACGGAATCGGTGTATGGACTGTTTACAGTATCCGCTGAGTCCCTCTACGAGGTTGATGCGGCGCTCAATGAGATTCAAACCTCTCCGTTGACTGAGGACATTCTGGAAATGGACCAAACAGGGCAGGGCACAAGAACAGCAGCCGATGGGACAGCAACCCGAGGATTCCTCGCCGAATGGGGAGCTGAGACCGGCGAGAACATCGTCGGCTCTCTCGTCACCCACGGATTCGTCCCACATCAGACGTATCGGATGCACCGCGGGCGCGAACAGTGGAGCGTAGTCACAACGATGGAGCGTGAGATGGTACAAGAAGAGTTAGCGGACGTACGGGCTGAGATGGACGCTGATATTCGGGTTCAACGTATCTCCTCACGGAATCGTCGACCGTCCGGTGCTCACCAATTGGATGTCCTCTCGCCGCGTCAGCGTGAGGTCTTCGAGCTTGCTTGTCGACGGGACTACTACGATTGGCCACGGAACGTTTCAGCGACCGATTTGGCAGAGGAACTCGACATCACGAAAGCGACGGTCACAGAACACCTTCGCAAGGCCGAATCGCGTCTGTTCGATTCGTTCGGGTGAGTTTTCTGAGTCAGCCATACATGTCTGGGACGGGGTTCAGTCGGCTTCGCGACTGACTATTCTCTGTGTTATTCGCACCATTCATCCATGGACTCGTTCTCGGGTTCGGATTGATCGCTGCGCTCGGACCTCAGAACGTCTTCGTCTTCCAACAAGGGGCCGTTCATCCCCGATTCCGGCGGGCCTTTCCAACGATCGTTACTGCGGGGATCACCGACACGATCCTCATTCTCCTCGCCGTCCTCGGTGTTTCAGCTGTCGTACTTCGGTTTCAGTGGATTCGAGTGATCCTGTTCGGTGTAGGATTTTTGTTTTTAGTGTACATCGGGTGGGCACTGTTGTATTCTCCAGCGCTCGCTATTGACCTCGATGTAGAGGAACATCTCGGGGTGCGCGAACAAGCTATCTTCACCGCTTCGCTCTCCTTATTGAATCCACACGCTATTCTCGATACGATCGGAGTTATCGGAACGAATTCGTTGACGTACTCGGGGCCCGCTCGTTGGATGTTTGCTGGGGCGTGTATCCTTGTTTCTTGGGTCTGGTTCACCGGACTTGCTGGTGCGGGTCGACTCCTCCGAGAGACCTCGAACGTCGATAAGTGGATGAAATATTTGAATTACGTCTCGGCATTGGTAATTTGGGTTGTTGCGCTGTACATGGCTTGGCAGTTCCTCCGCAGTCTTGGGCTTGCTTAACGTTCAAATAGGCCTTTCGAGGCCAAGTAGGACAGCCCCAACTAATGGATGAGTGGTGTTGTAGTCATAAAATCCGATCACGCCCTGATTCACCAGGGGTTTTAGACTGACGAATCTTGCATCTCCCTCCAGCAACATTATTAGTTCTATGCATTGAGGGCGCCAGTCTCAACTTCCGTTGAGCGGATGTAGGGAGACTACAGTCAGGACGGAGGCTATGATGCACAAGATCAGATGAATGGCAAAACGAGACGCTCACAAATTGAGGCTATAGCTTTCTTTCGCCAAAACTGTTGGATGGATATCCAGGGCCGGTTGTACTCATCACAGTGTATCAATACGTTCTACGAGATCGTTATCAAAGAGCCCTCATATCTGTCAGTGCTACTCATCCAGTTTCGAAATGCCATCCAGAGACATCTTAGTGCTTTTGGACTTGAACTCAACTTACTCAACGAGAGATCACTCTAAGATTCCAATCTCACTAAGTCGTTCGCCAATTTGTTTGAGTGCCTTCTCAGATCCATCGATGGTTTTGGCACCTGTAATCACGAGCTTACCAGAGCTGAACAGCAGTATAGCAGGATTAGCCTCTGGGAGACGATAGATGAGTCCGGGAAACAACTCTGGGTCGTACTCAGTATTCCCAAGACCGATACCGATCGTAACTGCCTCGAGATTCAGTTGTTCACCGAGGTCAGCGGTCGAAACAATATTGAGAATCCTTGTGTCAGGGGCCCCAATATCGACCTGGAGTTCGCCAAGTGCATCTAGAGTCGCGTTGATAGCTTCGTAGGCTGCTCCAACACTTGACGCACCAGTGCACGTCATTTTCCCTGACCGGAAAATAACGGATGTTGCATTAGTCTCTTCTGGTTGAAAAACAATCCCGGGGAACTGTTCAGGATTAAAGTCGGCATCGGTGAGGTGCTGAGCAACCAAGCTAAGATCGAGTTCATGACCTATAGCTGAGGAGACAGCAACATTCTGGATCTCGAGTGATGAGTAGTGCTTGTTTTTCATTGTTTTGTTGTTCTCAGTAGTAATAACTACTTAAAGAAATATCAATTTCACAGCAGGACTCACCGGACAACCGATAGACTAGGGGTTGTCTCTACTAAATAGAACAACTGATATGTCATTCATCAACCAACATGCAAATCCTAATGACAAACTTGGCAGATCCAACCTTATCAACCAGTCTCTCGAGGACAGGGTGACGTTGCTCACTCATGGCAGAATGACCTCCTTGTCACCCTAAGTACGACTATCCCCAAAATAATAAATGTGTATCGGATGCCGCAATTCTACTGCTTGATTATTGCTGTTCTGATTTTTAGCCCGGAGAGATGTGAGGAACGATTTCTATCAATTGCCTGGATTGTTGTCACCTCTCGATTACGCCGTCTATTCGGTCGAACTGCTCGTCAGATATTGAGACATCGATCGAGTCGAAGTTCCCGTTCAGTTGGTCGACGGTTCGTGCGCCAACGATGGGTACGCAATTGAACCGATCGTGGTCCATCAGCCAGCGTAGTGCAACCTGCGCAGGCGAGGCACCAACCTCGTTGCCGACGGTGCGGATCTCATCGAGAACGTCCCATATCGTGTCGGCCATATAGTCGTGTTCGAAGTGCTCGTCCACGTCGGCGCGAGAGCCGTCCGGCATGAAGTTCCCGCCGCGTGCTTCGAACGCGCCGAGCAATTCGTGGGCCTCCTCCCGATCGGTCTCCATTACACCACTTTCCTCATGCTTGAGGCCGAAGCGCCAAGTACCCAGACAGATCGGTGAGACGTCTAATCCAGTGGTGCCGAGCCGTTTGTACTCCATACGAACTCGTCACAATGAACAGTATTAATAATTTGGTTGTCTAAGGCGACGCATACACAACATTAGATTCATAGTATCACGTGTGAAATCACTCTCCGCATGTTGACGAACTCGATCCGCGACCGGCTTCGGGACGGCGAGGTCGCCGTCGGAACCTTTCAGATACTCGATTCCGCGATGGTCTCGGAGATGGTGGGCGTCGCCGGCATGGACTTCGTTGTCTACGACCAAGAGCACGGGCCGCTGACCGCCGAAACCACCCTCGACCTCTCGGCGGCGGCCCAGAACGCGGGCGTCGCGCCGCTCGTCCGGGTTCGCGACAACACCGAAGCCGAGATCCAGCGCGCGCTCGACCTCGGCGCGGCAGGGGTCCAAGTGCCCCAGGTCGAGACCCGCGCGGAAGCCGAGGCGGCCGTCGAGGTCGCCCGGTTCGACCCGATCGGGAGCCGCGGGCTCTCCCAGTACGTTCGCGCCGGCGAGTACGTCGGGAGCGACACCTACACCGAGGACCAGAACGAACGAACCCTGCTCGTCGTGCAGGTCGAGGGCGAGCGCGGCGTCGAGAACATCGACGAGATCCTCGCGGTCGAGGGGATCGACGTGGTCTTCCTCGGGCCGTACGACCTCTCACAGTCGCTCGGGATCCCCGGTCAGGTCACCGACGACCGCGTCGTCGAACTCATGAACCACGTCTGCGAGCGCGCCGCCGAGGCCGACGTCGTCGTGGGCGCGTTCGCCGACACCCCGGAAGTCGCGAACGAGTGGATCGAGGCGGGCGTCCAGTACATCACCCTCGGCGTCGAGGTCGGGTTGTTCACGAACCACCTCGCGTCGGTCACCGAGCAAGTGAACCGCTCGACGGAATAGACGAAATCCGGCGGACGGAGCAAGAATTACTGAACTACTGAATTCCGACGATGTCGCCGGTCTCGGCGGCCTCGTGGATGGCTTCGATGGTTCGGAGGTCGTGGAGACCGTGTTCGCCGTCGGGTTCGATCGGGGCGTCGGTGAGGAGGCGGTCGGCGAAGTAATCGAACTCCTCGCGCATCTCCTCGACGGCCCCGAACTCCTCGCGGTCGAAGTCGAGCGACTGGTCGCCGCGCCTGACGTGGAGCCGACAGGTGCCGGGGAAGGCGGGCCGGATCTCGACCTGGCCCTCCGTCCCGGTGATCGTGAGTTGGGAGTCCTCCTGGCCGTTCTGGGTCGCCGTCGAGACCATCTCGACGCCGTCGAAGTCGAGCATGAACGAGGCGCGCTCGTCTTCGAGGCCCTCGAAGGCCTCGTGTTCGGTCGCCATCATCGATTGCACGGCGACCGGGTCGCGGTCGAGGAGGTAGCGGGCGGTGTTGATCGAGTAGATCCCCAGATCCATCACGCTCGTCCCGTACCCGGTCAGATCGGGGGTGAGCCGCCACTGGTCGGGGTCGGGGATCATTTCGAGCAGCGGCTGGGAGTTGTGGCCGTAGACGGTCATGGGCTCGCCGACGAAGCCCGCCTCGATGAGTTCGCGCGCGCGCCGGACGGCGGGTTCGGTCTGCATTCGGTAGGCGATCATCAGCGGGGCGTCCTCGCGCTCGCAGACCTCGACCATCTCCTCCGCCCGCTCGACGCTGGCCTCCATGGGCTTCTCACAGACGATCCCCTTGCCGAGTTCGGCGGCTGCCTCGACGTACTCCAGGTGGTAGGCGTTCGGCGTGCAGACGTAGACCGCGTCGTAGGCCTTGCTCGCCTCGCCGTCCTTGAGCTCGTCGTAGGTGATCCCTCGGGAAACGTCGTGTTCGTTCGCGAGACGCGTTGCTTTCTCGGTCGAACTGCTCACGAGCACCGTGGTCTCGCCGAGTTCGGAGTCGGCGATCGCCGGCATCGCGACGTCGGTGGCCCACCAGCCGAGGCCGATCAGGGCGTAGCGAACCGTGCCCTCTGTCGCCGTCTGCCAGTCGCGGTCCTCGTAACCATCGAGCCAGTCTGTGAGTGACATACCCAGCACCTACCGCCGGGGTCGATAAAAAGGGTTCGCGACATCGTCCGGGACGAACGCGCCGGACGAGACGGGGTGAGTGGTTCGGCTCCGATTCAGCGCTTCTCGTCGGCGCGCTCTTCCCAGCCGGACTCCCAGAGGTCGATGGTGTGGACCTTGTCCTCGGTGTACTCGTGCTCTTCGACGACGTCGTGGTCGAGTTCGATGCCGAAGCCCGGCCCCTCCGGGATCTGCATGTAGCCGTCCTCGACGACGAGCGGCTTGTTCATGAGGTCGTCGACCCAGTCGACGTCGTAGGTCTGGAACATCTCCTGAATTCTGAAATTCGGGATCGAGGTGCAGAAGTGGCCGTAGATAGCGCCCGCCACGGGCCCTTGCGGGTTGTGCGGCGCGAGGTCGACGTGGTCGGCCTCGGCGAGGCCGGCGATCTTCTTGCCCTCGGTGATCCCTCCGGTATTCATCAGGTCGGGCTGGAAGAGGTCGACGTCGGTTCGGGTGACCAGCTCGAAGAAGTCGTGTTTGGTCATGTGGCGCTCGCCGGTCGAGACGGGGATCGGCGACTTCCGCGCGACCTCCGCGAGGCTGTTGATCGAGTCCGGCGGGCACGGCTCCTCGAACCAGGTCGGCTCGAACTCGGCCATCTCGCGGGCGATCTCGACGGCTTGGCCGGCCGAGAAGCGCCCGTGGCACTCGATCATGAGGTCGACGTCGGGACCGACCTGCTCGCGGATCGCGCCGACGATGTTGACCGAATTGTTCTGTTCTTTTCTGGACATCGACTGCCACGCAGTACCAAATGGATCGAACTTCATGGCATCGTAGCCGTCGTCGACGACCTTCTGGGCCTGTTTGGCGAACCCTTCGGGCGTGTGGCCCGTGTCTTGGTACCAGCCGTTCGCGTAGGTGCGGAGTTCCGTTCCGTGGACGGCCCCGCCGAGGAGTTCGTAGACGGGCTTGTCGAGAACTTTCCCCTTGATGTCCCAGCAGGCCATGTCGATGGCCGAGCATACGGTCGTATTGATGACGCCCTTCGAGAACCACTCGTCGCGGTACATCTCGAGCCAGAGCGCTTCGGTGTCGAAGGGGTCACGCCCGATGAAGAAGTTCGACATCTCGTCGATCGCCGCGGCGACGGTTCGCGGCTTGTCGTGGGTCGTCGCCTCGGCCAGCCCGGTGACACCCTCGTTGGTCTCGACTTCGACGAACACCCAGGGTTTCCAGGGATTCGCGACGAGGTACGTCTCGACGCCCGTGATTTCTAGATCCGACATCGATGAGGAATCTGCAAGCAACGCTAATAGCTTTTGTTATAGCTGTATAAAACTCAAAGAGATGGAAGTCGCCTGTACTAACCAGCCAGACTATTGAACAGCGCTATTCTGCAGAGAGTGAGCAGTTAGAATTTGGCTGACTCACGCCGCTAGCGAAGAAGGGATGTTTTCCAGAAGAAGCGGATTTCGTTTCCGGCTATGGCGGAAGAGATATCCGTCTTAGAGACAGACATTGCAAGTATGGATGAACACTCTGGTTTAGTACAGACAACCCAGACAACAATAGAAGTCATCGAAGCGTTGACTCAACTTGAGCCAGCGGGTGTCTCAACAGTAGCCAATCACGTCGGTATACCAACCAGCACTGCCTTCGATCATCTCAAGACTCTAGAATATCACGAGTTTGTGACCCGCGAGAATAGAGAGTATCAGCTTGGGACACGATTTCTCAGCATCGGTGGGCGCCACCGAAGCAGGGATGTGCTCTATCGCGTCGCGAGGCCAGAAATAGAGAAGATGGCGTACAAGACCGGTGAACATGCTAACCTCATGATCGAAGAGTTTGGACAAGGTGTGTTTCTTGCAAAGGCTAAGGGCGAGGATGCTTTCCAGATCGATACCTATATTGGCAAACGAGTGAACCTCCAAACTACATCTGCGGGGAAGGCGATTCTGTCATGCCTTCCAGATGATCGTATTGATGAGATAATCGATCGACACGGTCTTCCAGCCATTACTCCTACAACGATAACTGATCGTGGGCGACTATTTGAGGATATAGAGCGGATCCGAGAGCAAGGATTCGCAACAGATGATGAAGAGCGCCTTCAGGGTGTCCGATGTGTCGCAGCCCCACTCCGCAACCCAGAAGACGTCGCCATCGGGGCAGTAAGTATCTCCGGCCCAAAAAGTGGTATGCGAAGCGATCGGTTCAAAGAGGATATCCCAAACCTTGTTCTTCGGACAGCAAATGTCATTGAAGTCAATATGGAATACCGATAGCTGTCCGGTGGGAGCGGATAGTATTGAAGTGGTCCATGTGATAAGCGAAACGAGATTAGATGGTATGGAACAAGCAAGCTTAGACTGGTGCATTTCCATCTTCACAATGACTATTTTTAGAACACGTGTATTTATGTTACATATAGCCAGAACATGATTTTGAGTGTGCACTGCTTGGTGTCCATTCATACATTAGAAACGGTCTGATTCTGAAAAGAAATCCGGTATCACCGGAAAATTGGATTCGTTCATTCTAAATGACGACGTCAGTCATCTGAGCCTGACGAAGCCGTATGAGATGTGTCACGATGATCGTTTTATTTCGGTGCTCAACATGCAGTCTTGCAACTCCAGTCCTCTCCCTGAGTATCTCACTTGAAAGAGGGAAGATACGTCTCGTTGGCGTTGAGGAGGTCATCGACCATGGTGTCCACTTCGTTCAGCGAGAGCGCCGCACCAGTCAGTGGATCGAGCTTCACCGCCTGTCGTAGTGCGTTCTCGCTACAATGGAGACCCGCCTCAACGGCACGTTCCTGAACGCTGATGTTCGTCCGGATGAGCGCCGCGAGTTGTTCCGGCAGGTCACCGACCGAACACGGATGTATCCCCCGCCCATCAACGAGACAGGGGACTTCGACACAAGCTTCGGCCGGTAGGTTCGATATCGAGTGGTCCTGATTACGGACATTGACGTTCACCCGACATGCGGTGTCCATTTCGATGGCGTTGATAATGGTCGCGGCGTACTCGTTTGAATGTTTGAGTTCGATGTCCTTGAGATCCGTATCGGTTGATCCTTCGCTGGAATCCAGCCAGAAATCAAGATAGCTCCCGGTTTCCATCCAAACTGCGGTGTGTCCACCCCGTTCAACCTCTTCCTCAACGGTGAGGTCCGCGATGATTTCCTCGTCGGTTCGGAAGTACGGCAGATATTCGCTGAGGTGATGGCTCGATTCTGTGACGAAGTAGCCGAAGTGATCGAGGAGTTCGAATCGAACGCTGTCGGAGTCATAGACTTCGTCGCTCTCTGCGGCGCTCGAAAGAGCGGGATAGATGCTTTCGCCGTCAGCAGTGGCGTCAAGAAACCATGCCATATGATTGATACCGGCAACCCAGTATTCGAGATCGTCGCGCTCAACATTGGCGTAGTGAGCGAGCGCGTCGGCGGTATGCTGGACACTATGACATAGCCCTACCACTTCAACATCGGTCGCTTCGTCGACCGCCCAGCAGAGTATCGCCATCGGGTTCGTGTAGTTCAACAGGAGCGCATCGGGACAGTACACCTCCATATCGTGAGCGATGTCGAGTAATACTGGGAGCGTCCGCATCGCCCGGAACACGCCACCAGGTCCCAGCGTATCGCCCACCGCCTGCTTAACGCCGTACCCGCGTGGTATCTCAATTTCGTTTTCGAACGGCTTCCGGCCACCAACGTTGATTGCATTGAGAACGTAGTCGGCGTTATCGAGTGCCGCCTCTCGGTCGGTGGTCGTGGTGACCGTAGCAGCCAGGTCATGCTGGTCAACCATTGCAACAGCGAGCTTCCGGGTCTTGTTGAGTCGTTCCGGGTCGATATCCATCAGCGCGATCTCACTCCCTGCAAGTGCGTCATACGAGAGGATGTCGCTCAATAGGTTCCGTGCGAACGTGGAACTCCCCGCGCCAATAAATGCTATCTTCGGCATACTACACGGTCGGTCACCGAAGACAAAAACCCCCACGTTCACGAGAAGTACTGTGACACCGACCCCGAACACACGGTACCAAATCGTGGGTTATGAGTACAGACCTTTCCGGACGAACGGCGCTTGTCACGGTGCAGGACCCAGAAACGACGACGGTCACACTCGCTCTTGCCGATCAAGGCGCGAACAACCTTACGGAACCATCGCCGAGGAAACCATCGAGTGATCGCTGAGCTGAGGGCGATGCTGCCACAGTATGCGCGGAGACCAGTGACCCACAAACAACTTCCGTTACCTGACATAGTGCAATTTGCCAACTTGGCAGGAATATTGCAGCGCTCGATCTTACGCTGCCCAGATACAAGTTAGACCGTTCAGGAAGCGTCGAGACGCTCGAAGATCTTTACCGACGCCCATGGTATCACACTCTCATACGAAGCGAGCGTTTTTCTCGGCTCTAAGTGCTTCGCGTGTTCTGCGAGAAGTCGACAGTCCCGGCAGCTTCGTGAATAATCTCGACGATCCGGAGGTCGACGAGACCATGCTAGCAGTCGAGTTCGATGGTGGCGTCAGCGAGGAGGCGATCGGTGAAGTAATCGAACTCTTCGCGGTCGAACTTGACCAAGCGGCCGTCGCAAGCGATCCCAGGGGCAGCACCCGCCGTGGAAGGCAGGTCGGAGCTTGAGCGACCCGACGACGGGTGTGTCTTCTGTTGTCTCATCCGCGAGGTCGACTACGAGCGCGGACAGATACACTGCGCGGGCCGAGTGACCTCAACTGTCACCTGATCGCACAGGGGTCCGTTCGCTTGGGCGTACCGCCTGTTATACTCGCCGTCACGTCGGTAAAGACGTCTTCCAACACCCTTCCAGCTCGTCGGGAATCAGCGCACCACTGTCGAATTTGTGGTCGCCGATTCTATCGGAATGGGTCTGCTTCCAAGCCATGCGACCATTTTTGCCACCCTGGAGAGCGATGAAATACTTTGTCCTGTCGAGATAGCCTTGTTCGCCGGTCACGTGATGGAGTTGGATCAGCGCGAGTTCGACTTCCTTGCAGCGGGGACGCCGCCGAAGTCCTCGTCGGTGAATACGTCGAAAATGTAGTTGGCAAATCGGATGAGGATGTGGAGGAGCGAATCCTGAGGCTACTCCATTCGTACGGTGACATAGCCATCGAAGTTCAAGAGTACACGCTGTGTTCGGTCCCCAAATAGCGCTTTGCCGGTTGGAGACCGACGTTTTCCAGTTATGTAGATGTAATCACAGCTATACTCCGCTGCGATCTCGATGATACGGTCCGCATGATCGCTAGGGTCAAGGACCTCACCGACGATTTCATAGTTCACGGCGCTAAGATATTCGTTCGCGAGATGACTGGCGAACTCTTTAGCGAAGCCATCTGGCGAACTCTCGTAACTTGCCCCCTCGATCTCTCCAATCTGGGCAAGTACCTCTTGATCGTTTTCGTAATTATCCGGAGACAGTAGCGAAACAAGGACGACTCCAACGTCTGTCCCACTTGCGATATTTCTGACTTCGGAGAGCAGCTCAATGCTGGATTCTTCGCTGTCAACGTTGGCCAATATCCGCTGCATAATGTGCCATGGGGATGAATAGATGATAAACCTATGTATCAATTCAATAGTCTGGAATGTAGCGAGTCACTGAAGGGCTGACAACTTCCAAGTCGCGCCATCTCGTCGAATTAGTTTGTAGATGTATCCTTCGTGGACCAGTTGAAAGAAGATACAGCACACCTCGCTGAGGAAGTAGTACTCCCAACAAGGATGGTGCCGAGTCGCTTAGCAAGTCCGCTTTCAGAGTATCCGTGAATACATCCCGTGCTTGATTCAGGTGTGTTATTTATTATTGGGTAAACGCGTAACTGGTGAGGATAGGACCAGAGGAGAAGGTGGGACACGTTCAGCGATCAGTTCTCGAGATTGCCTTTGGAGTCAAGAATCTCGATCATGAGGCTAGCGTAAAGTTCTGTACGCTTTGGATGTTCAGTGGTACTGTCCTCATTAAGTGGACAATTCTTGAGATTGGTGACAAAGTCGCCTTGGTATGACATTGACTTGAGAACATCTCGAATGTTAACCTCAATGGTATTGTCTTTCGTAGTTTTCAGCCACGCCGCTGAAGCCTCCATATTTGTATACTCCAAGGTGTAAGTCTCTCCACCAAGGAGCTCAACGATGTTGTCGACTGAACCAACTTCCAGCCAACTATTGTCGCTCTGAACGTAGAAGACTCCATCCTTAATTCGCGACTCGTAGCGGGTAGTGCTCACAAGTGCTCATTCAATCCAACGCATCAACACTCCTTCGATCTTCAATCATGTGTGGCACATTGTTGAAGAAGTGGCTTCACTGAATCTTAAGCCGGTCACGAATTGGGCGCACACACTTTTGCAGGCTTAGCCAGGCTAACCAACAGCTTCGCCGTCGCCGGTTACCATCGATAGTGAAGAGAAATTGGCTTTACATCACGGTCGACACGAGTTCGAAGTTGCTCTTGAGGGCTGTGATGTTCGGTCTCCATATGGGTCCGTCCCGCGGCAGCGTTTCTTCACCGACTGACCGAGCAGCACGACGTCCTAGACGCCGAGCTTCTGACCGACGCAGGTGAGTATCTTACGGCGTTGGTCCACCACGAAAATCAAGCTGGACTCAACCATAGCGACCGAAATCCGATCGAGAAGCTGTTCCGGACCACGGCGATGCAAATCGCCCGATTTCACACATTTTGATAGTGGAGTCCAGCCGGCCCACGGCACCGGCTGCGATGGTCCAAGCACTATTGCAACCACAGTCGACCGAACTAGGCGTTTGACGGCCGGACGCCTACCGAGGAGATCCTCAACTATACAGTGCCATCGAACGAACAATTCATGCGTTTGAGCCGCTCTTCGGACCGCTAAGCAACCATCAGGAGGCGATGATCGGGAGAACCCGGAGATATAGAAGAACTAGCAGAAGGAACACTGGTATGACAGCAGCATACGCCCCGAGGATGCCTGCAATAGCATAGAAACCTAATGCACTAACGGTGTACGCGCCTACAACAGTCAGCGTTTCCAAGATGACTAGCAACGAAAGCGTGGGATGGGACCTAAAGATCTCAAACAGCCTGTCTCGTTGGAGCATTTGAGACGATTCAGAGTCACTGATCGTTGATGAGGTCATGTACAACAGGTCCCAATCCAGGACAGATAAGTCTTTGCTAGACTATAATAATGAATTCTCTCATTTCAGAAGCTTAGTTGAGAGATGGTTTGATTAGCCCTCATCAACTCAGCCGCTAAATCCAGTGCTAATACAATCTCGGGCTTATCGGATTCTAACATGAATTCGTAGACATGGCTGGGATGTCTAATTCTGCATATAACCGACCAAACCCCAAGCTTATTAACAGCACAATTCGTCATCGATAGCTAATGGTAGTAGTTGTTTATGACTGATGGTGCCGATTCGACCGAACGTCGTGACCAGCAATCCCCAATTCAGCGGTGGCTACAGTCTCTGCTCACGTTCTTCCAAGGATATTTGATTAGACGGCTACTGCAGGCTATGATAACAGTCTATGCAGTAGTCACGCTCTCATTCGTGCTTATTCGATTGCTTCCTGGGGGGCCAGTAGAATCGATAGTCGTTCGGCTCCGCTCGCAGCAACGATCCGGAGGTAGTGTGAATATGAACCGGGTGCGAGAACTTGTCGAAGCATACACCAACATTACGCCGAATCAGCCGATTTATGTCCAGTATGTAGACTATGTAACAGCGGTGTTGCAGGGTGACTTCGGTCAGTCTATTTCATTTCAGGAACCTGTGGTTTCGATTCTGCTTCAAGCCCTTCCGTGGACACTGTTTGTGCTTTCAGTTTCGGTTTTGGTCAGTTTCACACTGAGCATCAGCCTCGGAGCGATCATGGCCTACAAAGAAAAAACTGCACTAGATATTGGTCTGTCGACTTATACAACAATCAGTTCTTCAATACCATACTACATAGCAGGGATCCTCATGCTCTATTTCTTCGGATATCAATTAGAATTATTCCCTACATCCGGCCGGGTTGATGCCTCTATTCCTGCTGGTTTTAACGTTGATTTCGTAGTGAGTATCCTCCATCACGCTGCGCTTCCTATCCTATCGTTTGTCCTCACTGGATTGGGAGCCACCCTGAGTATGCGTGCGAACAGCATACGAGTACTCGGAGAAGACTATATACATGTAGCGCAACTTCGCGGTCTTTCACCTCGATTGATATCGCTACGGTATGTCGGACGGAATGCAATTCTCCCGCTGTATACAGGACTGCTGCTGACGCTTGCGCTGATGCTGGGCGGGTCAGTTGTCATGGAACAAGTCTTTCGATATCCCGGTATCGGCTACTTCCTGATTGAGGCGATCAGGAGCCGCGATTACCCACTAATGATGGGAGGTTTCTTGCTCATCTCAGTTGGCGTCACGGCTAGTATGTTCATCGCAGACCTCACCTACGGACTAATTGATCCCCGAACCTCGTCCGAAGGAAACGGCAATAATAATTCAAGCAGTGTGGCCCTCTTGCGTCTTGTCCGTCGCCAAGTCCGACGTGTGCTGAAATCGTCATCAGAGTCGGATCAATTCATCGACGGTGGAACATCCTCTATCAACGATCAATCGTCTCAGGAGGGGGACACATCGCTCGAGAAGTCCGTTTTTCAGTTTGAGGGGGAACAAGATGCTAGCACTTCTCTCAGGGAGAGGCTATTTCGCATGTTTGACGTGTACATCTACGCCCCGTTTATGGTCTTGTGGGACGACATCCGCGGGAAGATCGGTATTCTCATTCTCGCCATTTATATTATTGCTGGAAGCGTTGGTGTTTGGCTGGTCACCCCTCCTTCGGTGAATGAAGGCCCTGCGTATGTCCTACCGTTCCAGAACTCTGGATACCCATTTGGGACTGATAACTCCGGTATAGACCTTTTCGCACAGATGGTACATGCAACCCCAACCATGTTCCAAATGATCCTTGCAGGAGCTATCTTCGCGACCGGAATGGCGATGCTCATAGGGACGCTTTCCGGGTTTAAAGGAGGATTCGTTGACAGTGTTCTCATGACACTTTCGGATATCTCAATCGCGATTCCGGGACTTCCGCTCATAATTGTTCTTGCAGCCATCTTCCAGCCACAGAACCCAATTCTTGTGGGAATAATTCTTACTGTTAATGCGTGGGGCGGGACCGCACGCGCGATTCGCTCCCAGGTATTAACGATCCGGGAAGAAAGCTACGTTGAGGCGTCCCGAACTATGTCGACTCCAACATCGACGATAATCAGCAGCGATATCGTCCCCAATGTTGCTCCATATATACTCATTCAATTCGTTGAGCAGAGTCGAGCGGTCATCTTCGGATCGGTAGCGCTGTACTTCCTAGGAGTCCTGCCGTTCACAACCACCTCCAATTGGGGCGTCGTCCTCAATCAAGCGTATTCTCAAGGTGGGTTGCTAACGCTGGCAACGATCCACTGGATCCTAGTGCCTGTGGTCACTATTATGCTTCTGTCGATGGCGCTTACCCTCATCGCGCAGGCAGCTGATGCGCTCACGAGTCCTCAGGTCCGTGCCCGCCACGCAAAGACCACTGATGAAAATACAGAAGCTGAACCAACCAAAGTATAGGTATCTATCAATCTTAAGACCAATCCCTCGCCAAGAGCTAATAGTCGATTCGCTCATGTGTAGCACATTGTTGATTTCAGAGAGCGGCTCGAACAGCGTGTTTGAGCGCTTTTCGGCCAGGTTCGTCGAGTAACTCTCGCCGAAGCTGGACCGCTCTCAGGTACTGAGTGAGTTTGTCCTTCGAAACGCCTCGATGAGGCGAGAGCCACGGTCGCACCAGCGACCCGTGCCTCTCGCAGGTGTTCACGTGAACATCATCGTCGACGTACTCGTTGTCCGCATGGATGACCGACTCGCGGTGGAACCGCTCGTCGTCATCCAACGGGTCATATGCTCGGAATCCGTCCGTGTAGACCGTGAGTGGCTCCTTCTCGCGGCCCGCGAGAAGGAGCCGAACCGTCGATTCGTCCGCCGATTTCGCCGGGATCGCGTACCGATTCCCGCTGCCTCGATCAACGAGGGTGAACACGGGCGGCTTGTCACCCTCGTAGGTTCCACGCCCGCGCGTGGAGAGGCCTCGGGAGCGCGACGGTCCGTCGCGCTCGCGGCCCTTCAGTCCAGCAGAGACGTACAGTTCATCGATTTCGATCGGTCCAACGAGATCGAGAACGGGCGCGTCCAGCGCTTCATGCGAGCGCTGGACGCGCTGGTGGACAGTTTTGTAGGTGACGTCGATCTCCCGCTGAAGTTGCTGGAGACTCGTGTTGAACCGCAAAAACGCGTAGATCGAGAACAGCCATTTTCGGAGGGCGATCTTGGAATGAGCGAAGATCATGCCGGTCTTGTCATTGAATGTGCGGCCGCAATTCTTACAGAGGCAGCGTTGAAACTGGCCATAGCTGCCGTTCTTGACCGTCAGGTCAGAACGGCAGCGAGGGCACTCGACACCACCACGCCAGCGAACCTGTTCCAGCAGGTCCGCTGCGAGCGATTCCGAATCAAACACATCGAGCGGAATCATCTGTGTCGGGCACCGCTGGCGCGGTGCCCTTGCCCTCTTTGACTCCAGAGCGATTGCTGAACTCCATCAACAATCTCCTACAGATGAGCGTAGTCGATTAGTCCCCAATATTGTGGACATCGTTGTGACGACGGCACAGATACATGATCGGAGATACCATCGAAAGGATGGCGCCGTTGACTATCACCGTTATCACTGCAACGACGTACGAACCAGTACCTGAAGGAACGGCAAGCGTAATTAGGGCAGCGAGCAGTCCAAAACTTAGACTGAGTGCAAATACCAATAGAAGCTCATTCTCGAACTTAGACAACAGTTTGATAATCTCGGTAGCCATTGACTCCGTCTTATCGGAGGCCATAAATAAGGTTTCGTCGTGATAGCACCGTTTCGGTACAACGAACGTAGCCGTTGGATAGTCACCATTGAAGAGCATTAGTATTATATACTACCATCAACATTCTCAGAGTAGATGACAGTTGAGAGAAACAGCGCAGATGTTAGCGGTCATGCTGCTGTGATAGAGGACCCTATTATCGAGGTCAAAGAGGCGACTGTCGGCTTCGAGATGGATCGAGGCGAATCCCGCGTTCTTGATCAGGTAAGCATCGGTATCGAACGTGAAGAGATTCTTGGAGTCGTTGGCGAGAGTGGGAGCGGGAAATCGATGTTCGCGTCGGCTCTCCTCGATGCAGTAGTTTCACCGGGGCAACTGTCGGGCGAGATCGTTTATTACCCAGAGGACAGTGACCCGGTCAGTCTTCTTGATCTGTCTGATGACAAACTGCGCGAGATCCGTTGGGAGGAGATCGCAATGGTGTTCCAAGGTGCTCAGAGTTCGTTCAATCCAACCCAGAAAATTCGGACGCATTTCGAGGAAACTCTAGACGCCCACGACGCTAATCTTGAGGAGGGAATGTCGCGGGCGACTCAATTGCTCTCGGACCTTCACTTGGATCCTGAGCGAATCTTGGAGTCATACCCTCACGAACTGAGTGGAGGGATGTCACAACGCGCACTGATCGCGCTTAGTCTCGTGCTTGAACCGAACCTGCTTGTGATGGACGAGCCGACAGCGGCACTGGATCTACTGATGCAGCGGTCCATTCTCAATCTCTTACAGGAAATGCAAGAAACATACGGTGTTGCTATCGTATTCATTACCCACGATCTTCCATTGGTTGCTGGCCTCGTGGATCGACTCGCAGTCATGTATGCGTTCGATTTCATCGAAGTCGGACCGGCCAGCAAGATGATCAACGAACCGACTCATCCATATACAAGGGCACTGCTAAAAGCAGCCCCGAGCCTCGATACCCCGTTCGATGAGATGCGACCGATAGATGGATCAAGTCCAGATCCGGTCAACGTACCCTCTGGCTGTTCGTATTCTCCACGATGCCCACTTTCTGATAGAAAGTGTGAAGAGAACGAACCGCCATATCAGGTAGTTTCTGCTGAGCATGAGACCGCTTGCTATTACTGGGAAGAGTCGATTGAAGAAATTGACATCGGATTCGATCAGTCAAACAAGGTTGAGAGCCGAATTGAGGGCGAACAGTCCTCGAAGCCAGTCCTTGAACTCGAAGAGCTGTCAGTTCATTTTGAGAATGAAAGTGGAATTGCTGATCTATTCGGCGGATCAGAGACGGTTCAGGCCGTCAACAATGTAGATCTCAAAATTCACGAAAATGACGTTGTCGCGCTTGTTGGTGAGAGCGGGTGTGGGAAAACAACATTGGGTAAAACAGCCATCGCGCTCCAAGAACCGACATCAGGTACTGTAGAGTATCGAGGACAGAATGTGTGGGATGCGTTTGAGTATCGAGGAGATATGAGAATATCGCCCAAGCAAATTAGACAATCTCTCCAGATCATCCATCAGGATCCAGGCACCTCTTTGAATCCGAATAAAAAGGTCATATCTTCGCTGCTACAGCCGCTGAAGAACAAGAACGTTGACCTCAGTCGCGAAGAGCGTGTGGAGTACATTCATCAGATGCTCAACCATGTTGGAATGGCTCCTCCTGGAGACTACTCTCAGAGGTACCCCCATCAATTAAGTGGTGGGGAAAAACAACGGGTCGCACTCGTTCGAGCACTCTTGATGAATCCGGATCTCATCCTTGCAGACGAAGCTGTCTCGGCGCTTGACGTTTCGCTACGAGTTGAAGTGATGGACCTGATGCTCGAGTTGCAGGCTCTTTTTGATACCTCGTACCTATTTGTTTCCCACAACCTATCCAACGCTCGGTATCTCGCGGGAAAAGCTGGAGGTCGGATTGCGGTCATGTATCTCGGACGAATAGTTGAAATTGGCCCCGTCGAAGAGGTGATTGAAAACCCTCAGCACCCTTATACACAAGTTCTGAAGTGGTCAACTACAGACGTTAACACAGAGATGAACGTTGAGGAGCCCCCGATCCGCAATATCGACATTCCGGACGCAACGAACCCACCGGATGGCTGTCGATTCCACACTCGCTGTCCAGAAGCCCGGGAGCCCTGCAAGCACGAAGATCCAGCACCGGTGGGGGAAAGCCATGAGGTCGCCTGCTTCCGGAGCTACGGAGATGACCACCCCTACTGGGATGCTGAATCTCTCCCTGAGATAGAAGAGAACCCGGCTGACAGCTAGCTACTGATAATGCTGGCAGGCTATCGATAGGTGGTGTTGACGTGTTGGCTACTCATTTGTTCTTGGTACTCTCGCAGAGCGGCCCCTCGTCATTACAACAATTCTCAACCGATAGAGCGATTCGTCGCTTTCCGAAGTCTGAGTCGGGCGAATTGAGGCATCATACATATGTGCTAACTAAAATAAAAGCCACTACAAGCACCAAGCAAACACCAACAGATAGTTAACTATAAACAATAGCTTACTGTAGCAACTTAGTACACGTGACGCCCCCGCAGTACTCGGTAGACATAGAGGACGTTGAGGTTGATGATGAATTCTGGTCACCGTGGATTGTCCAGAATCGTGAGGTAACTCTCAGACACCAATATGACCAGCTCGAAGAGTCTGGGACGCTAGAGAATTTCCGGCGTGCTGCCGCCAGCAAGGAAAGAGGCTTCCGAGGGATGTGGTTCCAAGACAGTGATGCATACAAGTGGCTCGAAGCGGCTAGCTTTGAGCTTGCCAAGGGCGAAAACCAGGACCTGAAGAGACGTGTTGACGAGGTAGTCGATCTTGTTGCGGCTGCGCAGGAACCAGACGGTTACCTCAATACGTACTTCCAGCTGGTCGAACCGGACCAGAAGTGGACGAACTTCCATATGATGCATGAGCTCTACTGTGGTGGACACCTAATTGAGGCAGCAGCTGCTCACTACCAAGCAACTGGTGAGAACGACCTGCTTAATGTAGCCACTGCTTTCGCAGATCATACTGATGATGTATTCGGCGATGAGGTAGACGCGGTTCCAGGTCATGAGGAAATTGAACTTGCCCTCATCAAACTCTACCATGTTACCGATGAGGAACGTTATCTCAACCGTGCTGAATACTTTGTTGAGTTACGTGGTCACAACGACAGACTAAAGTGGGAGTTTGATAATCTTGAGGAGATCGCTAGCTCTGAGTTCGATATAGAAGTCGATCATTGGGAAGATTCAATGATTGATTTGGCACGCCGTCTTTGGCTTGAAGACGGTGAGTATGAGGGCAGCTACGCTCAAGCACATGCTCCCATTGCCGATCAGACTGCCATTGAAGGCCATTCGGTTCGGGCAATGTACCTCTACAGTGCTGTTACCGATCTCGTGGCTGAGAGAGGCAACAAAGATCTTCGCAAGGCACTTGACAGGCTATGGGAAAATATGACTACAAAACGGATGTATATCACTGGTGGTATTGGGCCGGCACACGCCAATGAGGGATTCACCGAAGACTATGACCTTCCTAACGATACTGCCTACAATGAGACGTGCGCCGCCATTGGGAGTATCTTCTGGAATCAACGGATGCTCGAACTCACAGAGGAGTCAAAGTATGCCGACCTAATCGAACGGACGCTGTACAACGGTTTCTTGGCAGGCGTTGCAATGGATGGCCAACGGTTTTTCTACGTCAATCCATTGGAGAGTGACGGGGACCATCACCGCAAGGGGTGGTTTACGTGTGCATGTTGCCCGCCGAACGCCGCCCGGCTGTTTGCCTCGCTCGGTCAGTACATCTACTCAAAGACCGATAGCGAACTATACGTTAACCAATATATTGGAAGCTCGATTGCCACAGAAATTGACGGGACTACCATCAAACTCGCACAATCCAGCTCCCTCCCATGGGATGAAAAAGTAACAATTGATATCAATACAGATGAACCCATACCAATCAATTTCCGGATACCAAACTGGTGTGCGAATGCCACAATTCTGATTGACGGCAAAGAAGTTGAACATAATGACCAAGGCTTTGTCCGCATTGATCGCGATTGGGATGGCAACCAAATTGAGATCAACCTTGAGCAGCGAGTCAAGCTGTCGACGGCTCATCCAGAGGTTGAAAGCAACATAGGACGTGCTGTAGTTGAGCGTGGACCGCTCGTCTACTGCGCTGAAGCGACTGATAATGACCGTCCACTTGATCAGTATTCAATTCGGTCGAAGATAACCGGAAGATCCGATCACAAGGATGAACTTCTTAACGGTATAACAACTCTAGAAGTGGATGCGGTGGTACCAACGCTTAGCGAGTGGGAAAGTGAGCTATATCGGCCAGTAGAAGGAACAAACGGTGAGGAGCAGGAGCTCGGGCTTGTGCCTTACTATGCATGGGACAATCGGGATCCGGGTTCAATGCGGGTGTGGCACCGCTACGATAGATTCTAGCTCCAATAGTCACCATAATGAAACAACATAGCTCGTAATACAAAGACTAGCTATCGCACCGCGCATAAGGTACTCTTTATTTTCGGCGATCTAGCCGGTAGTCACCAGGTCCCAACTGATTCATCAGCGTAGCTAAAGAACTAGTAATGTGCAGCTTGCCGTGTTCAGTCAACGTCAGACTATGTTAAGCAAGAACAAACTTCCGTCGGTGAGGCTAAGCGCGTGGGGGAGCGCATACAATCTGGATGAGTTTGGCTACTAAGCGTGGTTGTTAATGGAAAGATGGTTGTTCAGTTTCTGGGTTAACGAACAAAATCTTCCGGAAGTATTGAGAACACAAGCAATTCTGCCCTATTTTGGCGTAATAAATCCCTCACGAATCATCCGAGTGACTATTCCCATGGTACTTAGATATTTGTCAGACGGATTGAATGGGTCGTCCACAGAGGGGATGTTGAAGTCCGTAGTGTTGAACCAACGATTCAAGCCTGCGGGGTTTGTTATGACAGCTGGTACCGTCTGATTGAACGTCCATGCAAGGCGGTCAACTATCTCCGTGGCGGCTTGGTCGTTTGAAGCCGTTCTCAAGTCAGACACCAACTGCTGGACGTTGATCGATTCTGTGCTTCCATTGGGGTTCCCGATCGGCATTGGCACATCATACTCGTTCTGAGACCGGAGGAACCATTGGGATGGACCACTATCGCCGAAGACCCATGAGTACACTGATAACGGGTGAGGATACTGTGGCCATTCGGCACCCATGACTGCCCATGCGGCTTCGAAATCACCACCTTGTTCGCTAAAAACTTGGTCAAAGTATTGAGTACTGTTTATATTCGTCTGCTGCATGTCGAAACCGTGCGAGTTGAGCATATCTACGACGCTTTGAGTAGCAACAGTCGCATCCCTCCAGTCGCTGACCGAGATGATGTCGCCGCTGAGGCTCTGGCCATCCGACGATATCCAGACACCGTTTTGCTTGGAAAATCCAGCGTCTCTAAGTACTGCATCGCCACGCTCAACTCTATTATCCGCATCGTAATCGGTAAAATTGCCAAGAATGTCATTTATCCATTCATCTTGGATGACTTTGTTCCCTTCCATTCCATTCAATCGGGTGCCTGGTGCAGCCCACGACTGGTTCGCAGCAGTTTGAGCAATATTGATGTAAAACGCTGCTGCTTTCCGAACCGCACGCTGGCCCCACAGATCATGTTCTTGATTGAAAACTATCGATCCATGGATGAAATTGTCAGTGGGAAGGTAAACGTATTGGAGATGGTCGGGAAGAGATTCCCGCTGCGGCTCGGAGAGGGCAAGCTGCCCCTGCCAATCGATTTCGTTCCCGCGTAGTGCTTGAAGTCGCTGTTGACGACTTGTCGTTACTTGGTACCCAAAGCTGGGGATCTCAACATTCGAAAGGTCCGGGTTGCCCCCATCACGGCGATTGTATTGAGCTCGATTCAGTCCATCAAACCCTGTGAATGACCAGACAGAATTTGTGACGGCGTTATTGACGTCGGTGATCTGACGCTGGACAATTTCACTGACAACGTCTTCACCACCTTCGGTGTCCTTGAGTCGCTTTGCGTGATCTCTCCAAAGAGCTCGAGGCGTGTCTGGTAATTCCCCGAGAATGTTGTATTCGATTATTGAATTATTTATATTTGGATTCGAGAGCGCGAGTTGTATTGTCTTGTCATCCTGAATGGTCCAATCATCAATGAAATCCATGACTGTGCCTTGCGTCACATACTGTTGGAAAGTCAGCCAGATATCCATATCAGTCCCGATGAACTCATCACCGTTGTCCCATGTGAGATCTGGGGCAAGATTCAGTGTCATGCTACCACCATCGATTGTCCAGTCGCTGGCGACCAATGGTTCAAACTGCTGCGTTGCGAGGTTGAAATCAGCCAACGGATGGTAGAAGTCTGCAACAAATTGGTTGTTCGGGTTATATGGATTAAATTGCATATTTTGGAACGAACTCCCTGGCCAATCGGATACAAATGTAGACCCCTGCGATGACTGCCCTGGGTTCCCGGATCCGTTCTGTGATGATCCGTTTTGAGATTGTCCGTTCTGTGATGATCCGTTTTGAGATTGTCCGTTCTGTGGTTCCTCGCTCGTACATCCTGCGAGTAAGACTGCTGTTCCACCTGCGTACTTGAGATAGTTCCGACGATTCATGGGTTGTTGACTCCGGAATAAACATGAGTCACTCTATGATAATTAATCTTTTCATATTGAACTATGGTTTGGGTTCGGCCAGACTATACCGGCGATTGCGTATGGATGAGTCTTTTCCTGCAGGTGAGTACATTGGTTAGATCGCATTGTCAAAAACGAAGTAGGCGGATCCACAAGGTATGCCAGGTCAATTTGCTGTCGACGAGACGAGTATCAATACAAGAATGAGCCAACAGTAGCATTGGCCATACATATATAAATGATGTATTTTGGAAAAGGTGTGGCCTCCGTCTGCTGGAGCAGTGCTTTGAGCTGGGATGGATTGATTGGTTGATATACGACGATTGAGCCGCAACAAATAATGCTTTCAACCACTCACCCAGTAAATAAGTAACTAAATACGAGATGGAGCAGTGATCCAGCTATCCCTCACTGCTGGTGCCTAGTTTGATTGTCTTGCTATCGAATATGAGTGAAACCGCTTGGTCGCGAGATTGTACGCTAAACGAGGATCTGAGATTAACCTACATTAGCTGAACGCTACAGAATTTCAACAATCAAGAAGGCGACGGCTTCTCATAATTATTCGCAAAGCTTCCGGCTGTGGCGGAATAGTCACACCTCGAAAATAAAATCATAGTATCATAATGGCACTTTGGTGAAGATGACAAAAATGACAATATAACTTTTGGGAACACTAATTTAGCTGGATTTAGTGAGTGTTATTGGTGCGAAAAGTGAGATGCGGAGCGAGAGGTTCAAACTAAACATTCTCGCTCTTGTCCTCCGGGCAGCAAATGTCTTTGAATTATTACACAAGTATCAATAGACATCCGGCAGAGCCGGATAAAAGTCGTGTTCCAACGGCCGGAGACGGAGAAATGATACTGTACGATAAATAGATTTAGTTTGTATAGTTGGTTTTCCGCTCTTTACTCTTTTCACAAGATAGATCAGTAACAGCCGTATTCGTGTTATACTCAAAGAGCAACATTTTGTAGCCATATATATCGCATGCAACTTAGAAAATAAGCAAGTAGCGACCAATCATCCGTCATCACCGGAAACCTCTCAACCGATTTCTAGGTGATGCAGCGAGATTGCTTTGTGGGCATCTGAAAGGCAGAACTCAGTACGACCGCTACGGGTGCTATCTTCGGCATGGTGTCAACATGATGTTGGCCTGCAGACACGCCTCACAAAAGCTGACCTATATTGTTTCTTATAGCGCTAATAAATATCTGGCAGATAGAAGGAAGCATAGAAGTTCTCTATTCCTGTTCGGTTCACTGTCAAACCGGTTGAGGACGTATTATGCTAGAGAACAGTGGCTTGAGAACACGTGATGTCTCAAGTATTCAATAATAGGGTTCTAATGTAGGAACATTTATTTACGTCTCCTTCTGAGTAATGGATTGATGTCAATTAGTGTCTGCTATTTCCCGGAACACTGGCCGCAGGACCAGTGGGAGAAGGACGTCGCCACGATGGCTGAAGTTGGGATCGAATTCGTTCGAATGGGTGAGTTCTCATGGTCTCAGCTTGAACCCAAACGTGGCAAATATAACTTGGCCTGGTTAGAAGAGGCGGTTGATCTCTTAGGCAAGCACGACCTAAAGGCTGTCTTGTGTACACCAACTGCTACGCCTCCAAAATGGCTCATTGATGAACATCCAGACATTAGACAGAAAGACTCTAAGGGAATAACGCGCAACTTTGGCGGTCGACGACATTACTGCTTTAACTCCAAAGTATACCGCGAAGAATCCAGTCGGATAATTAAGAAGCTCGCGAGTCACTTTGCAGACCATTCTGCTGTTGTAGGCTGGCAGACAGATAACGAATATGGCTGCCATGGGACGACTCGATGTTACTGTGGTGACTGCGCCACCGCATTCAGGGGTTGGCTCAAGGAGAGGTATGAAAGTATAAACGAGTTGAATGAAGAATGGGGTACAACGTTTTGGAGTCAAAATTATCAGTCGTTTGGGGAGGTCGATCCGCCTCGCTTTACGCCGGCAGATCATAATCCCTCCCATCTCGTAGACTATGCTAGATTTTCAAGCGAAAGCGTTGCGAAGTTTAATCGGGCTCAGACGGATTTACTCCGAGAAATAAATAGCGAATGGTTCCTCACGCACAATTTCATGTCTGATTTCCCGGATTTAAATTTCCGAGATGTTTCTCCGGATCTCGATTTCCCTTCAGTGGATTCATACCCTACGTTGCATGCACAAATCGCGGGGGAAAGTGATCCAGAAATCGGCGGCATAGGCAGTGAGGAAGATCAACGTGCAGGTGATCCAGATGTTACCGCATTAAATCATGCGCTCTATCGAGGAGGGAGTAACGAATCGTTTTGGATCATGGAAAATCAGTCGGGTGACATTATGCCATTCCCCTACTCGGCAGAACCTGCTGATGGCATGATGCGTCTGTGGGCGCACGCTGCAATTGCGCATGGTGCTAGGACGGTGTCGTACTTTAGGTGGCGTCGGTGTCAGTACGGTCAGGAACAGTACTGGGGTGGGCTAAATGATTACGATGGGTCGGCGGATCGTGGTCTCCCGGAGGCTGCACAAACAGCAGAAGAAATAGCTTCACTTCCAGAAATAGGGAATGTAAACGCACCAGTCGCCATAATTCAAGATTACGAAAGCTGGTGGGCTATCAATGCACAACCTCATTCTCCAGACTTCGATTACTGGACACACCTAAGAGTGTATTTCCGCGCTCTTCGTCAACGGGGAATTGATGTGGATGTAATAAGTCCGTATGATGACTTCTCAAGCTACAAGGGAGTTGTCGCCCCTAGTTTGTATATTATTGATAATGAACTCGCTAAAAATCTATCGAACTTTGTGGAAGACGGAGGAGAGCTTATTCTCGGTACCCGCTCTGGATACAAAGATCGTTCTAACAGATTTCGAGATATCCCCGCACCAGGTCCACTAACCAACTTAGTTGGTGGCCAAGTGAAACAGCATGAGAGTCTTGCTCCGTCTGTGAGAACTAAAGTGAGCTACCACGCTGGTAAGGATGAAAGTCAGAACGACTACCGTATTTGGGGTGAGTGGCTTACCTCCAAAGGAGGAAAGGTCATTGCTGAACACTTGAACGGTCCTGGAGCCGGTGAACCGGCGTGCATCTGGAAAGGTCATGGAGAAGGCAGCACAATGTACGTTGGCGTCTGGCCTACTGACGACTTTGCAGGCAAAATCGTTGAGGACTTCCTCAACCGGTCCAATATTGAGTTTCTGGACACATCTCTTCCTGACCGTGTTCGATTTGTTCGCCGTGGCGATCTCATGTGGATCCTCAACCATGGCTCGGACCCAATTCAAGTGGATATCTCCGATGATAGTGAGGTATTTGTGGGCGAGAGTACTGTCCCTGCGCATGACGTTCTTGTTTTCGATGGTTGCGTTAACTCTATATCAACGAACAGCAAATAGCTCACTTAGGCCGTAAGCAGTTTTTAATAACTGTGTTGTTTGTCCAGACTAGCTTTAGAAAATCGCCACGTGGCGATTGATATGTAGTCGTAGCAATCGCTTCGTGTTGTGAACCGCGTACATCGGAAGATCTTACCGAACTGACCATACCAGGCTCCGCACGCACGACGTCACAGAGCGTGCGCTTGATCCGGGAACACGTTCTCCGACATCAAGCGCTGGCAGTATCGGAGGATGTCGACCCGCGCGTTGTTCGTACGGTCAATGAGTCGAAAATCCAGATTTTAGTCGTTTGACTTATACTTTGGTTGCGGAGCTTCTCCCCTAGCGCCATACAGTCGTAGTCTTTGTCGGCGGCTAACGAAAGCCGGTCTTTGTGTCATGTCGCCTCAACGTGGCACAGCGAACGTCCAGCATCGCCAGAGTGTCCGTGGCAACGAGTGCGATGGCCTTGATCGTCTACACGCGGTAAGCCGTGCGACGGCGTTAGTAGCGACCGGCGTTCTCGTTATCTGGAAAACGTCAAGTCAATCATGGCGTGGCCCGACAGCTCATGCAGTCGTGCTCTCTAGCACAACTGTACTCGGTAGATTGCTACGGGAAATTTTCTGAATGTTTTGAATAGCGTCAAGTAATTCAGGAGAGGGACCCTTTCAAGATCGATTTCCCACAGTATTTTTGACATTTCAGCCAGGGTATCGAGCGCTTCCCGGTAGGACTTCTCAAAGTGAAATTTAGAGGCAGTGGTGTGGAACGAAGCTATACTCGGGGAATCCACCGCCTCCAGCAGGAGCGGTAGATTCGTCTCAATTATCGCCAGTGTTTTTTAGCTGATGTGACCTCACAATTGTAATCAAGAAACCTCCAATACACGCTCTCATGATTTCTCGCTTGAGATTCATTTCAATCACTGTTCATCATAGCGCCGTATGGCGGATCACTAAATCCTAATCGTTCTATGACACGCTCACCGAATATGTTTTTGGGGACGGCGTCCAGACTGGTGTATGGGTCTCGATGAGGACGCACTCGCGTACCACGAGCGGAAGCCGTCCGGAAAGATCGAAATAGCGACAACGAAGCCAACGAATACACAACGCGACCTCTCGCTGGCGTACTCGCCGGGTGTAGCGGCACCTTGCCGGAAAATCGCTGATGACGAGGATGACGCCTTTCGGTACACAGCGAAGGAGAATCTCGTCGGCGTTGTCTCCAACGGCTCCGCGGTTCTTGGTCTTGGTGACATCGGGGCCCAAGCCTCGAAACCCGTCATGGAGGGAAAAGGCGTTCTATTCAAGCGGTTTGCAGATATCGATGTCTTCGATATAGAACTCAACGAATCTGATGTCAACGCGTTCGTCCAGAATGTCGCAGCAATGGAACCGACATTCGGTGGGATCAATCTAGAGGATATCGCGGCTCCAGAGTGTTTTGAAATCGAACGTCGCCTCGCTGAGACGATGGATATCCCGGTTTTTCACGACGACCAACACGGTACCGCTATCATCTCCGGTGCTGCGCTCCTGAATGCCGTCGAATTAACGGGAAAGACACTCGAAGACCTCACCATCGCCTTCTCTGGTGCAGGCGCGGCCGCTGTTGCCTGTGCAGAATTCTATGTCTCCCTTGGCGTTCCTGAGACAAATATCACAATGAGCGACATCAATGGCATTCTTTCAAAGAACCGCGCACAGGCGGATGATCTAACCTCCCGCACTGAGCCGTTCGCAGAGGGTGTCGAAGATGGGGACCTCGCGGATGCGATGTCGGGCACTGACGTGTTCATCGGCCTGAGCGTCGGTGGAGTCGTCGATCAGGAGATGATACAATCAATGGCGGACGACCCTATCGTGTTCGCGATGGCGAATCCCGACCCCGAGATCAGTTATGAGAGTGCCAAAGAGGCTCGGGATGACACAGTTATCATGGCGACAGGCCGCTCTGACTACCCGAACATGGTGAACAATGTTCTCGGCTTTCCTTTCCTCTTTCGTGGGGCACTCGATGTACGAGCAACCGAGATCAATGAGGACATGAAGGTTGCGGCTGCAGAAGCACTCGCCGAGCTCGCAAAACAGGATGTCCCCGATCAGGTTCGAGATGCCTACGGTGACCAACCTCTTCGATTCGGTTCGGAGTACATCATTCCAAAGCCGCTCGACCCCCGTGTCCTTTTCGAGGTCGCACCAGCCGTTGCACAGGCCGCTATCGACTCCGGCATTGCCCGTCACGATATCGATCCTGTCGAGCATCGAGAACATCTTGAAGCTCGTCTTGGCAAGAGCCGCGAGATGATGCGCATCGTCCTAAACAAAGCACAGAGCGAGCCCAAGCGCGTCGCCCTCGGCGACGGAGCGGACGAGAAGATGGTCCGTGCGGCTGCTCAAATGCAAGAGGAAGGTATCGCAGAGCCCGTCCTTGTCGGCGACGAAGACCAGATCGAGGCGACAATCGCTGACCTCGCGCTCGATGCTGATCCTAATATCGTAAACCCCGAGGACAGCGAACACACCGAATACGCCGACAAACTTCACGACATCCGAAAACGCAACGGAGTAACGCGACAGGAAGCCGCCGAGCTCGTCCGGAAACCAGAGTATTTTGGTAGCGTCATGCTTGAAGAAGGTGACGCCGATGTCTTTCTCACTGGGCTTACCCATCACTACCCAAATGCGCTCCGCCCGCCGCTCGAAGTGATTGGGACGGCTCCCGACACAGACTACGTCGCTGGTGTCTACATGCTTGCGTTCCAGAATCGTGTCGTCTTCTGTGCGGATGCGACCGTGAACCTCAATCCGAGCGCCGATGAGCTTGCCGAGATCACACGGCACGTCGCGGCGCTTGCCCGGCGTTTCGATGTCGAACCTCGAGCGGCCCTCCTGTCCTATTCGGACTTTGGGAGTGTACAGACGCCAGGATCCGCGAAGCCCCGTGAGGCGGTGTCGATGCTTCACGACGACCCGAGATTCGACTGCCAAGTCGATGGTGAGATGCAAGCCGATACGGCCGTGGTCGATGAAATCCTGAACAATACATACGGATTTTCAGAACTCGACGGGCCTGCGAACTGTCTCGTCTTCCCCAATCTAGAGGCAGGAAATATTGGCTACAAACTCCTCCAGCGTCTTGGTGGTGCCGACACCATTGGGCCGGTGCTCGTCGGCATGAACAAACCCGTCCACGTTATCCAGCGAGGTGACGATGTTGAAGATATCGTTAACCTCGCCAGCGTTGCCGTCGTTGAGGCGCAAGAAAAATAGAAAGGATACTCTCCAGCCAATTTCTGAGTTCCAAATAACCAAATTAGATCGGGTTCGTTCGCGGTCCCGTTCTCATCCAATACGATTCAACCATCATTGCCTCATCATAATGTTCGGTGAATACAACCTTCACATTCTCTTCAGAGACCTCTACGTAGTTGCTATGACACTCGCATCGGATCATCTCCGGGTTCACGTTCTGCGTGCAGATGATATTTGGAGAGAAACTCGAAAAGTCGAATTCGTGAACGTCCCCATGCGAACCGATGCCTGGTACGAATGTGAATCCACCGTGGTCGGTCTCGTACGATTAATTCGTCGTCTTGAAATCCTCGTGCCGCCGCGAGTTCCACGGCACAAGCACCTTCCACCCGCAGGCCTCACATATCTGCATCGCGGTGAGCACATTGACGGTCGATGCCCACGCGAGTTCCGGTAACGGCTTATCTGATCGCCGATGGATCGAGCAGAAACATGGTTTCAGCTGATTCATTCACAGTGACACGATTAAGGGCGCAGCTGAGCGCGTTCACTTCCTAGTCACAGTGTTCAACCTTTCGTGGGGTGCACTAATTTTGAACTTGTTTGTTTTTTGAATGGATTTTCTTCGACATGTGAGTTCTCCCGGTTAGATCTCCAAAATGCGTTGATGACTTTCATTATGGCCGGCAGCATTCTTTGGGAGAAACGCAATAATAAGTATTCCGCATACTCACTGGAATATTCGACAGACGTGGCGATTCGATCCGAATCGAATGGTTCGAGTGATTCTAACACGATGAACGGAAGTACCTTGTGGAGTTCGTGAACTAGATATCCTGCAAGTGCGAATACGAGTCCCATGAGTTCACTGTCGATTTCGTTGCGTTCGTGGGCTTTCTCCTCACGAAGCGAGCGAAGACTCTCAAGCGTCTCGTCAATGATCTCCCGCTCGACTTCGCTCCCACAGGTCCAACAAACGGTTCTCTCGCCCTCATCACCGAGCAACTGGTCGGTAAGGACTCCATCTCCACCTTCCTCCGCAGTCGCTTGTGGAGCGGTTCCCTAAAGTGTAGTCTGGAGTTCGGGATTCTCCCCCTCAAGCATCTGCTCGTTGAGCTGGAGCACGCGTTGAAGCTGGGAGATCGTGGACTCAAGCGACTGCTTGTGGTCTCTCAACCGTTCGATCTCAGAATCGAGTTCGGAGATATCGCCAGCCGGTGTCTCCGAAAGATCCGCTACCGTACTTTCGATGTCTTCGCGTTCATCCTCAAGCGTCTGAATGCTTTCGCGCTGGGTATCGAGACGATATCAGACGTTATCTAATCCCGACCGGGTGGATTGAAGTTCGTCATGGGCATCCTCAAAGTCGAAATTTTGCTCGCGAGTATCGTCGATGATTCTGTCAGCATCCTTCATCTCGGTATTTTTGTTTTTGAGCTCGGCGCGTTTGTCTTGGATCTGGTCTTTAATTTGTGTGCGCTGTTGTTCGAGTTCCGGAAGCCGATCGTCGGGTGAGTTGAGCTTGTCAAGTTGGTTGTCAAGGACACGTTTGCGAGTCTCAAGTTGGGTTATTTCAGCCTGAATGGTATCGGTATCCACCGGTCGCATGATGACTTCTCGGAGGTCGTCACCACGTGCGACCGCCTAGCATGCTTCGTTGTTCTTGAGGAGGAACGCGAAGAGGTCGGCACCTTCGGAGTCACCGAGGTAGGGTTCCCCACCCATTACAACGGCGCCTCCCTCAAGTTCAAGCACTCGCCGAGAGGTATCATCACCGACCGCGAGTTCGACGTATCCCTCATCCGAGTCTCCTTTCAGTGACGTTGATTCACTCCCGAGAGCGGCCATGATCGCCCGCAAAAAAGACGTTCGATTGGTTGCGTTCCGTCCCATGAGAATGGCAACACCTGGAGAAAACGAGACCTCTGTCTCGTTTATCCCGCCGATATTGGCTGCTTGGACATCAACCGGCCACTTCAAAATTTGCGTTTTTCTCACCTATCAGCCGATTGTATCGCAAATCACTAAGCAGTTGCTACTCAGAAATACACATACGGCTATTTCTGCGGAACAAATTAGATGTGAACTGGATCTTTTCCCATGATTCGGTGATAAGTTATTACGTTTTCTCCGAGAGCTGCATGAAATATAGAATAGATTGTATTTTGAACTCGGAGAGACATCTGCCGTGCGATACGCAAAGTCTGTTTGAACTTCCACTAACACTCTTCTCACTAATTGGGATACGAAGAAATAACATACGAATATCCCCGATCCTTTATATCACATACAGCATCATCCACTACTTGAAGTACTGATGTGCTTAAACTCAGAACATCCTGAGATACCAGATGTTATGCAAATTACTGCCAAATCGTGCCATCTTTGGAGAGAAATTCGTCGATTGCCCCCACGCCAAGTTTTTGAAGTGTGAATCTCGATTGGATGCATCCAAAGAAATGCCATTCAAGTAAAAATAGCAATTGAGTTTGTTAGAAGTGCGTAAATATTTTTTAATTGTTTGGGCTTAGGCGTAGTTATCTGTCGACGGGTGCTTCCATAGTTTCAGCTCTGATAATAAGCTTGTTGTCGGCGTTCACGACCCCGTCAATCGTTCCAGTGATCGCGAGACTCGACTTCGGTGTGGGACCGACCGTAATAGAGTCGTCTTCATGGAAGTCCCGTACTGACCCTTGCATCCGGAGTTCGGCGCGGCACTTCTCGGGATGGTGGACGCTCATCAGGTTGATCTCTTGGATAACTTGTTCGTCGATAGGGTCACCATTGTGGCTCAGTGGAATGGAGGCAGGCTCATCCATCTCTTCGATATCAAGCGCGTTGTACGCGTTCACCATCGGCTTGTAGCCACCCTTCGGCCCCGGAACCCCCTCAACTAGCTGGAGGGCTTTCAGGCTCTGCATCTGATTCCGGATCGTGCCTGCATTCCGGTCGATCTGCTCGGCGATGGCTTCACCTTTAACAGCGTTCTCGCTCTCTCGGTAGAGATCGACCAGTTCTTGCAGAGTCGTCTTCTGACTCTCAGTCAGCTCGATTGGTGACATACACACAACAGTGGGTCACTATCGGTTAAACTCCGTGGGTGAACCAGATGATATCTGAACCCTCAGAATCGCGCGCTTGATTTTTGATATAAGAGAAAGAGAGGTCGGCCTGCCACTCGATAGCCCTCGACTGAGTCTAGGAGCAAAGGCTGTTGGAGTTCTTTCTCAAACGTTTGTGTCCTAACCTCGCGATGTGGCATCTCTGTTAAAGGGCGAAGTTAATGCTATGATCAAATTGTACATGAACAACCTGCCTGCGAATTAGTATAGTTAAGAGTATTAGTACTCCGCGTCGTGTAAGATATTGTCATATGGGAAGGACGTAGAGACCGAGCCCACTCAGGACATCAACGATTTGTTAGTTCAAAGCCCTGAGTGTGGCACACCCTTCATAGAAGAAACTGCGATGAAGAGCCACAAAACAGCGAGTCACTGAGGGTATGACTTTTACTTGCCGCCCAGGTCAACATGCTGGCGTTCCCACTCGCGGCGAGCCTCAAGTTCGCGACGACCGCGCTGGGTGACTGAGTAGGCGTTGGTGCGTTTGTCAATCGCTGAAACTTCGATCAACCCAATGTCGGCGAGCGTGTCGAGATTGGGATAGAGTCGGCCGTGATGGATCTCACCTGAATAATCTTCCTCGAGGAAGTCCTTGATCGCGAGGCCATGCGGTGGCGTTCCGTTCTCAAGACCAGCGATAACGTACAGGAGGTCGCGCTGGAAGGCGATCAGGTCGTCCATCATAGCATCTGATCGATCGAGAAATGGACGGATAAGTATATTGAATAGAAAGCCGGTCTGCACGACTATCAGGCGTCGACTTGAACTGATGGTGTAGCTACAGATCGAAGGCTGAATCGTTTTGCAACCATTGTCCTATGCACGTCGATCGGTGTCGCCAAAGTAGATCGCTGACTGACTCTATGACCTCACTAGCAATAGTCACCAGACGGATTTACGGCGAGTAAGCCCCCTTCCGGGAAGTGCATCTTACTCCCTACTGAGCGAATAAGGGGTCTTATCCTCAAAGAGAGCTCATAATGGGGGATCCCAGCGGCGATCCGCTGTACCCGAACCCATTTGCGTTACCCCACGCTTTCTGATTGTGGCGTTTGTGGGGTAACTATTCACCACGGCGAGAGCGGGACCCCTTTCGTCGTTATCGGCGAGCACGATGTTGTGTCCGACCACAAGTACAAGATCGCTTACAACGCCCTCACGTGCTTCCTGTGCGACGATGACGTTCGATCCCCCAATGGACTCTCTGATCGAGAACTCTTCGCTGTGTGGCAACACGCCAAGCGTGAAGGAATGCTCTCCGATGACGACCGCATCCCATGGCGTGTGCTACGTTACGTTATCATCGACCAGGGCCGCTGCGAGTCGTCGGGTATTGAAAATGGCGAGAAGCTTCCCCGCAAAGCTCACGACAACGCTCTCGTCGGCTTAATCGAGCTCGGTGATGGTTCCCACGTCTTGATTCAGTACGTAGCGCGGGTGGAGCACGAGCACCGCCGCGTATGGTTCGGCCTTCGGTGGCAGTCGCTTGGTCTCGTACCCTCCGGCCGTGTCAGTAATGTGTTGGCGAGTGCTTCAAACTGGCCTCGTTAGAGTTGTGGAGACTGGCCCGTATCGGTGTCCTCAAGGATGATCCACTGCGTTCGGACATCGGTGACCCTGAATCGCACGTTCGAGATTGGTGTAATAAGCGTGGCCTCCTTTGGAATTTCTCCGCACCGCTCAAGAAGCCTTCCCATGTCGCGCCGAATGGGATAGGCATAGCCATCTTTCTTACAAGGGGGTTACAAAACGGTGGCCGTGGACAAAGGTTGCTGTCTAGCGATTACTCGGCTCGGTCGGAGTCGAGATCAGACAGTTCTGTGGGTGGGGCCGATTCCTCGGCCACATCTTCTTCCGGGGGGACCTCGGCCCACGATTCGATGGCGGCCTCGGCTTCTGCCCGTGCGATGAATTCGTCCTCATCCCGGTGAATGCCGATGTCGTCGTACATCCCGTCTATCTTCGTTCTGATTTGTTCACAAGCTTTTGCTACTAAGTCAGCAAGTTCCGTTTTCGATGGACGTCGACCGAGGAGACGGTCAGTGAGCGATGGCGACGGATGGACGGGGGCTGTCACCTTGGTAGAGAACCTTCCGTACCCATCGTTGCCACCGATCCTGGTGGCATGAGCACTCACCTCGTAACAGGGTTTCTTCCTGAATCGTTCGTCGCGACCCTGCCATTCTGCGCTGACAGTTATCTCGTAATCGACATACTGGAACTTGTAACGGCCGATCTTTCTGGAAGGGTACATTTTTGCGCTTTCTTACGGTGTAAGTTCGTTGATCCCTGAAAAGTTGCGCGTACCAATGATAGGGATCACGTCCGTGTTAATGCATTTAGAAGCGTAGCGTCCGTAGTCGTTTCGGTTGCTCACATTGGTCACATCGCCTCTTCGGCGGCAAGAGCTGAACCTCGCCGTCGTTAGCGACATCCAGGAAAGTTTCAATCAACGGTACGGCGATCGTTTGATGAGACTAGAGTCGGGTTAGTGATTCGTTCTTTTCCAGCCTGACGCCTCGCTTGCTCAGTGTCCATCGAAGAGCCATATTCCGCCATCCCATTCCATCGTAATCCCCGTTCCGAGAAACGGTATCGCTTCTTTTGACGGCGTCTAACACAGTATCATATCTGTTCATCCGATCAACGGGGTCGTCTGGGTTCGTTAGTGCCTCTTCGACTATAGAGGGCTCTATATCAAGTGCGTCGGCGGCAATAGTCCGAAGGGTCCCAGACGACTCCTCATCATCACTTTCGTCCCCATCTGGCGTAGGTAATGGCTCTTCTTGCTCTTGAGTCTGCATGTCCCGGATGAATCGCGATATCTCTTCGGTCAACAGATCAATGAAGTCCTGGTTCGTGGGGTCGAAGAAGTTTTCCTCCGTACGGTGGTTTCGGATATAGATTCCGTTCCCAGGTGGTGATCGCTGTCTCAGAACGCCGATCTCTTCCAGGTTGTCTAGGACATCGCGAACCGTGTGATCTAGTTGGTGCCCAATACTATCCTCTACAGCGCTGGTCCTGGCGTACTCCTCGGCGACATCAGTAACACCTTGTTCGAAAAACCAGTACCCTGCGAAGATCTGGTCCTCACAGCTTGGTTGATGCCTATGCTCTCTGTGAATCCACTCTTCAAGAGTGGTTGGAAGCGAACTCATTCTGCGGTTTCCTGTTCCCTGGTTGATTCTATCGGGGAACGTTGATCAAATGGATAGCCACCCCTATAAAACTAAGGGCTGGAGAGCAATGCTAACCTGGGGTTATAGACGATGAAAGCGTGATATAAGCGACGCTGGACAGTTAAGACCGAAAAGAATGTCGTGCACTATTCATGGACGCTACCTCGCTGGCTCTGAGGAACCAACCAGAAGGTGAAGCTTCAAGCACGTTCCCAGACTGTTGCAGATAGCTACGGAGTATCGATATATCTATGCGGAAAATACGCCTCATCGAACAGTCTTCTGGGAACACCACCAGAGCCCAGCACGTCATTGGGGTTGACGAGTCAGGCAATGTTATTGGGGCAGATGGCCCATTTGCACTTGCTGTCGTTCGATGCCCGCGAGAAAATGGAGAAGAACTCGCAGAGAGCTTGATCGAGAACGACCTCTCGCCCTGGAAAGGCAAGTCGAAGACAGTAGCAGCCAACACCTCTCGAGAGGAGCGTAATCGGCGGACTGAAGGTTTGATAGAATCGCTTGCATCGAGAGAAATCCCTTGGCGAGTCGCCGCTGGCTACTCGGGAGAATCGATCCACCATAAGGCCGCTGCCGTTTGCGCACTCGCAAAGAGTACCATCACTGCTGACAATAACTACAGAGGGAGCTCAATTCTCATTGCTGATGGAGCTATCAGCATGTACGGTGACCATCAGGAGCATCTTCGCTCTCAGGCAGCCAAGTATTTCGATGGAAGCTTCCAGTCATCGTTCGGGAGCGTTCATATCACCGGGATGCCGAAAGCCGACCTGACCTACCCCGAGGTTGCTGCTGCTGACTACCTCGCTGGCTACGTTACAGACGCGATGCGCAACGGCCTTTCAGTTGCGGATCTTCCTGACGAAGTAGGCTGGTACGATAGCAACTGGCGAGAGCCGAAAGGATCGCCATTACCCTTCTATCGAATCAGCGGAGTGAACGGGAATTACGGGAGTATTCAGAAGACTCGCGTGGTGGCTTGGATAACGGGACGCCATCCGGATGGCGATACGCACGATATCTCATCTCGATGGGAGAGTTCTGTTAGGATTCTGAATTCGCCACTACTTCAGAAGTATCTCTTAGAAGATGTTCGCTTGTAGAACGGACGTCAACAGGACGTAGGCCACTACCCCACGTCCCTAACCGAACCAGTCCCGAGGGTTTCAGCCAGCGGGCCTGGCCCGCGTCCTCATACTCCCTTTATGGACTCATACAAATAAGCCTTTATTCGAATTTTCGAGGAGTGTAGCCAGATACTCAGCTAAAAGCTACAGGTTGCTCGCATCAAGGTCGCCGCTTAGGTACTCGCTTCCTTCATCAGTAATCTCGTACTTGCCGCGCTCGATTTTCTCAACCAGTCCGTGGTCAGCAAGCGTTTGAAGACGCCGATTCACTGCTTCGCGGCTCAGATCGAGATTGAAGCTGATAATCGATGGGGATAGGACCATACCCGACGACGCCAGCGCCTCCAAGAGCAGGTCATCCATCGGTGTCATCCACTCCCCACGCTTTCGCATACGCCTGACTCGAAGCCGAAATGCCGGATAGTGTTATCGATTATCCGACAATTCATCACTAGATAGTAGCTTATAGCTACTAATTAGCAACTGGTTTTATGTGAGCGGAGTCAAAATCGTTTCATACCAGCTAAAATGACTCACACACTGACTCAACTGCCGGTTATGAGATCCGTATCCCGGACTAGGAGACAAACAGTACTCTCCAAACAGTCGGGAGGTCGTCATGCCCGTGAGCAATCCGTTACCCAAACCATGATCCCCTCTAAGTACCAGCACCTCTCGTCAAACGAGCCGGTCTACTCGGAAGCAGAGTACTCGTTAGTAGCCTGCATCGGAAGGGAGGTCGCATAAATGTCAGATAAGCCCGATGCTGAAGCGCTATTCGAATGGAGCGACGAGATGGCCTCACTCCAACTATACAAGGCGATTCAGAATACGCATCAACAAATCGATGACAAGGAGGTGAGTCACAACCTCTCCTTCCGAGACCTTCACTTGGCCACTCTCATGCATGGATTGGAGGAGGCTGACCAGCTCACTGAGGTCATTTTTGCGGCGAGGACCAAACTCGGCCGCGACACCGATCACATACGACCGAACCGTGCAGAGGCACTCCGCTTGCTCATGAGAATTGGCCTCGAGGAGGTCGCACCTGAGACCGTAGAGGTAGCCGTGGAAGCAAATAAAGAGTATGCCATCGACAAAGTAGAGGAATTCTGACCCTGATGCACACTCAGTTCTGAACGAGCCTCAGAGAGCATTTCGAATGGTTTTGGGCTCAATAGGTAGTGGTAGCGAGATCAAGTAGCGGAAACTGACTATGGCTTGGTGGCCAACGGGATGACGATCGCGCCGCCAGTGTGGACGGCGATGTTCGAAGCGACCCACCAACTAGGCGCGGCCAGCGCGGCTCCGAAAGCGGTTGCCTTGACCGGCAAGTGGGTCCAGCCGTGTGGAACGACACGCCAAATAACCGTGTCTGGTGTCCGCGACATGCCGAGAACGATTGCGGCTCCGGCGATCGCGAATGGGAGGTAGTCGCTTGTGAGCCAGCCCGCGAAGGGGGCGTAGGTAAGCAGCACATCGAGGGCCGCAACAGACGTGAAGTCGTGATGTTCTGGTGTGCTGTTTGCCCGCCGTGAATCATTCCGTTTTACTGGTCGTGCTCATAGTCAGAAAGCCGAGATATCCCTCTCAGGATCTCGTGACCGAGGGACGACGAGTCCTTCCCTCTCGGTGCCACTACTGACTCGTTGTTTCGAACCGGCGTGTCTCGTCTTCCTCTGCCCTCACCCCTCTCGGGGGAACAAACTATTCGAATTCGTATCGTCCATCCAATGTATCGCCTCCTTGAGGTATTGGGAATATATTGGCGAAGTTATGTTTACTTCTCGCGGCACTCGAGGTATGCGCCACACTCACAGAAGCGGTACTCGAACTCCTCATCCCAATCCAGGTATTGCTTCAACTCGGGGTGGTCGCATCGGAGCTGTTCGGAACAACACCACTCGCCGCTTTCGGACTGCTGGTGATCGTGCCGATCGGTACTGAACATCGACTCGACGTGGTTGATGAGTGCAGTGATCATTGGACGAAATCTCCTCACCCCTATCGGGACAAACAAACGGGGCACTCACTCGTCGGGCTGGAGGGGCAAACTCTCGGTACCGAACCCATCTCAGTAACCTCTCACTTTCTGGGTACATCGCTGTCCTGATGGGTGCGCTCTCGTTTCGAACTCACCTTCTTTCCTCACTCGTTGCGGGGTGTGTTGGGGATCAGTTTTCATCCATCCTTTCGGTCCCCAGCTGCTATTCGAATGGCCTGGTTTTCTCTCTTGGTCCGGGGCGGTGCTGTTCTCAATTCACTTTGGATTTTCAACTACTACTTCTCTCGGGGTGGTCCTGAACTTCCTCTCTTTTCAGGTCGGTGCTGTCGCTCTCAGTTGGAGGTCACAGGGTTACTCTGTTCTCTCAGATTAGCATCGATCACACGCTATCCTCGCTCCTCCTCACCTGGTGGGCCCTGAAAGGTAGCTCTCTACCTTTCATCTCCTTGAGAGACTCTCAATGGCCACTCACCCCTCCAACAGGCTGAACGACAGGGACCCCCCATTCTATATTGGTCGTTCGACGACCAAACACCCCCTCCTGAGAGGGTGAAATCGTCCGTAGAGCAACCATACAGATGAATTACAGATGATTAGATTTTGCCAAATGAACGGATCATCCGTAAATCATCTGTAAAAGGGTGTTAGCGGCCAGATTCCTCGCTGAGAGTGCTTTCTTCGGTGAAGCAGAATTCGATCTACAAGGAATCATCTGTAAAGCGGATTTAGAAGCTTTCTACCTCGGTTTTAGCAGGTTCTGAAGAGTGGCTATTCCAGGGAGGTGAGGTTCATCCCCTCATCATCTGTAAAACCATATTTCAAGCACTCTATCCAGCGATAGTGATATTTGCCGATTATGCCCGAAATAGGCCGACTTGACAGCTGTGGATAATAGAAGAACAGTGTGGAAGCGAGATATAATCCGCTATTGAGGAGGCAGGGCGACTCCGATATAGAGGGTGGTGAGAGTACCAGCTACCTCGGCTCGATCGGTGTCGATCTCGTAATCGATTGATTTCTTGAGCGAGCGAGAGAACTGGTTTTTCCTTCGTACCTCGAACCCATTTCTCGTTGCATATTCTTCATATTCTGGATAGAGTTTCGTACTGGGCGTGATGTTGTCTGGGGATTGCACGAGGCGTGCATCAGCAAACGCGGCCACCCCTTCGTCCTTTCCTCCGAGTTCTCCTTCGGGGGGTTGCTCGGGTTCGGATTCGTCGGCAACCGGCTCTGCTGGACCACTATCAGAATCATTAGAGGTTTCGTCATCGAGAGCTGGTTCACCGGGCGGGGCACCGGCCTCGGATGAGGGTTCGTTTAGCTCTTCTTCGGGGTCGAGAGAAAGACTTCCATCTACGTCTAACTCCTGTGAATTTTTGTCGTCGTCTTCGAAGGTTTCGGCCGGTTCTTTCGTGCCAGGACTGAGGGGGAAGCGCTCGCCATCGCGATAGAACTCGGGTGGGTCCTCCCGGTCGGGCGACAGGATGATGATGTGGTAATCGCCCCGATCGTACTCCGGATTGGGGAGCATTTCTTCGGGGATCGCGGGCCGTTTGACCTGCACCCAATCTTCCTTGAGACTGTCAACGTCCTCATATTCTTGGTCAGACTCAATTTGCGGTTGGACGAGATGTTGGTTCTTGTACTCGTCGTACATATCAACGGCGGGGAACGATGAGGTGCCGATGTCGTCCAGGCTATCGAGGCGAGCGTGTTCGAAATGGTTCCCGTCTCGCAACACGAGTTCGCCGCCCTCGTTGATCCAGCGGGTCTTTCGTTTGTCTCCAGTGACTGGTCTGAGAGCTGTTAGTTTCTCGTTGATCCGAACCAGATTGTTGGTGACGTAGTAGTGGATGTGCCCCGTCTCGTCGTCGATTTCATTCACGGGTTCGGAGAGTATGTTTTCCACACGGCGTGCCCAGTAATTATAGTCCTCTCCAGTGTCGTCTGGACCGCCGCCATCCTGCCCAGCCTCCACGACGAACACTGGGGTGCCGTCCAGCCGCTGAGCTTTCTTGAGATTTTCGAGCACCTTCGCTGGCTTCGATGGGGTGGTGGTTTCGGCCTCCAGAATGAGGGTGGTATCGAGGTCGGAATGGACTGCTTTGGCGTCCGGCATATCGCTCCGATCCTGTTTGAGAACGTTTACCGTGAACCCCTCTTTGGTGAGTGCTTCATCGATCGCTTCGAGCGCCGAATCGTGACCTTCGCCACCCGCCGATCGAACCTCGCCAGTGTCGATTGCGATCGCTTTCTCACCTGCCTCAGTGAGAATCATCTGGGGGTCGCGCGCGCTTCGATCGGGTTCGACCTCGACGTACTCGGATCGATTTCGTGCAGTGCGAATGAGGATCTCGAGGGTGGGCGGAAGGTACTCATCGGAGGATTCCTCGGCGGTCGGGATCGAGTCGTCACTTTTAGCTAGCTGACCGGAGTTTTGGTAGTAGTCGTGGATTTTATCGAGGACGTCGCTCGCGTTAACGGGGTCGTTTTCACTGCGTGCGTTGTTGCCCATATCGATCTGAACGGCCCCGATCGCCTTCGCGATCAGCTCATCGATCTGGGCTGAGACACCGACCACGGACTGCACGGATGGGGGCACGGTGAGTTCGGAAACCTCGCGGTTGTCGACGACGCCGTACTCGTTGGAGGCCCGCTCTCGAATCTGGGCGAGGATCTCTTGGAACTCGGCTTCCTCCTCTTCGGTGAGGGGATCGTCGCTTTCGGGATGGCCGGGTGGTATCTCCATTGCTCGAATGGAGAAAGGCTGGGGCTGGTTCTCGGTCCAGCCGGGATTCATGGTCCGTATCATCCACTCACCGTTCGGCATCTGGCGGAGTCGATAGCTGGCCTCAGTGGCGTCCATCTCCTCGTGTGAGAAGGATTCTGCGAGGTCCTCTCCCATGTTGATGTTGCTCGCGAGCGTGGTCCTGACGTTGTTGAGGACGTTCATGTAGACCTCGCGAGTGCCCTTGAACTGCATCTGTTTGGGGAACTGCGTCATGAGCCCGACGCACATTCTGAACTCCCGCCCTTCGCTGAGGAATTTCTGCATGGGTTCGGAAACGACGACCTTCGCAGCCTCGTCTATCTGCAAGTTCACGAGGTAATCGTCTGGTTTGGTCGTCATATCGTGATTCCGCAGGGAGGTGAACAGGGTGATCATCAACACTGCGGTCATGGTCTCGGCTGAACTGTCCCGCATATTCCCGAGGTCGAATAGCACTTGTTTGTCGCTGTCGAGCAGTTCGGGGAACGAGAGCTCGGGACTGGTGTTGTTGAATATCTGGCGAAGGCGGCGGTCTTGGAACACTTCGTCCAAGCGGGATTTCACACCTTCCAGGCTATTGCTGAAGGTGTCCGGATGCTCGAAGACCCGCTCGTGAATCCGCCGTCGGACCTGATCGTTCGAGCACTGGGGGAGTTGGGTGAACTCGTCGTTGTCGCCGAGAACGTGGTCGATCTGCTCGACAAGCCACTCGAGGTCCTTGTAGGCGAATACGTCGGCAGATTCGCGATTGAGGCCGAGTTTGTGGCCGTGCTGTTTGTCGAAGAGGAATTTGACTAGGTAGCGAATGAGGTTCCCGGCGGTTTTGGCCTCCTCGAAGCGCTCGTATCCGAAGACGACTTTGAGGATCTCGACGAACTGGTCAGCGACGTCTTGGACAGCGTCCGGGCGAGAGCGACCGGCTTCGAGGTCGGCTCGGATGTCGAAAAAGGAGATGCCCGGTAGCTCATCCGGGAAGTCGAAGTAGATGATGTTCTCCTCGAGAGCATCTTGGCCGAACTCCGCGCTATACGCCCGCATATAGTTCTTCATGAACCCGCCGCCCTTCGCGTCGATCGAGAACATGGGGCCACAGGTGTTTCGAGTGATGGAGAGACCATCGTTCCCAGCGGCGATACTTTTCCCACCACCTGTCGCCGCAAAGCGTGCGTAATGTTTGTTGAGCGATGACACAGGGATACCTACGGGTTCGTCCTCCGGGTGGCCGTTCTCGTTGAGTGCATAGCCAACTTCGAGTGCGCCGCGTAGATGGTCCATCACACCCGAGTGAGGGCGTGGAAGTGGGCTCTGAGTTTGCTGTTGAGCGCGGGTGCCTCGCTTCGCTTTCACCGAGAGATGATGGGTTGGAGGGACGACGATGAAATTCGCGAGTTCGTCGGGATCGAGTACGAAATCCATCCGGGGTTTCCTTGGGTTCCAGAAGTGGGTGTTGGTCGTGTCGATCGTGTGATTGATGAAGCGCTCGAACTCCCTGTTAAGCTCTCGATCGGCGAGGTAGCCACCCCCAAGACGGTGGCCAACCACCCTGTAGAGAGGGCCATTGAACGCTTGAAACGCCGAGGTGAGTTGGTTGAGCCGGCGATCTAATTCTGCATCCGGGCTCTGTTGATCGGGGCCTAAGACACCAAACGCACACATATTCACGATGAACGATTCCCGCTGTCTCATCTCCTCAAGCATTTCCATGCGATTTGCGTCGTCACTGCCTTGGAGTGGCTCAACAGGTTCCTCGGGTGCAGGTTCACGAGGTTGGTTGTAGTAGTATTCGTCCTCGTTCTGTGGGACTGGTTGGCTGGTTTCGAAGATCCCAGTGAAAAAGCGCGTCCACTCACTCCCCTGTCGTTCGACCTGCTGGATTTCATCCTCGCGGTCCTCCCGCGCATCGGTCCAGTCTTCCATTGGCGAGAAACGAATCTGAACGGCGAGCGGTTGCTTTGCTTTTGTGAGATACTCTATGACGGTAGTGAGTGGTGGTTCGCCTTCGTGGGCTTCAATCTCCTCTGAGCTGGCGCTGGTATAGACCTTCTCGCTGTATCGTTTGAGAGACGTCATCCAATCGTCGGTTTGCTCCACCTTCGCTCGCCAGCGGACACCAACGGGAGTGAGCTGATCGAGCGGCGGGCGTGCGTAGACCGTATCGACGATTTTCGTGCCTGCCTCACCGAGTGATGGGGTGTTCGCTGTCCGGGGTTCTCCAGGGGTTATTTCTCCAGTCCCAACTGGGAGGGGGGCACCTCGTGAACTGTCCGTCGATGCTGTCCCCACCCCGTTATTCGCTACTTCTGAGTCAGAATCAATGGTAGACTTGCGGCCGAAGAGCTCCTCATCCGAGTCGCGGATGTCCGATACTGCATCAGAATCAGGATCAGTGAGAGAAGCGACGGTGGGTCGCCGGAGGGTGTTCAAGAGCCCATCTGTCGGCACCCTATCCATTCGGTTGATCCGCACGGCGGCGCGCTCGCCGTTGAGAAATCGGCTATTCCGCTGAGTCATCTCCGAATCAACGTTCTCAGGCGGAAGGATCTCGTATTCGGTTCCATCCTCCCCGTATCTGGGCTCGCGTTCTTCAGGGAGAATCCGCGTCATATCCATTCGATTGTCGTTATACATATCGTAGTAGAGCTCGTCCCGATCGAGCTTCCGAAGGTAGTCATCGCGGTCGTACTCAATGGGCTCGATGAGTTTCCCGACGATATCCGTATGGACCTTCTCAACGCTGAATGTCGATGGGTAGATGGAGTCGAGTCGTTCTTTGAGGGTGTCGACGTGCTCCTCGTTGTCTACGTGGTAGTACATCTCGACTGCCTCATCCTCGCCCATCGAAACTATGTGAAAGGTGTAGTTGATCGGTTCTTTAATCCCCGATCGAGTGGGGAGCCATTTATCAAGCCTGCTCACGATTTGGTCGTCCCATATCGCATGGAGAGTTCCAATCGTGGATGCTACGTCTCGGCTCGAGATGTCCTCTGACGTGGGAACAACGCGGATGTGATCCCGTTTCATATCCTATGCTTGCTTGTCACCGGCTTAAAATCTCCTGCGAAATAGGAGTATTCAACGAGGCGGGCGCACGCGAGTAACATATAAGGCCGACGGTAAATAACTCGCAAACAACTTCCCTGCTGCCAATGGAACAAAGCACACCTCACCGAAACGAAACGAACTCTGAGCAGGCCGAGGATACAGTGGCGCTATCAGGGGATCAATCAATTCCTGATACACCTTCATCGAATTATTTTTCCCTTGATGAAGACGAAGAACTCCTTTGGGAGGGTCGTGAAGGCCCGAAGGAACTCGTACCGGGTCTGCTGTGTAGTCTCCTATTCGTCCTTGCAGGAGGAGCTGTTCTTAGAATATCCTCGCTCGAGACCGTGGGTGAGGGTCCACCAAATGCCCAGCTACTACTGATAGTTTTGGGGGGTGTAATATTGTTCGTTGCTGTGGGTATTGCTGGATACACCTACTGGTCACATCGAAAGAAGTACTATGCAGTTACCACGAAATCCACATACCGAAGGCGGGGGGACTACATCTCAGTGATTGCGATGACTGATATTGTGATTGCAAATTTAGAGAGCCGATCTCCGTTAGATAAATTCCTCTCAAGCGGTGACCTCGCGATAAAATGGCAGGAGGATGGCGAGAAAGTAACAACATACCGTTCCGTTCCTGACCCTGAAACAGTTTGTGACCTAATAGCAAAAGGCACCTACGGCTCAGACTAGTTGCTCCGGGTCTGAACTCTCAAGAATCGCATCGATCGCTTCTCTTCCTCTTTCTGTCTGCTCAGGACTTGTATTTGTCGCGGAGCGCTTCTCGCTGGCGATTTAATCCATAATAGACAATCTGGTTTGGATCCTCCGAGACGTGGAAATTGCGAGTTTCCGAAAGAAGACACGCCTCATCGCTGGTCACTGTCGCTAGTTCGTCGAGGATGTGAGGGGCTGTTGTGCATGTCCCACCCAAACCGAGGTATTCCCGCTCCATCGCCACTGTTCCAATTGTGCTAGTTTCGAACCTATGAACATTGGGTTACACTCACGCGCGTCGACGCCCCGATCGCGGCTGACTGCTACGTTCCTGGTGAGGTGCCGACCCCGACGACCTCGTGATCCAGTTCCTGGAGATAGAGCGCGTGTCGACCCGCGCCACAACCCACGTCGAGAACGCGGCCCTCGGCACGATTTGTCGCCGCGCGCTCGCGCGGGGCCCATTCATCACACATAGAAAAGGAGAGTTCCGGACCACCGGATGGGCTGACAAATCCGTCGTCGCGTTCGACCATCTCGAAACTCTTCTCGCCCGCGTGATGCGCGCGTATGGCTTCACCGTAGGCATCCTCTCTGGGAGCCATAATTTGTCGTTTTGCAGGTGCCAGTATAAATCATCTCATTCGAACTCCTCAGCATAAAGGTGATTATAGTCACGGATCGTTCAGGCGCTTCGGATCCGCGGTCGTCTAAGATCGATAGTTACCCCACACGTTTGATGTGGTTTTGATTGGTGGGGTAACTGTGGTTGACCATCGTTGAGATTAACGTACTACATCAATAGGTCCACATGAAGTGATCTTTAAACTATCCCAACCACTCAATCTAGTGGTTCAATAGGAACAGTCGAGAAGACGCGATTTACATACCGATGGTAGGGAACTCCGTGCTGTCATCCATAGTTACCCCACATATTGACATACTCACCACTCGAGGGGTAACTATGACCAAAGAGAATCGAATTAAGCCCTCAGCGCCAGAACTGCCCAAGTACCTTTGGGAGCCACTTGAGAACCAATCCCCTGAACGTTTGGAAACAGTTGCCGGGTACGCAGCTGATTTGGCGGATTGGAAGCGTCAGCGACATCAAGTGGAACTCGAGCGTCGGCGAGCTGAGGAAGAGGTCAGCGAGGAAGAAATCGAACAGCTAGGTGAGCGCGAGATATCGACGGATCCAAAGAATTACGAAGACGTCCCAGCCAGTGGTGCATACATTACGGTCAAGACTACGAAGGAAACTGAAAAGACGTCATACAGATACTACTACTGGCAGTGGCGAGAAGGCGATTCCTGGAAGAATGAGTACATCGCACCCGTGGTCCCACGAGAGTAGACAAGTGGTGAGTCCTGCCGATCCTAGTTCCTGCTAGTTGAACGTTTCCGAGAACCCTTACTGGTAAGCTGTGACTTATGCGGTGGTGAGAGGGGTTTGAATGGATGGTTGCTGAGGGCTTTTTAATGTACGGCCCTCAATGGAGCCGTATTCAGCACACAATTTCTCGTCGTTACCTTCGCCCTCGTGGTCTACCCTTGGGAGACTGGAGTAGCTAACCTCTTATGGCAACAGTAGACGGAAGGAGGACACCGGGTTTCCGGTGAAAGCAACACACCTGATTTCCGGTGAATCTACCTTCTGTCAATCATATGCTATCTGTTTCTACTAGAACCTTTTTGACGATTTCCGGGTCCTCAAGGAGCTTGTGCTGGGTATAGCTCCCCTCAGCACTGCCACCACTACGACGAGTTTGTTCGGTAATATCTAGAAAGGCATGCTCTTTGAGGAGGTCACGAACACGTCGCAAGGAGAGACTAGTTGTGGCATTCTGTCGGCAAACCTGTTCATAGAGGTCAAATATTTGCGTGGTTCGGAATCCCACTTGGTTCTCACTATTCACTGAAAGTACTGTCAGGGCCTGCAGTATATGACGGGAATGGGGGGTCAACCCACGAATGAGCTCTCTGAACCGGTCCGTTTCGGCTTGTTCACGTGCTTCGATGACGAATTCTTCCCGAACATTTTCTGCATTGGTAGTTTGGGCGATCTCACCGGCGTATCGGAGAATGTCGATAGCTTTCCTCGCATCACCGTGTTCACGAGCGGCGAGCGCAGCAGATCGAGGAATCACAGATTCTTCAAGAACATCTTCGTGGAAGGCATCTTTTCGTGCAGCCATGATCTTCTCCAGCTGTGTCGCGTTGTAGGGTGGGAAAACGAACTCCCGTTCACAGAGGCTGCTTTTCACCCGCTCATCCATCCTATCTTTGTACTTTATCTTGTTGCTGATACTAGTAACTCCGATTTTGCAGCGGCTGAGTTTTCCTGCTTCGCCAGCTCGGGATAGTTGCATCAAGATATCGTCGGAGTCCAGCTTATCAATCTCATCTAGTATGACAATTACGACGTCATACTGGGCGTCAAGAAGGTTCCACATCCGCTTGTAGTACGTTGCTGTACTGAGACCTTTGTCGGGTATTCGGATATCGGTTGCAGACGGATTGTTGAGCGAGCTTGCGATCGTCTGGACGGCCTGTGTTTCGGTGGTATCTTGTGCACAGTCTACGTACGCAAACGCCGCGTCAACTCCTTCCTCTTCTGCCGTACCGACAAGTCGTTCGGCGACGTATTTCGCACAAAGAGATTTTCCAGACCCAGTCTTTCCGTAGATTAGGACGTTGCTTGGACTCTGGCCGAAGATCGCAGGATTCGCTGCGCTGGCAAGGTTAGCGATTTCATCGTCCCGACCGACGATGCGGTCCTCCTCTGGTAGGTGACTGATCTCAAGCAGCTCCTTGTTCGCAAAAATTGGGTCCTCACGGATGAATAGCTCACCTGCGTTTGACATGGTTCCTTGGACACCACGTTTCCGGTGAAATGGCTTTAATGTTTTGGGGAGACGCACACACCACGTTTCCGATGAAAACACCCTGAAGTAGCCGTGAAGCGCAGTTGAAACGAGGGTCCACGTTCATCGGAAAGCAAGTGATTAGGCAAGAATTCGGGCAGGAGGGAAGAAGAAAAGGGTATACAGATGGTTCAGAATTATAGGACAAGGCGATAGTCAGTTCACTTGAAAATTGAAACTGTCAGCGATTAGCGATCGCTTTCTTTTGTAGCGATAGTGGCATACGGACAGTACACAGACGAGGTATAAAAATCTATGTCAGACAAATCGCTTAGATGTCACTGGCTGTTCTGTCTTGCTACCTAGAACTCGTCTTATTTTGAGGACCTCTCAATCTCCATTACATCGGAAACGTAGTGTGTGCGCATAGTCAGTACCTTACAGTAAACTCTTTCAACTGGGTGCACACCCATCTGCCTCTCGTCAACAGCACCGGAATATTCCGATGATGATTCTTGATTTCACCGGAAACATGGTGTGTCTCTCCGATCACGAGAGGGCCCACTGACTGAAGACATACTTCCTCAGTTGACTCTTCACCGGAACCACGGTATATTCAACTTTACCGTCTGCCAGCGATTAACACAGTTATTCAATCCGAAGCGCGTATAGAGTGCACTTCGATCGACACCAGAATATTATCACTGAAGAGTTTCTATAGGACAGGATAAGGGAAATGCAGAACCGAAATTAGGACAGGATAAGGGAAATGCAGAACCGAAATTAGGACAGGATAAGGGAAATGCAGAACCGAAATTAGGACAGGATAAGGGAAATACAGAACCGAAATTAGGTCGCATCAAGGTCGTATCCCCATTCACGCAATATTTCAGCGACAAGTTTTGGATTTCGCTGAGCAACGACCATCGCCGCTTCGCGGTAATCTGACTTGTACACATTTTCACCCACCATCTCTTCGAGGGCATCCTGTAGATCACTCTCTGCTTCGACCACTTCATCACGGAGGAAGAACGGAACCTGCTCCCGGCCAGCGTTCACCTTTTCTCTACGCAGTTTGTATGGTATCGACTCTCTTGTTAGACGTTTTGGGTTCGAAGTGGCTTCTGTGGCCTGTGTCGAATCATTCCCCTGATTGCCAGAAGTTCCTATATTCTCCTCGTCTCTGCTGACTGTTTCCGTTTCGGTCTCTTGATCGTCTTCCTCCTGTGAGCCGTCGAGCCCAGCGTCTCGTGATCCTGATTTGAGGCCCATTATACAGTCACCTCTCCTTTCTCCAGCCCTGCTTCCTCCTCAAGACTACGAGCGAGGTCGTCGAATTGTTCGAGTGTTTCTAATTCGTAGTCACGCTTCCGACTACGATGATTCTCTATATAGTAATACGGACTACACTGCTGTTTCCAGCAGCCTTCCATCAACGACCCTCGCTCACCAACAACCACGGGGACCGGGAACCCACTTTCTCGAAGATCAGAGAGTATCTCATGCTGGTCACGAGTGTCTTTGTATCCGATTGGAACAATCGCTAATACGCCTATATCTACCCCAACCCCTTCCTCTAAACCGTTGACAAGGTCATCCAGGCCTTCGATTGATTCTTGGCCCTTTGCTGTCGCTTCAAACGGAATAACGACGTTACGGACAGCAACGAGCGCATTGTACAAAATCGGGCCAGCCTTTCCGGCCGAATCTACAATCACAACATCGTATTTTTCGCGGATATCTGCTTCACGAAGCACTCGGTGGAGTTGGCGGTACATGCTGTACGCTTCTCCAAGCCTCTCTGCCTGGTTTTTTTCGTTGAGAAGAAATTCGTGGAGGTCTTCGAGCATGTTATGTGAGGGCACTAGGTCCACACCATGCTCTACAGTATGAATGAGCTCCTCAAAATCGCCCTTTGGACGACCAACTAAGTGTCGTACAAGATTATCGACCTCTTGATTTCCCCGGTCGTATTCCGGGCCGAACAAATACGTAAGACTCCCGTTTTGTGTGTCCATGTCGATAGCAAGGACGCGATTCCCAGCGCGTGCATGGCTAACCGCTAGTGTCGCTGCAGTCGTCGTTTTCCCTACTCCACCAGCCTCGGAAACAGGCGCATACGTCAGCATAACCTCCTAGTTGCGGGAAGCACATATAAATCTAGGTCAGACGATATAGTTGTAAACTATAGTTGGAAAGTATAGCTATACATCATAGCTATAGTGTGTGGCTATAGCACAAAGCTATACTGTACAGCTATGGTTCAGATATGAAAAGTGGCTACTCGGTAAATCCGTGGGGTTCCCACTATCCGCTCCTTTGGTCATTGGACTGGATTCTGGCGGTCACACGTAAATGAGGACCTTAACCGATCCCTAGCACTGTTCACGCTTGATATAGTATATCGGTAAATCGTATGGTGCTATACTCTGCATAAAAATGCGCTTGCTAGACAAGTCACAGAGCGGCTACGGTCTAATTGGTTTAGCACATCCCCTAGAGGAATGATGCAGCCACTTCCGAGAAACCCATCTTTCAGCCCAGCTGTGACTTCATGTGTTCTATAGTTGTCCAGATATCCAAAACTCGTATCCGCCCCTCGTAGTACGTGTTTTCAATCACCCCTTCGATAGCTCGTTCAGCGTTTCGGTCATCCATCACGACTCCAACGGAATCATGTGGTGTTGAACCAAGCAGCATCACGGCTGCTGCTGGTAGTTCTGCATCGGTCTTCCGTAATTTATCTGGGGCTGTCTTCTCGAACTCTGCTAGTCGTTCGTGTGCCCGCTCGAGAACTTCACCCGCTCGTGGTCCATCGTGCACACGAACACCCGTCTGAACCTCACCAAGGGCTGTTACCCACTCCGTCGTGTTCGCTCGATCGACCCAGTCAATGCTAATGTATCCACGCTGTTCAGTGAGCTCTTCAACGACGCTCTCGGTCAGATAGAGATCTCTGTCCTTGGACCGAACGTATTCGATGAACGTCTGATACTGCGAACTATCCGTGCCACCAATTGTCCGGAGAAAACTCGTATCAAGAATAAGGGCCGTTGGAAACGGCGATGGATGGCCCTCACTCATCGGTGCGCTCGTAGGGAGCCTGCTCAAGCGCTTGCTGAGGAGTCTCCACCTCAAAAGAAATATCACTGAGTATTGGATCAAACTCCTTCACCACAGCGATGACCCGCTCGATCGCCTGTGTGACTGCAATTGCCTCAACAGCAGGCACACTCAAGTTATCCGCGACCCCTCGTCGCGTCATCTCACCTTTCAGGTAGTCGACTGTTGCGGTAATAGCAGGTGCGAGTGCGGCCTTTCCGTGGCGATCAATGAATAGCTCCAGATCTTCGTTGATGCTCGTTGCTCCATAGACAGCAATAGTGACCGGACTGAGCTTGAGAGTAGCTTCATCGGTCCAGTCCCCGCTTACAGCGTCAGCACGCCAGAGGGCGGATCCATCCTTATGTGAGTCAAGCTCCCTTGCAACACCCAGCTCAGCCAGGGTGTTGGCGTACTTGTAGGCGGTGCTCTTGGAGAATCCCTGGCGATTACGCGCAGCGGTGACTGTGGTTGGGGAATTGATCAAGAGGTCGGTATAAAAGCGCGCGAGCTCGGGCGTTCTGAGTAGCTCTTGGATGGCGAAAAATCGGTGGGCTGTATCCCCAACATCTGGCGGACGGGTTGGGAGCGGCGTATTTGACATAGTCCCGAGTACGCGAACTATAGACTAAACGGTTCCGGTGAATCCGAGTTGGTATGGGGTGAGAAACTCTGAGTTATCTCGTCATTACATTTGAGTCTCACCCTACATTGAAAGAGCCAGTTAGGATGAGTCCCCTGAGAAGGGGGGTGGCGACTGAATATCATTCGTAGTTTCTCAATCACACTTCTACCATGATTGAAACATCGCGGGCTTACTGGAATCCTTATACAATACCCTTACTACTTAGGCAAAAGGTCGATATACTCTCAAAGCTAATATTGTGCATGGCCTTACCTCAAACCACCGTAGACACGTCCAAATCAACTCTCTTCGATGCAATTCTCGAAAATGAGTCGAACGATCTCCTTAGCACTGGGTTTGATGAGGCTCTTACAGAGGCACTCATCACCGTACTCGGAGAAATAGATGACCCACCGAACGTTCACCTTCTCGCAACCGAATCCGTATTGAAATGGGTTCGAGACGACTTCGTCTTAGCGAGCGAGGCTGCAGATCTCATTAAAAGTGAGACGCTCTCGATGCGGACTGACGAAAGCGTATCCGAGAATCGATTGGTCATCAGCGAAGAATCCGTTGTCTCACTCGTGACCGCCGGTGAATACACCGCTGGACTCCCCACCGACAACGAGGAGTTCGTCGGAGCAGCAAATGAGACATGGAACGAACGCTGGAATCAGGCCGAGGAATTCTCGCTCCGAACACCGCCACGCTCACGGGTGGAAGCCTCTCTCAACGATGAATTCGGCTCGGAGGTCGAGGAAGACTTCCGAGCGATGCTGGACGCAGTTAAGAGTACTCGCAGCAATGAGGGACTCGATGCAGTGGATGTCTGTCTCCTCGTGGCCGCCAAACACGAACTCCTGCTCTACGATGTTTCGAAGTGGGGAGAGGATATTGGCCTCGCAAGTAAAGCAACCTTCTCACGAGCAAAAACAAACCTCGAAGAGAGCGGCCTCATCGAAACCGAAAAAGTCCCGATCGACGTCGGCCGACCGCGTCTACGGTTGCTCCTCGGCGAAGAAGATCTGCGGGATGCCGATATTGACGAACTCCCCAGTGTCGCTCAACGGTTGACCTCAAGAATTCCAGCATAATTCTCGCTGTCATCAGCATTCTCGGTAGAGCACTTCTCCCCTTTTACCAGACAATGGGGGAACTAGGTAGAATCCTCTAACAGTGCATCTTCTGAGTTGGTGGGCAGACGCCGATTGAGTTCGCAAAGAACTCATATCTCCGTGCTATATTCTGAGAAATGGCATACGAAAATCTCGACACAGAACTCATTAACGAACTCTTGAATGATGGTCGCGCGAGTCTTCGGAGCCTTGCCGAGGAACTCGACGTCTCGGTCACGACGATCTCAAACCACATCGCCGAACTCGAAGATGCAGGTGTGATCGAAGGCTACTCGCCAGAAGTAAATTATGACGAGCTGGGATACGATGTGACGGCTACTATCCAACTCAACATTGAAGGGGGTAAACTCGGCGACGTTATCGAGAATCTCCGCGAGCACAACCAAATCACGTCGATCTACGAGGTTACTGGTGACTACGATGTCATTGCAGTCGGGAAGTTCAGAGATACCGACGAGATGAACGGCCAGATCAAGGCTCTCCTGAACGATTCCGGGGTCAAAGAGTCCAACACCAACGTTGTGTTGAACACCGTCAGCGAACACAAGCAGTTCGAACTCGACGTCAACTAGATCACTTCTCATAATGATTGGCCCTCTGAGTACGAGATTAGAGAGACACGCAACGGTCAGCTAGAATACCGTTGGATACGTGCTGAATCAAGAAGGTGATCCAAGATCTCTATCACCTTCTCTGGTGGTGGTTTCGGAGGTTTTAATGCTGGTATGGGTGGTGAATAATTCACAGGATGGCATATCAGTCGCTCTGAGGTGGCGTCCTGTGGTGGCGAAGTCTCACACGCACTTTGCCATCCGCGTTTGCTACGAACTCCTACTGGAATTGAGGGTTGTCCGCGCCAGCACCGGCAACTGCGTCGGCAAGGCCATCATCGAAGTCGGGTTCGAATTCAGCGTCGGGATCCTCAGCTTCTGTCGTGCCCTCTGCAGAGCACAAACGCCGGAAGCGTTCATAGTAGGTGTTCTCGACACGTTTGGCTTCCTGCTGTGCGCTGAGAATCCGCCGATACTGGTTAGCTGTCGAGGCGGCGATATCCAGTTGGCGAGCACACTCAGCCCCTGAATTACCCGCCTCAAAGCACTCGCTGAGCGTCTCAAGATCGAAATCAGCTGTTGTGTCTCGTTCACGAAAGAGATGAAGACCGAGGCGAGCTCGAGTCACAGTTCTATCCAGACTGCTATCACCGAGTTGTCGGGCGATTGCCGTATCACCCTCGCCCTTAAAGAACGCCCTCACGAGCGTCACCAGCTGGTCGGTCGACAGTTGGGTACTGAGGTTATATCGTTCGTGCATTTCCTTGATGGTTGAACGAATTTGCTGGTCAGCATTCGTATTCGAGTTCCATCTTCCTCGCTGGTCTTCTTGTCGCTCTGTCGTTGTGGTGTCTCCCCTCGAGACATCCATATAGATGGATGTCAGATCCTCAACGTCCGTCATCGGTTTTTTCTCTACGCTCTGCATAACCAAGAACCTGATGATCGGACAAAATAGTGGCGAGTCCTTTTCCACAGTTGCGGGTATAGTCGCGGTTATCTGAGAAGGTCGCTATCAGAGACGATGCTCTTGCTTGCTCTTGCCAACAACACTCTTTCTATTCTGATGGATGGGATACCAACTCTGTTTGGACGTCTGATCAACTTGGATCTAACAGGCAGACCGTAGTTTGGCAATACAAAATAGTACATGGCCTGTCGCCAGATGGCGGTCTTTCAGTGTACGTGGTAGGCGTACATGATTGACCTCAAAAGGTTCGGTGACTTCATTACCGCTTAGCTCTTTAGGTGCTTCTGGCGACAAGGTAAAGATACGAGAGAGGGTCGCTGGGTTCTGCGCGGGATAGAATTCTACACAGACGCATCTTTCAACCGCGAGCAGATAATAGGTACAGATATGACCAACAGTGGAACCGTTCCACAGTCGCCCTCCCCTACTCTGGAGACAGACGACAAGCGTGAAGAGTTCATTGAACTGAGTAGGCTACCCGGCGACAGTACCGTCTCACGTGCGGACCTCCAGCGCGACGAAACCGTTCGTCGGTGGGGTCTCGTTACCCCGAGTGCGACGCGTATCGGACGCGCTGAGGCACCCGAACACGACCTCAGCGAGAACATTCGGCGACTCCACGAGGAACGCCATCCAGCGATGGAAGGCTACAGCGAGCGGGCTCACCGTCTCGAGAAACTTCGCCTCACGCACGCGCTCTGCAGTAGTCTCGGACTTACATCCTGGCAACGCGACCGCGCTATTGGGACGATGGTTGACCTCGATCTCACCGCGTTCGGAAGTCAGCGCGCTATCCCGAAAGTCGCGCTCGTCGTGATCCGCCACGTTGTCGATCTTGAACGAGAACACCACCTTGGTCTTCATGACAACGACTGGATCGCCGAACAGCCACCCGAGCGACTCGCCGACCTTTACGAGCAGTTCCAGTCGATCATGGACGATGAGCAGTTCACAGAACTCTGCGAGCAACACGACCTCGGTGTAACGAACCTGAACCGGCTACGGCGAACGCTCGTCGACCAGCTAGACGAACAAGACCTTCACAACGCAGTCTATGGCCGGAATCCCTACCGGGACCCGAGTCTGCCAGATCTTGTGGCTGGTTCCTCGGCATGACCCACGAATCTACGAATTGAGTGCATTCTTTAAGTGCTTCTGGCGACAAGGTAGAGATACGAGAGGAGTTGAATGGGCTCCCATTTCGTCGCTTCTAGCAACTAGCCATTTTGCTGTATTGTTGCTGTGTACCGAAGTCTTGCTGTCGAGTGGTATCCTTAGTCTTGAGGACAACAGTGAGCTCTTCACACAAGGAATCGTGCCTCTCTCAGCGGGACCTACGCTTCTTCGTCAGCGGTCGATGACGCGGTTCCAATGACTTCCGCGAACGCGACGTTCTCACGAGCGTTCTGGATTTCGACTTCAACCTCGTCGTCCGGGCGAGCACCGGGGACAATGACAACATAGCCTCGCTCAACTTTCGCGATGCCGTCACCTTGGTCGCCGACTGATTCGATAGTGAGTGTGCGCTTGTCGCCGCTTTCGACTGGCGGCGATCGTGTCGTTGACTCCGAAGTATTGGATGACGACTGCGAGGGAGAGTCGCTTTCCTCACCAGTTTGCTCTGTTGAGAGAATCGCGACACGATAGGTTTCGCCGGCGACGACTGAGCCGTTCTGTAGTTCATTCTGCGGAACCTCGATTCGATACGACTCACCATGCTGTTCGACAGACCCACTGTAAAGACATTCCAACCGCTCTGAGATTTCAACCATTGCGTGATTCCTCCGTTTTCGAGCGGGGGTATTGAATCTTCGCTCCCAAACGATCGAGACTAGTCACTACGAATTATCCACGAATTCATGCTTTCGGAGGCCAACATCGTGCATGAGCTGGGAGCGGCGACTGCCGCCACTCGCCGAGGACGCCCTCGATATCCTGCGTGAAGCAGCGAAGGATGAAACCGGCAGTAACGAGACTGGCGAACAGGATTTCTCGAACGCGGATTTCACAAAAGATAGTGCCACGGCAGTGCTGGTCGCAGACGAGGAATTCACGGAAGCCGATGCGGAGCATGCCTTGGAACTGCTTGAAAGTCGTGGCCATATCTACTACGTTGACGACAAGGTCTATCTCACGCCGACTGACGATTGATGGTTGAGGGCTCTTCGATCGAGTCAGTGAGAGATTGAGAAGCCATCTGGCCTGACGAATTCTCCACTTTCAGTGTACTTCGATAGCTTATAAGTCTCTCTTGGTGAAAACTCCGGGTATGGCAAACCTGATTGTCCAGTCGGCGGTGAAGGAGCAGCTTGACCAGATGAACGTCTCCGCGGATTTCTATGACTCCCTTGACGACGAGGTAGCCGACCTCCTCGCTGATGCCGCTCGCCGAGCCGAAGATAATGACCGCAAGACCGTTCAGTCACGCGACCTCTAAACCGAGTTCGAATGCGCTAGAGAGCCACTTTTATTGTAGAACGTAGATACAAGCAAGCGTCGCCTCTGTGCCGTGTGCCTAAACGACGAGTCTTCAGATATAGGCGTCTTTCGTTACCCCACAATTCGGGGATTGTTCCCGAACGTGGGGTAACCAACCTCGCAGGACACCGGGTTTCCACTGAAACTTCGGAAAATCGCTGGTCGAATTACGCACTCGGTGTCCTGGTTTCGGTCGCACTCTCAACCTGAGGGGTCGGAGAGAAGCAGGAGGTCCTGAATATGAACAGAGGCGGTGGTCACGGTGTTGAATGTGGACTCTCGCTCATAACCTCATATGTTCAGTAGGAAGGGAGCCCCGCACTAGTTCTCACCCACTATTCGAACCAGAGTCTCGCTCCAATATTTGCTAAGACACGGAACCGCGGACATGGTGGGGTTAAACGTTACCCCACGATGTAGAGAAATCGAATACGTGGGGTAACCACGAGTGCCGCCGAGCTCGGCTTCGCCGTCGCGAACATGCACACCGAGTTATGCAGTTCCTCACTGGCGATATGTGCGTGTACCGATGGAGCTCATGATGTGAGGTTATTTAGCACTGCTACTTTCAGTTCAGATGACTCCAATGGCTGAGCGCCCGAACGTAGACCGATATCTGGACGCCCTCGAAATTCAGAATGTCGTTGCCTCATCAGCGATTGGTCAGGAGATTGATCTTGAGGCTCTCGCAATGGATCTCGAGGGCGTTGACTTCGACCCTGAGAACTTTCCCGGCCTGATATATCGGACTGAGGAGCCACGAGCAACAGCGTTGATCTTCCGCTCCGGAAAGATAGTGTGTACTGGCGCGAACTCGGTTGAGGGCGTCTACGAGGCGCTGGAATCGACGTTTGAAACACTCAACAATCTCAGCCTCCGAGTTGATGAAAACCCGGCGATCACCGTCCAGAATATCGTTGTGAGCGGTGACCTCGGTGAAACACTCAATCTCAATGCGATCGCGATCGGTCTTGGACTCGAAGCCGTCGAATACGAACCGGAGCAGTTCCCAGGACTCGTCTATCGACTTGACGAGCCAGATGTCGTCGCGCTCCTGTTCGGTTCCGGGAAGACCGTCATCACAGGCTGTAAGCAACTCGAGGACGCAGAAAAGGCGACAGAAGTTCTCGTTGAACGTCTCTCCGAGCTCTCCCTCTTCGGGTAACAATACCTGAACTGAAGCGATCCCATGAAATGACGTACGAGAACCTCGACACGGAGCTCATCAACGCACTCATAGATGATGGCCGGGCGAGCCTCCGAAGCCTTTCTGAAGAACTCGATGTTTCGGTCACGACGGTCTCGAATCACCTGTCCAATCTCGAAGAGACGGGGGTAATCAAGGGGTACTCACCGGAGGTGGATTACGGCGCACTAGGCTATGATGTGACAGCGGTCATCCAACTCAACGTCGATGGGAGTACGCTAGACGAAGTCGTTGAGAGCCTCCGTGAGCACGTCCAGATAACTACAATCTACGAAACCACTGGTGACTACGACGTTGTCATGGTTGGGAAATTCAAAGACACGGACGAGACGAACGACCAGATCAAGACACTGCTGAACGAATCTGGAATTCAAGAATCCAATACGAACGTGGTTTTGAATACGGTCAGCGAACACGAGCAGTTCGAACTCGACATCGAGTAGCATCTCTGTAGACGAGAGTACGCAATGAGTCACGCTGAGTTGCCGAGTGGCTACAAGCACTCTAATGAAGTTGCGTAGGAAAAGTGGCCGATCCAGCCAAAGTAATCCTCTCTCCCCATTCACTTTATTATTTTGTGGGATTGATTGTCAGTATGGCCGAAAATCAAAAGAACTATGATGTTAGTACATAGCTCTTCATGTGGGAAGTGGCTGATCCAGTCTGGGTACCCATACCCATTCACTTCCCACTTCGTGCCTACTTTCCTCGCCAACAGGCGACTGGCTGACTGATAGCGGCTCTTGACATCGGTGACCATGTGTAGTTCATCAGAAAATGAGGATGTCAGAAGAACCGAGCGAGGTACTCCAGATTGGAGAGCAAAAGACGAATAACACTCGGTGGGTCTTGGTTCGTAATGCGATATTGTTCAAGGTAGCTACTTTGCACATAGAGAATGCTGGCGAGGTCCACGGGATCGTCAGCTACTTTCTTAGCATCAGTGACTTCGTCCATCAACCCTGATCCGTTTGGTTCCTACTCTAGACGTCGGTACACGCCGTTCGGAGAACAGCTTCACTAGCAGTCTTGACATCCGTCCTGTGGATGGCCACCATGATACTTGGAAATTAAAGCGATAGTCTAACAGCTCATCATGAATTATCGGTGAACTCAGTTGAGGCGTCGCCGCCAATGTCGACCAGATTTAGTCGTCGTTTGCGCTCGCAGCAGTGAATGTCGCCTCCGATCGAGATGGAGTATCACTACTACCGTGAGTAGGTTCTTCGACTTGGGTGTAGACGATGACTGCTCCAACCAGTGCGAGCACTGCCGCGAAAGCGAACGGGTAGATAAACCCATAACTCACGAGGAACCCTGACGAAAGCGGGCCGATAGCACTTCCGAGACCGAACGCCATCGTGAGTACGGACAACTGGCTCCCTGACTGACCTTCGCCAGCGAGGTCGCCGGCAAGCGCGAGCGCAGGTGCGAACACCATCGCACCCGCAATACCTTGGATGGCACGCGCGGCGATCATGAAGAGCGGCGTCGTTACCAGCCCCTGTGCTAGCGTCGCCGGAATAAGCACCACGAGGCCGGCGAGAATGAACGACCTTCGTCCGTACTCGTCGCTCGCCTTCCCGATCGGTGTCTGGAGCAACACTTGAGAGATAACGAACGCGCCGAACTCAATGCCGAACAGCGTCGCACCCTGATTCAGGTGCGTATTGATCTCGGTCTGAATCGTCGAGAAAAAGGCGATCCCGACGGCCATGAACAGTGAGGCAACTCCGAGCGCGAAGATCGGGTCGAGGAGGTGGTCACCATCGTGGTCGAACACTGCCACTGAAATATCGTCGCCGGCCTCTGCGTGGGTGTTCTCGGAGTCGGCGACCAGCGCGAGCACAAGCACGGCACCGAGAGCTGCGCCAATCGTCGCGATGTAGAAAGCGGCGTCGAAGCCGGTGAGGCTGAACCCAAGGATCGAGTACGGGCCCGCTGAAACGACGCCACCGGCGACCATCGGACCAATCCCGAAGCCCAACAAGCGAAAGGTGTTGAACGTGCCCATGCTGCCGCCACGGTTCGCATCGGTTGAGAGCTCGTTGACCAGTGCGATAGTCGCGGGCACGGTGAAGGCCACGCCAACACCCTGAATCGCGCGGATCACGAGCGTCACGACGTAACTTCCCGAGAACGTGTATGCGAAGTTCGCGATCGCGAGGATCGCCAACCCGGTGACAATGAACAGTTTTCGGTTACCGAGGCGGTCGGACCACCGACCGGTGAAGACTTGGCCAATACTGTTGAGGAACCCAAAGGCCGAAATGATGATCCCGGTGATCAGCGAGACAGACAATCCAAGTGTGCCACCCGAGATGACTCCGCTCGCGATGTAGAGCGGGAGGACTACTGCAAGGAAGGAGTTCCCGATTGAGTCCATCATCCGGGCGATGCCGAGTGTAAAGATTTCGCGGTCGACACCGAGAATTGTATCGCTGGTTTCGGTTGTGGTTGTCGCCTCGCTCAAGAAGTGATCGCCCCGTGTTCGTCGGTACCGTATCGGTGCAAATACGTCTCGTTCTGTAGTGCCTTTACCATACTAACCAATTGGTCAGCAACTTATAAAAGAGTTGTGCGAGAAGTCATTGTCATAGGCATAACGATCCGGTAGAATACGCTCTGAGATGAATGCATAATGCTTTGAGAGCTCGACAGACAGCTGATCCGTTGTCTTACAATTCGTCTAAAAGGAATACCTTTTGAACACTTGGTATAGTTCCTGGTGATGGTCATAACACTCACTGAGAAAACAGGTATATGCATTGCGGAGGACTGTGCTGCATGGGCAATAATCAGCCTGAAATCCCGCAAGAATTCCACCACCTTTTCGAGGACCGTACACATGCACATATCGCGACCACGCTCCCTGATGGAAATCCACACGCAACACCAACATGGATTGACCATGATGGAGAATATGTTCTTGTGAATACGTTCCGGGGAAGCCGCAAGGAACGGAACGTCAAGCAGAACCCTCATATCATTGTCTCAATGACTGACCCGGAGCAAGGGAACCGATTTTTAGTTATTCACGGGAAAGTCGCGGAAATCACCGAGGAGGGTGCCGACGAACACATCAACCAACTTTCCCAACGGTATCTCGGCGAAGATACCTATCCTGGGTTTGGTGGCTCAGATGGCCCACGAGTCCTACTGAAAGTTCGTCCAAATCGTGTCATTTCATGACGCGTAATTACGCTCCAGGCTATTCAATGGGCATACAATAACTACTTATCGACATTATAACCTCACAATAGAGATGTATTCTTGTTTAGAGAGCAAAGGATGAGTAACAATCAACGAGATACCGTTCATGCTCGCTATCCACCAAGCGGAGATCTCGTGGAGCTCCTCGAATTCGTCTTGCTCGCCTCACATCTGTTTCCGCCACGCACAGATACTTTCAGTCGTACGACATGGATGTTGGTATGAACACAACTATCGTGAGAAGCACCAACGCGGTTGTGGCATCCAATATCTCGCTCCCGGAACAAGCTGGTTCCACGCAGCATCACCGATGACGGCACGGTCGCTCTTGTTTACAGGTCCAGGCGATGTCATGGTTCGTGAATCGGCGGTCCCAGATCCAGGGGCTGGCGAAGTCCAAGTGCGCACGGCAGTATCGGCTATCAGCGCTGGCACGGAGCTACTAATATACCGTGGACAAGTCCCTCAATCGATGGCAGCCGACGAGACCATCGATGCTCTTGACGGTGATTTCGAGTACCCGTCCAAATATGGATACGCAGCAGTCGGTCGTGTGACGGCGGTCGGTGAGGACGTCGATACTGACTGGCTCGATCAACGAGTGTTCGCGTTCAATCCTCACGAGAGTCACTTCCTCACCAAACCAGAGCACCTCCACAGAGTTCCGGATCCCGTCTCCGACGCCGCGGCCGCGTTGCTGGCAAACGCAGAAACCGCTGTGAATTTTCTCCTCGACGGTGGCCCAGCGATAGGCGAACGTGTCACGGTGTTTGGGCAGGGGATCGTCGGGTTGCTCACGACTGCGCTGCTCGCACAATTTCCGCTTGAGACCCTCTTGACTGTAGATGACTACACCCAACGCCGAGAACTATCACTGTCACTGGGAGCCGATTACGCCCTTGCGCCCGACGAAGACATACACAACTATTTCGAGAGCATCGAACCCGATGGAGTGGACCTTGCTTATGAACTCTCGGGAAATCCGTCCGCGCTCAACGATGCTATCCACAGCACGGGAACCGCCGGTCGCGTGATCGTTGGATCATGGTACGGCACGAAACCTACGGAACTCGACCTCGGCGGTGAGTTCCACCGAAGTCGCATTCGTCTCCAAAGCAGTCAGGTCAGCACCATCGATCCCGAAGACCGGGGTCGGTGGACCAAAGAACGCCGACTCAGTGAGGCATGGCGGCTTCTCGGACAGCTCGACACTTCCTCACTCATTACCCATCGGATTCCAGTTGAATGCGCCGCTGACGCCTACCGACTTCTCGACGATTCGCCCGCGGATACTCTCGGAGTCCTCCTAACTTATTGAACTTTCCACGTCCGACTTCGGATAAGCTTGCTTCGCTCAACAACCGTTTTCCACCCAAACCCTGACCGAAAAATTCACTCGTTTGCTTCGTTCACTCGTGGTACAATGGGCGATGACTACTGCCTTGACGCCACCAAACTTTCCAGAGCGCGACGATATTTATATTTGGCAATCATTCACCGAGCATGTACACCGTTACCGTCATTGAGGGGTTCATCGCTCAGCACTACCTCACAGTATCGGATCCCGGTCTCGAGGGCAGGGTCCACTCACATCACTACGAGGTCGAACTCACGCTCTCCGGCCCCGAGCTCGACGAAAACAACTACCTCGTAGACATCGACGCGGTCGAAGGAATCCTCGCCGAAATTCGTGCACGTTACGGGGACACCCTGCTCAACGACCAGCCACACTTCGAGGCACACAACCCGAGCGTCGAGCGATTCGCGCGCGTGCTCTGGGAATTCGTTAGTGAGAAACTCGATACCGCAGCCCTCGAAACCCTCGCCGTAACGATCTGGGAGGACGAAAACGCGTCGGCCGTCTACGAGGACTCCGTCTAAATGGACGTTGGACTGGTGATTTACGGCGACCTTGCCACCAACACTGGTGGCTTTCGCTACGATCGAAAACTCATCGAAACACTCCGTGACCATGGCGACCGCGTCGACGTCATCTCCCTCCCGTGGCGTGAGCCCATCCACGGACTCCTCGATGGGTTCTCGGACCGACTCCTCGACCGACTCGACACCGACTTCGACGTGCTCCTAGAAGACGAACTCGCCTCGCCCACGCTTGTCGGTCTGAATCGCCGGCTTCGCGCACGTCGGAACGTCTCTATCGTGACGATCGTCCACCACCTCCGGTGTAGCGAAGAGAATCCACGATGGCGAAATCGCTTCTATCGGGCGTTCGAACGCCGGTATCTCGATGGTGTCGACGGCGCCATCTGCAACAGCGAGAAAACACGCCGAACAGTCACTGAACTCGCCTCACTCCCGACGACGGTGGTCCCGCCAGCGGGCGATCGATTCGACCCCGCCATCGACGCCATGGAAATCGAAGCTCGTGCGACCGACCCTGGACCACTTCGAATCTGCTTTCTCGGTAGCCTCGTCCCGCGGAAAGGGCTCGACACACTCATCGAGGGTCTCTCCCGGATCCCCGACGGCCGCTGGGAGTTGTGCGTCGTCGGTCACAAAACCGATCTAGCCTACGTCGCTGCCGTATGCCGGCGGGTCGAAGCGTTCGACCTCGATGGGGTATCGTTCGTCGGCGAACTCACGGACGACGAACTCGCACCCGTGCTTGAACGGCACCACGTGTTGGCGATACCGTCGACCCACGAGGGATTCGGTATCGCCTACCTTGAAGGGATGAGTTTCGGCCTCCCGGCGTTGGCGACGGCTGCCGGCGGGGCACGAGCGTTCGTGGACCACGGCGAAAACGGGTTTCTGCTCCGGCCGGATGACCCCGGTAGTGTGGCACGCGCGATCCGGACACTCGATGCCGACCGCGCTCGCCTCGCACGAATGGGAACTGCCGCCCGCGAGCGCTACGAGGGCTGGCCGACGTGGGCGGAGAGCACCGACGAAGGAAGGCGATTCCTCGAAGCGATCGCTGGGACGACGGCCGAATCGAGGGGATCACCTCGTGTCGAAGCCTGAGGAGTCGTTTCAGCGATATTTGGCGGCGAAGCAGACCGTCGACGACCGCGCGCTCAACCGTCGAGTCCTTCGCCGTCTCGCGGACGAGCTCGCTGGTGCCGGAGTTCTCCGTGTTCTCAACGTCGGGGCCGGTATCGGAACGACCCTCGAACGACTACTCGAACGCGACGTTCTGCCCGAGAGAGTCGAGTACACACTGGTCGATATTCGAGAAGCGAACCTCAACACCGCGCGCCAACGTCTCCCGCGCTGGGCGGCCGAAGCGGGATACGAGGCGACCAAAATTGGCGACGAACTCCACGTCGTGGGGCACGGCAAGCGAGTCGAGATCACGTTCGTCGTCGCCGACGCCTTCGAGTTCGCGGAGCGGGGAACGTGGGACCTCCTCGTCGGCGGGGCGTTTCTCGACCTGTTCGATACCCGGTCGGCCTTCGACTCGTTGCTCTCGGCGCTCGGTCCCGGTGGTCTCTATTACTTCCCAATAACGTTCGATGGCGGGACGGTTTTCGAACCAGCCATCGATTCGACACTCGACGCTCGAATCGAGCGGGTGTACCACGACCACATCGACGACGGCGGTGACAGCCACGCGGGTCGGCACCTCCTCAGGCGGGCATGTGAAATCTCTACTGTGCTCGCTGCCGGGAGTTCTGACTGGGTGGTCCACCCCCAAGGAGAAGGCTATCCGGCCGAGGAGGAGTTCTTTCTCGAATACATCGTGGACACCGTCGCCGGGGCGCTCGAAGAGACGGGGCGGATCGAGACTGAATCGCTCGCCGACTGGACCGAGACGCGCCACCGACAGATCACGCGGGAGGGACTCGTCTACATCGCCCACCAACTCGACGTGCTTGGGCGGGTGCCGATCGAAGCGTGAGATCTCTCCGATGGAACGCCGTGATGGACGTCTTCGGTTCGGACGGTGAGCGCGTCACCGAAGAAGAACTCGTCAAACACTGGCTCGCCCTCGAACGCGAAAAAACGGGACTCGATACGACCGCTCTCGATGGGATGAGTCGTCGAGAGGCGCTCGACGAACTCCTGGAACGAAAGCCGGGTGCGGCCGCGTTTCTGTGGCGTGCCAGTCCCATCGAGTGGTCGCGAATGACGCTCTCACGCACCGAATTCGAGCGCCTCCGCGTCGTCGGTGGTCCCGAAGGACTGCTCTGGCAGGCGCTCTCGCCGGACGGCACCGTCATGGGTGCAGCAGAACGCGTCGAGAACGAGGATTTGGTGGTGCTCGGTGCGGAGACCGGCGTCGATGTCGAACGTGTGGTCGCGTTCGCCGACGAACTCGCAACCGGTGGCGAACTGGCCGAACTCGTGCTCACGAAACGTCGTGGTAGCGGCTCGCCGCGTGTCGCGGACGGTAACCACCGCGCGACTGCGGTCTGCCTCCACCTGCTTCGCACCGGTGAATACCGCCCGCAGCGCGCGTACCTCGGTATCGGGAAAAACCCAGTGCTGACGCCGCTGTACGAACGAATCCGCGGTGTGTTCTCTCGGCTTCGGCCGGGTGGTCCCCGGTGGTAACCCTACTCCACGGTCGACGATTCCTGTAACCAAATACCGATACTGGCTCGTGTCCTACGCTGGATAATCGTGGCGAACACACAGATCACACTCATCCAGATCGACAACTACGGGCCGTGGACCGTCACCCCGGAGCCACGTCGCGAGGTCGACCTCCAGACGCTCCAGTCGCGCCTCTACGCCGACTTCTCACAGCTGTTCGGCAACCGCGACGGCTACGTCTTCTTCTCGCGGTTCGATAACATGGTCGCCGTGACGAACGGCATCGACATGGAGACGCATTCCATGATTCAGGAGTCGGTGGCGAATCGCTACCCTGTGACCGTGAGTCTGAGCACTGGCGTGGGAGAAACGCCGGCCGCGGCGCTTGAGACAGCGAGTACGCAGTTACAAGTCGCCGGCAGCGCACAGGACAGCGACCGACGCGAGATCCTGCGGGGCGAGACAGTTCGAGCGGAACACCGCACCGACAATGACGTGCAGATCGCCCACTTCGACGTCAACGACGCAACGGGAAGGTATACCGACCAACTCAACGCGTTCGATACGTTCATCCACATCGAGCAGGGCTACGCCGAACTCATGCGCTATCTCCGCGAGGCCCACGACTCGCTCGCCTTCTTCGTCGGCGGTGACAACATCATCAGTGTTTGTTCCGCTCTCGACGAGGCAGCCTACCGCGACGCCATCGGCCACGTCCGCGAGGCGGTCGACGTCGACCTCAAGGTTGGCGTCGGCTGGGCCAGCACCGCCCAGCCCGCCGGGATGGACGCAAAACACGCCCTCGAAGTGTGTCGCCACGACGGCCACGACGTCGTCATCGGCAACTGACGAGGCCAGTAGCTGCGGTAGTCGTTCAGTGTAGTGAACTCCTAAAGGGAGAAAGCGTCTATCGTCGGTGCACACCCACCGAAAGTGTACACGATACGATTTACACAACACAGTCAGAGTTACGAGGGTTTGAGATCCGCTTGCGCCAGCTAACCAACGACGTCTGATCGTAATTGAACCGATTTCTCGGCGATCGCCCCCGTTCGTCGTCGTGGTCGTACCGCGATAACCATCACGTCGGAATCAAATTACACTGTTGGGCCATAGTCGATCTATGCTCTTCGTGACTCACCTCGCGGCGGCAGCCCTTCTCGGCCGTTTCACACGGCTACCGGCCGTCTGGGTGGTCGTCGGCGCGGCGCTCCCCGACGTCGTGGACAAACCGCTCGCGTGGCTCGGTCTCGTCGAACCGTTTCACTCGATCGCCCACACGGCGCTCTTGCTCCCGGTCGCCTGTCTCATCGCGCTCTCCAGCCGACGCGGGGCGGCAGTGGCTCTCGGCTGGGGCTCACATCTCGCTCTCGATGCACTCCACATCGTCCTCAATGGTCGCCCGGATGACGCGCTCTTCCTCGGCTGGCCGGTGGTCTCGCCGACGGATCCGCTCGGCATTCCGCCCGGCGAGTTCTTCATCTACTACCTCTGGACGCCGTCGTTCTTCCTTGAAGCCGCCTTTTGGACTGCCCTCATCGTATGGGTCATCTACAGCCATCGCACCGGTGTGCGAACAAATTCGTGACTTCAAGCACGGGCTCCACCCTTCGTCAGATGACTGATGGCCGTCGCACTGTCGTGACGAATAGCGCATCTTTCCCGCGTTGCGCCGATAGGGATGACGATGGGGCTCCTCCATGGAATCAGTGAGTGGGTGCTCGCGTTGGACGAAACCGTCGCGAGAGCGATGTTCGAGTCCCGGACGCCGGTGGTGACGAAAGTGATGACGTCGGTCACTGGTTTGGGTTCGGCGACAGCGGCACTCGTCTTTCTTGGGCTGTTTTACCTAGCCGACTGGCGTCGGGAGCTGAAGACTGCCGCCCCCGCACTCATGCTAACCGGGGCCGTTGTTTTCGCTCTCATGCTCGGTGTCGACCGTGCCTTCCCCCCGAATCCGGTCTGCCTGACCTCGGGATCCGAAACGGTCACATCGTCGTTTCCGTCGGGTCACGCGGCTGCCGCAACGGTTTTCGCGTTGGTTGCACGGCGCTCCACCGTTCTTCCGTCGATACTAGTTACTATTCTCGCAGCCGCGGTCGCGATCTCACGGGTCTATCTCGGTACCCACTACCTCAGCGACACGGTCGCCGGCGTCGTGATCGGTGCGGCCGCGTTCGCCCTCGTGGCGTGTGGGCTCTCGTCCCGGGAGCGGCGAACGGGAGCTTTCTTCAAAACACGATGACTGGAACACCCGGGACGAAATTGGACGAGCGCGATAGCTCACTCCCCGAGTGCCGTGATTCGGCGTCGTTCGCTTGCACTCAACCGGATCCGTGCGGCAGCGATGTTCTCGACTAGATGGCCGGTATCGACGCTCGCGGGGATCGGAACGACGCCACGGGCGACGTTCCACGCTAGAACGACCCCCGCTGGGGAGACGTCGTGGACCGCCGCTATATCGTGAAGCGTCGCGTTTGTTTCGAGGTCGACACCCGACAGCGGCGAGTGGGCGAGCACCCTGATACCGCGCTCGTGACAGTACCGAACGAGCTGGGTTCGGGGCGTCGATGGGTCGATCCCGACTTGGACGATTCTTGGTCGAATCCGGGCAGTCTCGACAATGGGGGCTAGCTCTTTGATGGAAACGTTACAGATACCGAGCGTTCTGGTGAACCCCTGATCGACGAGCGATTCCATTCGTTTCCACGTCTCGCTCAGCGGGACGTCGACCGTTTGGGGCGTTCCGTCGTCTTCCTCCGGAAACGTTAGCGCCTCCTGCTCGGCGACCGATTTCGTCGCGAGGTCCCGAAGTGGTCCCTGATAAGCCCAGGCACTCGGCCAGTGAAGCAGATAACAATCCAGCGCTTCGATTCCGAGCGCGTTGAGGGTCCCCTGACAGGCTTCTGTGACGTGTCCGTGGTTCGTGTTCCAAACCTTACTCAAGAGGAACAGTCCCTCACGGTCCGGGCTCCCGGGTGTCGCGAGTAGATTACCGATCCGCACCTCGTTTCCGTACAGTTCGGCCGAGTCGAGCAATCGATAGCCGGCGTCGAGGCCGGTCGCGATCGAATCAATACGGTCGACGTACTCCCCATCACGGTACCGTGAGCAGCCCAACCCGACCGATGGTAGTCGGATCGTCGCAGGACGAGCACTGGCTGTCGCGCTCGTCGGTCGAACCGGTGGCACGGTCGGTGGGTCGTACTCGACGCCGTATGCCGACAGCTCGACTGATTGTCCGGTGTCCGCAGCGGTCTCGATCGCGTTGCAGACGGCGACGACGTGGATCGCACGGCGTGCTCCGGTGTACGACCTCCGTCCTCGTTCGATCGCATCGGCCAACCGTTCCGGACCATCGAGATATGAATATCGCCGGGGCGGGTGCGGGTCAGGGGCTGCGGTGTACGGTCGCCCCTCACCGGCTGTCGAGATCGTTTCGCGATCGGTGACGAGCGCACCGGTATCCGCGAGATAGAGCGACCCGTCGTCGCCGTGGAGTTCGAGACTGTTGAATTCGCGCGCTCGATGCGGCGTGTAGAGACTCGCCGTCAGCCGAACTGCCGTGCCGGCATCGAACTCAATCGTCGCCTCGTAGTGGGTCGGCCCGCTGGGGGCGTCGGCTTCCCGCTTCGGCCACGACTCGATCGCATCCGCGACTCGGATCCGGCTCACTGGACCGAAGAGCGTGACCAGCAGCGTGATCGGGTATACCGCCCCATCGTACAGTGGACCAACGTCGAGGAACGATTCTGGATTCTCGTGCCAGCTCGTCACGCGGCCGACGTGTGCATGTGCGTACCCGATTCCGACTTCCCCGAGGCGGCCATCGCCGAGCAACGACCGAACGTGTCGCTGGGCGGCGGCACGGTGGGTGGTCGGCGCGCAATCAAGGCCCAGACGATGGTCCTCAGCTATCGAGACGAGGTTGGCTGCGCGCTCGGCGTGCAGCGCGAGCGGTTTCTCGCTGAAGACGTGGCGGTCGGCGCGGAGGCACTGCTCGGTGACCGGGGCGTGGGCGGCGTGGCTGGTGAGGTTGACGACGAGCGGTGCTGATTCGTTCGCGAGCATCGAGGCGAGATCTGTGTACGCTTCGATCCCGTGTGTCGTCGCGAACTGCGTCGCCGCCTGCTCGCTGAGGTCGCAAACGGCGGCGAGATTGAGCGGCGAATCAGCGAGGTCCTGGGCGTACTTCCGCGCCACGGCCCCGGCGCCAACGAAGAGGCAGTTCACGTGATGCTCTCGAGCGCTCAGTGCGAAAAGACCGAGGATCGAACGACTTCTTGGACCCCCACGATAGACGGTTCCGACCGGAGCCACAACGAACGGCTCAGAATGGGTGCATCGCTACGGGTCTCTTTTCGAGTCGATATTCCGGTGCCGCATTCCAACAATACAACACTAACTACGCAGTAGTGACGACATGACGACGAACCCCGATGCTCGATTCACCATCGCTACCGTCCCTCCGCTGTACCGGGTCGCGATCATTCTCTCGTTGGTTACCGGTGCAATCCATCTTTACCTCGGGATATCGTTCATTACGAACCCACTTGGCTGGAGCTTCCTCTTTGCAGGCATCGTGTTCTTCGTGGCACCGCTCGCGATTTTCACCAGCACACGGCGACGAGCCGTCTTGTTACTAGGAATCCCCTTCACCGCAGGCCAAATCGTCATCTGGTATCTCATCACCGATTCCTACGGGACGCTCGACGTCGTCGACAAGGCCACTCAGGCCGTGCTCGTCCTCGTGTTGGTCGCGCTTCTCTACTGGGATCGGTAAGGAAGACACTCGGGGCGGGAGCTTGCCTCTCACTGCGGCTTTTTGAGCGCTTCTTCGGTGATGGAGACTCATCGTGAACCTACTCTCGAATCGTGATGAAGTCGCGGATGAATACACCGACGAACGGCAACATGACGACCGTCGCGAGCGCCATCGATACCGTTGGGGTGACGACTGGGAGCAGCGCGACGCTACAGACGATCATTTGCGACCCGGCGAGCTGGCGTCGATGCCCGCTCTCGGGGAGCGAGCCGATAGTCCCACCACGGTGGCGGTGGAGCCAGGTACCGACCACGAATAGGGGACGGGCGAAGCCGACCGCGAGATACCAGACCGGGAGCACGCCGTAGGCGTAGCCGAGGAGACCGGCGACCAACAGCCCGAGGCCATCGAACTCTCGGTCCAGTTTTGCCCCCAGTAGCGTCGGCTGGCCGCTCCAGCGTGCGAGCCGTCCATCGACCCAATCCAGGGCAACTGCGAGCCCGTAGATGCCCGCAGGGAGCCACGCTTCGGGTCCCGTCGGCTGTGGAATGAGAATGAAGCCCGCGACCGCCGCGATGGCGATGCCACGCAGCAGTGTCGCAGCTGTGCCCGCACCGAGACTTTCGAATAGCTGGTCGGTGTTTGAGCGTCGATTGCGGCCGATGTGTCGCCATAGAAGCCATAGCTCGTAAGTGAGCACGAATCCGGTGAGCCCCAGCCATTGGATGCCGTGAATCGGTTGCCACCACTCGCTCAGCACGACCCACCCAGCAACCGCGATGCCAACCGCAATGCACGCCACATAGAACCACTGTGTGCGGAGCCGCCCCCGTGCGTGAGTCTCGCGTCGAGCCAACAGCTGATTTTTATCCACTGGCTTCACTACGTGAACTACATTTCCCATCGCAAACATATAGCCCCTGAGACTGCCCCCATTTCTTCCCCAAGTTTGGGGCATTGGCTGCCGTTCTATCAGAGATACTTAACAGAACGCTATATGTCACAAAATGATAATCACGAGGCACCTTCAGTGGGTTCGGTTCTCCGCGTTCACACTTACTTTCGCGCCCCCAACTACTGCTCGTCTCTCTATCCGCACAGAGATCTTTTTGGACACCCTCATTCGAACATCCCATCCGAGCTCCCGTTGATGATGACCTTCTCGCCATAAGAGCGAAAATTTTTGCCTGCACTCAGCAGGAGGAACTCGCGAACTGCTGATACAGAAGTCCGATCAACCTCTATTGGTGAGCATCGGCTACCGATAAAGGTGCCCTCACGTCTCTCCGACTTTCGTGCAACTTCACCCTCGGCCCTCTGAATGCATAGAAGTACTTGGTGACCGTTCCGAACGCTGATTCTACGACTGCCTGACCCAGTTTGCTGGGATCGAGACTTACAGATTCGGTGGACACAAACCGAATAGCATGGAAAACGACCAGCGCGACGCCGCCATCACCCATCTTATCGACCGAATCTACCGTGATGCCAGGGAGTCCTACGCTCTCGCGGCCTACGTTGAGTGGGCCGGCGCGGGTGGCCATCCGAGCGACGTTTTCGATCCTGATGGGCGGGGCTACGTCGCCGATGGCCTCTGCTATCTGCTGACCAGTGCGCTCTGCGCACGGCTGGCTGGCCACGACGACCGCGGGGGCAACCTTGCTCACCAAGCGCAGCTCGTCGCCACGGACCAACGCGATCACGTCCGTGACCATCCCGTCGAACGAGCTGTATTCTCCGAGTTCGTTGGCGATGCACTCGTCATCGCAGATTCTGAGAAGGCGGGAAGTGCCTACGACGAGGCAGCCGCGGCGTACGAGGCTGCCGCGCCCAACGATCCGGTCGACTGGGCTACCCAGCCGCCGCTCGCGGCGGCGACGGAACTCCTGCTCCACTGCTCACGAAACACCTCACAAGCAGTTGAGTGGGACGACCTTCATGGGGCGAACCCGGCCGACGAGGAATACCTCGCCCACCGTGCCCGTTATAAGAAGCGGGTCTTCCCGATGGTGGTGGAATCGGTACTCGAAACGGGCATCCTCCACCCACCGCGGGGGACGACCGAACACCGTAGTGATGACTGGCAGTGTCCCGATTGTGGAACCAACGAAGTCAATTGGACCGGAGGAGAGGTGGTTTGCCTCGACTGTAGTGCCCGCATGGACTCCCTATGAATCAGAGCGTTCTTGTGACAGGCTGTTGCTAATACGAGCGAAGCGTGGTCGGACTTGACCTGACACTGCTCCAGATCCTACTCTTCTCTAAAAACCATACCGTGCAGCTTCGCTATCCCATCACATCGCCTGTAGGACGCAAGTAGAACATGCTCGGAACTTGCGTACTCTCGTCTATACAACCGGACGCTGATAGGACAAAGATCGTTTCGTGAATGATGATATCGATTTCGTCGCTAGCGTCTTGGAGCCCGTTATCTTTGTTGCGCCCTTAGCGAGGAGCCAGACGAGAACTACGAGATCATCCTACCGGTGATTGGAGAACAAAGGACGAGTAAAACGAGTGAGCTTCAATGTACCATACGATGAGCATTTCATTATCTCTGAGCTGGACGACATACTACTCTCTTAGGTACTGATGGCTACTCACGACTCACTATTGGCAAGTCTGTTCGCGCCAAAACTCCTCGATTTGGTCCCCTGAATGTCGTGCTTGTTCGGTGAGGAGATACACAGCACCATATTCAGGGCCGCTGGCTCGGATAAGTCCGTGGTCGACAAGCACGTCGAGATGATGTCTGACCGTTTTGTATGCCATTCCCAGTACTCCAGCGAGACGGTTTGCGTTTCGTGGCCGTTTACTTAGCGAATGGAGAATGCGTGCTCGACTGGTCCCACCCTCAGTTTTAACCAGTACCTCTTCAAGAACGTCAATCATCCGTGGTATCGTTCATTCACAAAAATTCCGAGCAATAAATAACCCCGCCATAACGTCAATCCTAGTTTGCCTGACGTCATGATAGTAGATGCTCAGAACCCATCGGCCAATCATTGTGAGACAGCTCTGGATAGTGGGAGGCGCCCAAAAGGAGTACCTTCTGGACACTCCTTAGAGACAGACAATTCTCCTTTTCTACTCCGGAATATAGACCTAGAGAGTTAGATGCTAATTCAATCGAATAGAGTTAATTGATAGACAACTGAAAAGGCTAATTCAGAGAATCCAGAGTGGTCCTTAATTTTCTAGTCCGTTGGTTCTGTGCTGAGAGATTCCGATTCCTGACATAGTTCACTACCCTTTGAACTCGTACCCCATCGGAAGAGGACAGCCCCGAGAGCGGTGACAGTACCAAGTATCGTAAATGGAATAACGTATCCACCGGTCACGCTGTGAAGCACGCTGATGGCGAGCGGTGCGAAGAATGCAACACCTCCTGTAGCGATGTTGAGCAAGCCAACAGTCGCAGTTGCGTTCTCGTGTCCAAAGCGAGTGAGGACGATCGGCGACCAGAGCGAGGCAAGAGGTCCAAGAGCGACGCCAAAGCCGAACAAAACGATATAGACTGGAACGCTTGAGTGGGCAAATGGGAGTACAAAGGAACATAAACTGGCGAGACTGACACTCGCAAGGAAGGTTCCGCGCCGGCCGACGCGATCTCCAACGAACCCACCCCCGACACGGGTAAAGACACTCACACCGCCGATGATACTGAGCCCAGCGGCAGCAACCCCGACATTGATTCCGCTCGCCGTGAGGATATCGACGAGATATGAAGAGAGGACGTAATACCAACTGAAAGCAAGAGCAAACCCGGTTGCGGTACTAAGAAACTTCGAACTACTGAGTCGTAAGCGGAGCCATGTAGCATCTACCGTAACTGCATTCTGAGAGGTACTTGGAGGCCGACGATAGACGAGACTTGACGTCAGCACGACAATGATAGCTGCGCCAACGACGACGGCGAAAGCAGTTCGAAATCCGGTCCGAGCGAGAAGCCAGAGCCACACGAGCGGGAGTACGAGTGGGCCAAGACCAACACCAGTCATTGTGAGGCTCGTTGCGAGACCTTGGTTAGCGTCGAACCACTGTGGGGGTAGTGAGACGACGACGGTGAAAGCAGTGCCACCTGCAATCCCGAGAAGCACGAATGCGACAACAACACCCAAGTATGAATCAACGACTTGGATGAGGGTGGCGGCGGCAGCGAGACCGACGCTGGTAGCTACGAGAACAGGCCGAAGCGGAAATCGAGCAGCAAACACACCGAAAAGACCGCCAACCCCGAGGAAAAACACGGTCATGATCGAGAAGACCGACGAAACTTGCAATGCAGAGAGAGCGAAGGTAGCGGCAAGTCGATCGGCATAGACGGTGAACGTGAAAGCGGCTCCCCAGATGGTCGTGAGGATGCATATGCCTAATCCAACGATCAGCCATCCTCGTGTGGAGTCGAGGGCTTCCTCTCGCTTATTAGACATCTCAGTTGCCGTCACTGCGTATTGCCTCTGAGAGGGCGATAGTGCGTCGTGCCTCTATCAGCCTTGCACCCAGCAGGTAAAAAGTACGTTGTAGCCATGTTCTTTTCAACTAAGTCTAGAAAATCAAAGCGTTTGACTCTGATGGCATACCGAAAGCGCGCTTAAGTACTCGTGGAGAAGCTGAGGGTGTTCGTTGACTTACTCGCTCTCCAAATTTTGTCACGAATTTGTTCTTTTACGTTTGACAACCACAATTAGGTGCCGGAATCACGTGGCATGACTTTCATCGTGGCTGACCGGGCACGCTCACTGATCATAGAATCGAGGTACGAACTGTCTTCGTACTTACCTCGGTAGGCATCATCGATACGATCGTTGATCGAGCCATCAACCTGTTCGAAGGTAACTTCCTTCGTCATGCCAGCGGCTTCAATTCGGCCCGCATTCTCTCGTACTGCAGCCTGATACCAACTGGAGTCCTGCCCGTTGTAGGCACGCACGTAGAGGGCGTCATCGACCCGAACAGACCAGATCCACGTTGGAGTGCCGTAGGTTTCACCGTCCTCACGGAACGGCGCAATATGCAGGTCGTTGGATTCGGCGATCTCGCTCAGTTCATCTTCTAACCATGTACTCATTATTGTTTTCTTCGGAAGTTAGCAGCGATATAGTCGGATTGCGGTACAACTATAGTTTGTATTAGCTCAATTGTCCGACGATGGGCCGTACTCCTCGTCGGTGACGTGCTCCAGCCACGTAACGGCCTCGCCATCCTCCTGTTCTTGAATTGCGATGTGTGTCATACCTTTGTCCGGGGACGCCCCGTGCCAGTGTTTCTCCTCGGGCGGGAACCAGACTACATCACCCGCCCGAATCCGTTTGATCTCGCCGCCCTCACGCTGTACGAGACCACATCCGCTCGTCACGACCAACCGTTGGCCAAGTGGGTGAGTGTGCCATGCGGTGCGAGCGCTCGGCTCGAACGTGACGCTGGCCGCTGCTGTGCGGGCCTCACCTTCTGGGTCAAATAGGGGATCGATCCGAGTATCGCCTGTGAAGTACTCGCCCGGTCCTTCGGCAGAGGGTTGCGAACAGCCGTTTGTGATATCCATTTATTGTACCCTGTCAGAAGTATGGCGACGTATCGCTTAGAACTAATGCTGTCTGAAATGGGCTTTTAAGTAGACTCTAGTTCATTCTATCCGAAGATATTCCACAATGCAGAGCAGATGATGGCCCGGATCGTAGATGAACTCCGCTACTCACTGTGGATGGTCTACAGAAGCAACTGAACTCCTAAGGGTTTCCTGTGCTTTGAGGACCCCAACTCATAAGCTCGATTACGGTTGGACCTGGTCAAGCGGTCGGATCAGAACTTCATTGATATCTACGCGCTCGGGCTGGGTGACGACGAACGTGATCGTTCGCGCGATATCCTCTGGTGCAAGTGCGTCCATCGACCCGACGTGTTCCTTGACACCCGCTTGGACCTCATCGTCCGGGATATGGTCGAGCAATTCAGTATCGACTGCACCCGGTTCGATGGTGGCGACGTGAATTCCCTTCTCGGCAATGTCGAGCCGGAGTGAATCACCGAACATCTTGACACCGGCTTTCGTCGCGTTATAGTGGGAGCTGTTCGCCTGGAGGAATCGGCCCACAACAGATGAGAGGTTCACGATGTGGCCACTCTCCTGTTCAACCATCGTCGGGACGACTGCATGGGTGAGCTTGATGAGCCCGCTAAGATTCACATCGATGGTCGTCTGAAGCGTCTCTCTATCTGCCTCTGCGATATGTGCGAGCGGCATAAGGCCGGCGTTGTTCACGAGAATATCGATGCGACCGTACTCATCAACCGTCGTTTCGACAAGATTATCGATATCATTGTCATCTGTAATATCGGTCGTGACGACGAGTGCGTCGCCATCGTTATCCTCAATACGAGCTTTGAGATCCGTGAGTTCGTCTTCTCGCCGAGCAGCGAGTACGACACTGGCCCCACGTGATGCAAGTGATTCCGCCGTCGCGTCCCCGATCCCGGACGACGCCCCGGTGACAATCGCAACCTGTCCATCCAGCTCTGAGCCGAATTCCGTTGACATCAACTAAACGAAAACCCGCCATGGGCTTCGGACTTGTGCTATTCAGAAAGCCTCTTTAAGTACGATTGCCGCTAAGTCATCCGTCAGAAGTTATTCCGAGAGAGCCTTTACTTCCGGTTGTGAGCCAAGTGCAGAAGTGAGCAGTTGGCGCTCACCACGGCGGAGAAGGCTCGACATAGATGGTTGTGAGATACCCATCTCCTCGGCGAGTTCCTCAGTGCTGACCTGACGCGGACTTTCGTAGTATCCCTGACTGATTGCCAATTGTAGAGCTTCTTGTTGTCGCTCGGTCAGGCCGTATCGAGAGGATCCATTGTTCTGAGGAGGGTTCTGTGATATCGAGACTAATTCGACTTCGATCCCATAGCTTTCACAACGAGTTCGCATCCCATTGAAGGCATTATAGTTTTGAAATATCTTCTTTTCGTACCAGCCGTCGGGCGTGACGATCGTCGGCTCAACCTGGCTCGCAGTGAACCGCTCAGGGGCGAACGCATCCGAGACGACATCCGCCAGTTTGAGGGTGACCTGATAGACATCCTTGCCGCTTGCTCGCCCGAGTGGGGTTACATCGACAATTTCATCGAAAGCTGCAAGCTCATCTTCGGAGACATCGTCGTCCGGGTTGAGATAGACAACGAATACTCGAGCTGTTCGTTCGCGACAAAGTCCGTGAACGCATTCAATTTGGTTTGAGGGAATGGATTGAGCGAGAGTGACAAGGGGAAGTGAGGGCGAACGAATGACGAATTCTGTGGTGATTGTCATGGAGATCGATATGCTCTCTTCAGGCTTAATCCTCCGGGCTTCTTAGCCGCTCATACTCACATTCCCGAAAAATAAACAAGATGTTTCATCGAGATAACTCTCACTAATCCCTCTACTCCCTGAATGTACATGTCTATATTTATTGATAGTCAATCAGCAACCATGGAGAAAGCACCAAAACAGCTCCTGTTTGCGTTCCATTCAATGAAATGCTTCATCTACCACTTGTCGACCCAGTGCTCGGAGTGCATTTACGGAGTCCATGGATAGCTGGTCATGCCCCCAGTCCGCACTAATCGAAACCTGCATTGGCAGTACCAAGGCATTGATAGTCGTACAAACGGTTCGGAGATGCTCCAAAGCGAGAGCAGGTCCACGTCCCTCAGTCACACCAATCAAACCAACGGGCTTATCATCGAAGTCTTTAGAACTACAATAATCCATTGCGTTCTTCAATTGAGCTGAGTAGGAGTCATGTTGGATCGAAGTGGCAAGCACCAAAGCATCGGCTCGCGAAATCTGGCGTACAACGCTATCTATTTCCTCCGACGCTAGTTGGTCGGGATTATATGGTGGCAGCGCTAGCTCGGCGAGGTCAAGGATATTTGTCTCAGCTCCTGTGTTCTCTGCCTCCGTCAATACCTCTCCAATTGCGCGGGTAGCAACCCCACGCTGTTCGATGGCGCCCTGAACGGCAATCACGTTCGGCTGTTTATCTGTCTCAACCGAGAAAGCCATGCGCGTCGTGTGGCGATCGCGTGTCATAGGCTGATTTTCTATTTTGATGATGTCTCGATTTGGACACAATCCACTGATTCAGACTCTGTCTGAACCATCCCCCAGTCTTTATCCTTTCTTTGATTAAGAATTCTACGACGCGATTTCATTCCAGTCATTCCAGCTATGTCTATTGGCAAAGAGCAGTATAAGCCTTCTCTGTACGAAAATACAGCTACAGCGTTCCTCTGCAGGACTTATTTTCCGATAGGGATACCTTGTTCTCCTCTCTGTTGATTCTCCATTAGGACTACAATGGGGGAGCTATCCAGTGAACTCTCACTTCTATTACCAATAGGTTTACCACGATATCAGCACTATGTATTATATGACCCAGTTCGGTCATAATGTGGACTCCGAACCCGCAACCGACTCAACGGCTGAGGTAGGTACTCAGTCCACATCTAAGCGAGGGTCTGTAAGGGGAAAACATACTAAAGAGAGAATGCTTCCCGCGGAAGCATTCGCACTTCTAGGAAATGATACCCGAATCGGTATTTTACAGGCCTTACGGGACGCAAACGCCGATAAAACGCCTGTAGGATTCACCGAACTGTTTGAACAGGTCGAAATAGCGGATACGGCTAATTTTAATTATCATCTGCAAAAGCTCACCGACCACTTCATTAAGGGAACTGAAGACGGCTACGAGTTCCGTCACCCTGGTAGAAAAGTCGTCAGCTCGATATTTGCGGGAACGCTTACCGACCGTGCTGAACTTGGATTCTTCTCAGTTGACGGCTCTTGCCACGCATGTGAGGGAGATCTGCATGGTTGGTACATTGATGAACTCCTCACGATTGCTTGTGTTGATTGTTCAACAATCCTTGTGAGATATCCCTTTCCTCCGGGCGGGCTTGATGAGCGAACATCCGAAGAACTACTACAGGCGTTTCATCATTATGTTCGTCATCATTACTGCATGGCCGCCGATGGGGTATGTCCAGAATGCACAGGAACCGTCGAAACGACGCTGGTCTACGACCCAGCCAACGACAGCAACTTTGACGTAACGGTCGATCACACCTGTCAGCGGTGTGGGTATGACCTCCAGTCGGGTGTGGGTGTCAACCTCCTCGATAATGCCGAAGTACTCCTGTTTCATTCTGAGCGCGGTATCGATCTGAGCACGGAGCCGTTCTGGCACTTCGAATGGTGTGTGAGTGATGCCCGAACGACGGTCCTCTCTGAGGACCCGCTACGCATCCGTGTCAACATTCCGTGTGCAGGGGACGAATTACATGTTGTGCTTGACGAAACCCTCTCGGTAACTGAAACAGCAAGACAAGAACAACTGCCGTCTTGAGAGGAGTTCGTCTTATTCGGAATCGACCGTCTCCGACCACCGTGGATATCCATACTCCTCAGCAGTACGCCAGATCGAGGGGGGCAGAAGCTCGTCAGGCCACTCGTCTCGCTTCAAGGAGTAGATGCTCTCGATCGATATCTCAACACAAGCGGCATAACCGCCAGTAACAGAAAATCGGTAGCGAAAGAGTCGGTCGGTCGTATCCGTTGCAACTACTTTCACCTGTGGACGGCCGTTAACTAGCACAACACGGCTCGAAATGGGTTCAAGCGTGCCTGCTGGTGAAACCGCCTGCTCTCCACAGCGAGGACATTGACTGGGATGCGGATCAGTACCAACGTAGCTGTATTCGTGGTCACAATTATAACAGAGAACCGGTCTCTTCGTTGTAGGCGTTTGTAAGTTCATGATCTGTGGTGATCTCTGATGTCGAATAGCTACCTGTTCGGGAAAATCCGCTGTAAGCGTTTTCTGTACACGAATACGGTAATGAGTTCGATATCATCACCCGTTCGTCGGATAGTTTCTATCTTTCAATGCTACTGAGGGGTGTGGAAGTTCGAACGAGTCCTCGCTTTCTGTCTCCCTGGGGACAGTAGTTTCTCAGCGGCAAGACCTTCTTCATTCTCCCCCCCATTACCATTGAGCCGAATAATACTCTATGGATGCTCCTCATTTTCGTAGCGGTCCGACAGCAACTCAGCCCCAAGCGTTCTGCCACTGAATTAACGCTCCACTTAAGCGTGTGAGCGGGATTTCACTGCCGAAATCTATCAAATATACTACTATAAACGCATTCAGCAAGAACTCAATATGACTCATCGCTAGATAAACAAGCGTATGATAGACCAACCGGCGTTTCTGCGGAGGATTGGTGCAGTAGAACGATGACTGAATCAGATGATTTCCGGGAGGTGATGGGGGAGTTCGCTACCGGGGTTACTGTGGTAACGTTCCCGAGTGACCCACCCCATGGTATCACGGTCAACGCCTTTGCCAGCCTCTCAATGGACCCGCCCTTGGTACTTATCTGTCTCGACCACGGTACCAATGCACATCGGTTACTCACGAATGAGGACTGCAAGAGTTACTGTGTAAATATTCTCACGAAGTCGCAACGTCATCTTGGTGAGTACTTCGCAGGAATGACCGATGCTTCTACTGAACCATTTGTCGAGGAGAAAATCCATACCGGAATGACAGCAGCACCCATATTCAATGAGTCACTTGCGTATATCGACTGTACACTCTACAACGAGTTTGAGGCTGGTGACCACACGATATATGCGGGGAAAGTTGAACAGGCGGAAATCCTCCAAAGAGATGGTGAACCGCTCGTCTTCTACGAAGGTCAGTGGGGAACAGTCGCATGACAATAGCCACCGACCACGACGTACTGGTCATCGGGAGCGGCCCCGCGGGACTGTCGGCCGGCATCTTCACCGGCCGTGCAGGACTCGATACGCTGATCGTTAACGATGGGAATTCGATCCTCCAGCGCAACGCGCATCTCGAAAACTATCCGGGATTCCCCGCCGGCGTCAATAGCCGCCTCCTCTTGGAGATGATGGACGACCAAGCAGAACGCGCCGGCTGCCAGCGCCACGAAGCCCACATCGAGACGCTTGAACGGACTGACGGCGGATTCGTCGCCGAGGTAGAGTCGGGCAAAACGTTCACCACCACGTACGTCGTCGCCGCGACGAGGAACACGGTCGATTTTCTTGAGGGGGTCGAGGGGGTCGAGTTCATCGAGCGGGGAAAGACGTTCCTCAAGACCGACGACCGTGGACGGACCGGTGTACCGGGCCTGTATGCTGCAGGGCGGCTCGCCCTCCAACCTTACCAGACGATAATCGTCGCCGGCCACGGCGCGTCGGTGGGGGTCGCAGTGGTCGAGGATTCGGACGTCCCCTTCTACCACGACTGGGTTGCGCCCGAGGGGTACTTCACCGGCCGCGGCCGCGAGGTGCCACCGGGGTGTGAGGAGATCGATTCGGCGGAGCGTGAGCGCCGAGAGACCGAATCCCTCGAACGCATGCGCAAGTACTTCGCCGAACGACACCCCGACGAACCGATCCAGCACCCGAGCGTGCGCGAGGAGTGAGCGGGAAGCCGCGGACCGAAATTCCATCCTCCCACGGACCACATGTTCGGTGGGTCACTGACTCGTCAACCGGGTGATTGGGAGTGTTCATAGTCAGATGTTGGAACGGGAGTAGACGACAAAGACGTGCTTCCAGCGAGCGCTGTCGACAACATCTCGATAGGCTACAAAACACGAATCGATCTGGTTCGGGCACTCGGTGAGGACCGACCGTGAGTTGGTATTTCGAGACGACGCACGCCACGCGTCGTCACGTACGGCGATGTAACCAAAACAACAACAATGCGCTACAGAGAGCGCTTTTGGGTTTCCCAAGCGACATCCCTCGATATGATGTCGAACCATGACACACAGGACCCGGTTCTCATCGAACAGGTCGCGGCTGAGAAGGGGCGGACCCTCCTCGAAAGCAAGGGCAGAAACGAAGAGACGGCAGGCCTCCGTATTTCCGTACAAAACGGTGGCTGTGAGGGGCTGTCGTACAACTTGGACCTCGATAACGGACCCGCGGAGGACGACCTCGTTAGTGAGAACTATGGATTGCGGGTCTTCGTCGACTCCCAGAGCCTCAAGTATCTACGAGGGTCCGTGCTATCGTACAACGTCGAGCTACAGAACACTGGATTCGACGTGCAGAACCCGAACGTCGAATCGGAGTGTGGTTGCGGGAACTCGTTCACCGTTCAATAGTCGGACAAGGTGAGCACATCGCTACTGTACTGAGGTGGACCCACTACAGGGTATTTCAGACACTATCTGCATGAGGACCGGATCCTAAACGATGTCCGAGGGAAGCACAATGGGTCTGCTCGCGGCGTCCCTCTCGGGGCGATCGGATGCCCAATGGGCCCGGACGGCAGCTCCCTACGTAGATGGGGCACTGCTCGGGGGCGTAGCCATAGATGCAAAAGCCCGCGCCGCAGCACGTGAAAGCATCGAGGACCGCAACCGAAACGAGTTTCTCCCGAGCGATCCGGTCGCATTCATCGACCAGCAGCTCGAACAGCTTGCTGACGTCCCCCCCTATCCCGGGGTCAACGTCCGAACGACGACGATCGAGCCTCTGCAGAATGTTGCAGATGTGTGTGCGGACCACGATGCGATCCTCGAAGTGAACGCGCACTGCCGGCAACGAGAACTCTGTGCTGCTGGCTGTGGAGAGGTCCTTCTCGCGGATACCGAGCGTTTGACCACGTTCGTCGAATCCGCCGCGGTGACTGATGCAGCCGTTAGCGTGAAAGTGCGGGCCGAAGTCCCCGATGTCGACCTCGTCGAGACGGCGAAAGGAGTGGAAGCTGCCGGAGCCGAGATGATCCACATCGATGCGATGGACTCGGAGACGGTCGTGAGCGACGTGGCAGCCGAAACCGACCTCTTTGTCGTCGCCAACAACGGCGTTCGAGGTCGGGAAACGGTCCGAGAGTATTTCGATTACGGCGCAGATGCAGTTAGTGTTGGACGGCCGAGCACCATACCACGGGTACTGCAGCGGGTGCGGAACGCCGTCGACGAGTGGGGATCGGAGCAGGAGTGAGCCGACTACTGTGCGCTCGAGGACCACCATCCGATTGGAGTCCTCCTCAACGAACGTTTGTTCCTCTCACCTGATCTAAATACTTCTCTGAACGAGCCACCGCTGCTACGGTCTCAGATGGAAGCGAGCGAGTGGATACCTGCGGGAGCGCTCCCAATCCGCCGCCATTCGCCATCCGTCGTTCGTTGCAAGACGCTCCCGCTCGTGCCAGCCGCCGTCCCCGCGTCGATCGCTCGGTCGCTCTCCTCGGCTCTGAAGACCGTCCCTCCGACCACCTGTCCATCGATAACCGCCAACGCGTCGACGACTTCCTCCGGACCACCGGGATAGGCCACCTCGATCAGCGATTCGGTGTCGTCCGACTCGTAGAGTACTGCGTCCGCACCACCGCCCCAGGCGGGCGGCGCGTCGGACGCTGCGGAAGCGTACAGGCGGCCGTCGTGAGCGAGCGCTTTCCGGAAGTACGGGCGGTCGTCGGTGTCGAGGCGGGACCACTCCTCACCCCAGTTTGCCGTGTGGTAGAGACCACCCGATTGTATTCCATCGACGCCCAGATATCCGGTCGAGACGATGAAATCCTCCGGAGAGAGCATGTGCACGTGGTGGACGTCGTCCGGAACCGGATCGTCCTGCTCGACCCAGCTCTCTCCACTATCGTTGCTTAGATGCAGTTTTCCAGCCTCAATGCCGACGACGATCCTCTCTGGAGCACTCGGATGGATTCCGAGACCACGGAGCCGGGGTGGGATATCACCGGGAGCAGTCCACTTCGACCGTGAGGGTTGTTCTTGGAGGGTTTCGACTTCGGACCACGTTCGTCCACGGTCGGTGGAGCGATACAGGCGAGCCGGTGCTGTCCCTGCATACAGCTCCGTCGCCGTTGCACGTACCGACCACACTGACTCGGTCGGTACTTCGAGGTCGTTCCACGATTCGCCGTTATCGACCGAGTGATACAACCCCGATGTCGTCGCCGCGAATACCTCATCCGGGGTCTCGGCGGTTCGTATCTCGGTTATGAACCCCGCGTCGAGAACCCGTTCGACGGTTTCGAATGGGATGCTCTTTGCTCGATAGACGCCGTCCGATGTTCCGAGTAACACTGTCATGATTCGATGATTCCGAGTTCGGTGTGGGCGATTTGTCGAGAACGCTATTCTCGGTGTGATGCCTTTTCGACCGGTTACGCGTCTTGAACGCTGGTCGCAGCGACGTTTCGGGGTTGCTGGTCACGGTATTCGTCCTTCCACGAGAGGCCGAGTTCGTTCCATGATTCCCCGGAATCCGTCGAGCGGTAGAGACCGTGGTTCGTCAGGGCGTAGAACGTCCTCGGCTCGTCGGATACCGTGGCGAGCACTGGTACGAACAGCCCAGTCGGGTCCGGAAAGCCCTCCGTACATCGCTGCCAGGGTTCCTCACCCTGTCGTCGGTACGCGACCGAGTAGGGGTCGTTGGGTTCGTCGTGCGTTCGGATCGCTTCGTCCTCAACGTCGTGTGCTCGCCCCGCACCCAGCGAGGACGTTAGCACACGACTGTCCGGGTTGCCGGGGTCGACTGCGACGGCCCACCCATAGGTATGTTCGATCCCGTCGGCGGAATATAGCCACGACTCGCCGCCATCGGTGCTTTCCCCGTAGGTATGGCCATCCTCTACCTGACCATCCCCCGCGGCGGCGTACACTCGACCCGGTGCATCCGGGTGAGTCGTGAGCGTGTGCGCATCGAATGGTCCATCGGGTACACCATCAACCCAGGTCTCACCACGGTCGGGGGTCGTCACCACCGCTCCGGCTTCGATACTGACGTAGAGCCGTTCAGGGTCGTTCGGGTCGGGTTCGATCCAGCGAACGTGGTGAGTATCAGGACGTCCGGGGAATGACCACTCAGTCGCCGAATCGAGGTCGGTGAGTCCCGAACATTCTCTCCATGTGTCCCCACCGTCATCCGATCGGTAGACCATGCTTGGTTCCGTCCCTGCATAGACGGTTCCATAGTCCTGTGAGTGGTCTTCCGCAGCGACGGCGACCGCCATAACTCGTGACGAGGAGAACTCGGAGCTAATCCGTGACCAAGAATCGCCACCATCGACTGTTCGCCAGAGTCCATCGTTGAACGTCCCGAGGTACGCACGCTCGGGAGCGTATGGATCGACGGCAACGGCGTACGGACGTTCATTGCTGTCGAAGTGTTGGTTGATGTCCCAATTCCCACCCTGCTCCTCGATCACGAGCAAGGTGTAGTCCAATGCGGCGTAAATTTGCGTTGTCATGTTGGTATTGCTTTGGTCACCGAATCCGTTCTGTTTTGCTCAATCTTGCGAGACTGTTCGAAGCTCTTGTGGCTGCAACAAGGGAATAGCTCTATGAGGGCGACTATTCCTCGCTGAGCACGATCGAATAAACAGTGCTCAGGAAAGACGGTTTGTTGGTTCGCTATTCAAACAGCTCGACAGCTTGGTCGTAGCGATCCGTAGGTTCGTCCCAGTCGACGACTTCAAAGAACGCGTCGATGAAGTCGCCTCTGGCGGGTCCGTAGTCGTAGTAGTACGAATGCTCCCAAACATCGAGAGCGAGAATCGGGTGGCTCCCCCAGAGCGCGCCCTGATCGTGCTTGTCCACAACTACATTGTGGAGTTCTTCAGAGAAGCTGTCATAGACTAAGAGTGCCCATCCGCTTGCGTTGGAGGCCGCGGCCTCGAATTCGCCTTTCCAGGCTTCATAAGAGCCGAAGTCTTGTTCGATGCGATCAGCGAGCGTTCCCGTTGGCTCATTGCCCCCTTCCGGACTCATGTTCTTCCAGAAGAGGTCGTGGAGCATGTGCCCCGACCCGTTGTGGGTCACGTTCCGCAGTGCCGACCCGGAAGACCCGAAGTCGCCACTTTCCCGATTCTCCTCAAGTGTTTCTTCGGCACTGTTCCAGCCGTTGACATAGCCCTGATGATGGGTATCATGGTGCCACGTCAGTACCTGTTCACTGATATGCGGTTCAAGCGCGTCGTAGTCGTATGGGAGCGACGGAAGTTCGTAGTCTGCCATTCGTATCGACAATAGTGACCACGAGCGAGAGAAGTATGAGCGTTCCCTGTAATCTAATTTGGTAACCAAGCTATCACAATCTCACATCATTACCTATGCTATGAGTACAGCTGCAACAGCATTCGTTCCATACCTTGATTAAATAATCCTCATTTCATGCGTTGAACTCCGCCGGACTTATAGCTCTGTTTTCCATATAGAAAACCACATCCTAGCAGTAGGATGTATGGTCATCAAATCTTGGTGGCCGAACCACATCGTAGTTGATGGCAACCGTGGCCGGCATCACCACGGGAGACTCCATTACTCATTTTTCATCATGAATGGGAATGAGATCAGCTCTGAGATTAACATTATCTCCTGGTGTTCACGAACTTGCGTCGGCCCATTCGATCTCAACAACACCCTGAGTCCGCCCACGCAGTTGCGTCCGGGCAGCGATCTCGAAAACCCGGTTCGTCGCGTCTGGTGTTTTGAGGGCCGCGACCATGAGTCGGGCGACGTCAGCACGTGGGATCGATCCGGCTACCGTCGGCCCGCCCTCCCCAACGACGACATCTCCAGTTGCAGGGGCGTCGGTCAATCTTCCGGGCCGCAAGATCGTGTACGTGAGATCCGAAGCCTGCAGGTGGCGCTCGCCCTCATTTTTAGCGGTGAGAACCCGCCCAAGGAGTAATCGGAACCATCCCGGTGCGCCCGACTTCGAGGAACCGACGCCGATCGCGGATGCGAGCACGAATCGGGAGACGTCAGCCTCGCTCGCAGCGTCGACGAGGTTCTCGACGCCAACCCCATCTACGAGATCGCTCCAAAATATCGACGGTCGCGACGAGGCACCGACCGTACATAAAATTGCATCGCAGCTCTCAACAGCATGACGCGCGTCAGCGCGACGCATGATATCGCCGACAACGACTTCGTCCGCACCCATCACTTTGAGTGTCTCGGATTTTTCGGATGAACTCGTGAGCGCGATAACGGTATACTCACGCTCGCGCAACAAAGAAAGCAATTCTCGACCAGTCTTCCCGCTCGCTCCGGCCACCAGTACCCGATCAGGGCGATCTGACATAGTAAGATTCTCCTATCGTTTTCCAGTCGGCAAATGGACTTAAGTCCTTCCGAAGTCGAACCGAGAGCGGCGACATACGCCCGTGCAATCGTTCCAAAGAATGAGTCCGTTCTCAACATAGAGCTATTCGGAGAGTCGGATCCGCGAGACTGGGGGGGTTGTACTGTCGTCAGTTAGTTGAAGGTGCAGAGGAGTCATCGATCTGACTAGACGCCGTCGTCTCTTCGACCTGTGTGTAGACGAGTATGACTCCGATTGCGGCCAACGCCGCACCAAAGACGAAAGGAGTGACGAAACCGTACCGTATCAAAAAACCGGATGCGAGCTGACCGAACGAAATGCCAAGCCCGAACGCGACCGTAAGCATCGACAACTGAGCGCCGGATTGGCCCGACTTCGCGAGATCACCGGCTAATGCGAGCGCGGGTGCGAACACCATGGCGGCTGACGCACCTTGGAACAGCCGTGCGATGATCATCTGCCATGGAGCAACGACCAGGCCCTGAACGACTGTCGTCGGAACCAGCAGCACGAGGCCGATAATGATGAACACCCGTCTCCCGTAACGATCACTGACTCGGCCGATCAGCGGCTGGACGAGCGAGAGGGTGACGATCAGCGCTGCGAATTCGATCCCGAACAATGTCGGCCCCTGATCGAGGTATGTGTTGAGCTGTGCCTCGATCGGGGCGATCAGTGCGATACACATCGACATGAACAGCGTCGCCATCCCAAGCGTGAAGACCGGATCGAGGACGTGATCATCACGTGCCCTGACTGCGAGTGCCAACTCGTCGGATGTCGGGGATGTTTCCGCCGGATCGTGAACGAAAGCACTCACGAGTGCAATGCTGAGCAGCGCCGAGAGGGTCGCGATATAGAACGCAGCGTCGAACCCACTCACTTCGCCGACGATTGGGAGTAGGTACGGACCTGCGGCCACGACGACACCAGCAGCGAGCGGGCCCGCACCGAACCCGATCAGTCGAAGTGAATTGTACGTCCCCATGTTTCCGCCACGGTTCTCGTTGGCACTGAGTTCGTTGACGAGCGCAATCGAGGCTGTGATAGTGAGTGCGCCGCCGATCCCTTGGATCACCCGAACCGCGAGTAGTCCCGTATAATCTCCAGTGAGCGAAAACGCGAAATTCGAGGCTGCAAGGAGAAGCAGTCCGGCGATGACGAACGCTCTGCGCCGTCCCGCACGATCTGAGAGTCGACCGGCGATCGGTTGGGCAACGCTACTGGCTATTCCGAACAGAGCGAGTACGAGTCCCGTGATAAATGACTCTGTTAGCCCGAAGCCATCCCCGGTAATGGTGGCACTCGCGATATATAACGGGAGGACAACGATGAGAAACGAGTTCCCGAGTGCATCGGCCATCCGGGCGATACCCAGTACGACAACTCGATTATCGGTACCCATCACCATCTGTCTCTTCCTGAGCCCGATCGTAGGGAGCTACTATTTGTACATTTCATTCTACTGGTTCAATTGTTGTCATCCATTCCCGAACAGCTGACCGGATGAATCGGTATCTTGGAAGAAATCGTATCCGTCGGAAAGAATTGATTGCCGACTCTAATCGGGCCGGGGGTCTGTCTTGTGTTCTCCATATTGTCAGCAAGCATTTTCCATTTGGAAAGCAGGTTGAAGACTGTTTCGAAGTGGTGTGCAGACGCTCAATAGAAAGAGCCTCCAGTGGTCAATCCAGACACAGCAAATGAAATGTGCGGTAGTTTACTCGTCTTGACTGGTGGGGAGGGACTGCTATCCCCCCCCCTTCCTTAGGGATGATCAACCACGGAATCCTGGCATATGGGAATCCGGAAAAACGGTCTATATATGGCAGGTCATGGTCGACTATGGATCGCCGACAGATCTTGAAAGTCGCTGGATTCGCGGCAACCGGTGGGTTAACTGGACTGACTGGCTGCAGCAGTTCGAGTGCAGGGGGAGACGGAAATACGGATTCTGGAGAAACCGGGAATACGAATTCATCGTCAAACGGAGAAACGAATACTATTCTGATGATAACGGAAGGAAGTGAATACTACTTCGATCCTATCGGGCTTTTCGTCGAATCCGGCGAGACGATTACGTTCGAGAACGACAGCGGCGGTCACTCCGCAACAGCATACCAGGAAGGAACCGGGTCGGCATCAGTGACACGTATTCCTGACGGCGCTGAAGCATGGGACAGTGGAGTTCTCAGTCAACCGAATGCGACCTTTGAGTATACCTTTGAAACGGCGGGAACCTACGATTACTTCTGCACACCACACAAAAGCCTTGGCATGGTCGGTCGAGTAGTTGTCAACGAACCCGGTGGTCCTGCTGAGGGGAGCATGCCCCAGGATGGCGACGTCCCTGAAAGCCAAACGATCGTCGACCAGAGAACGGTCTCATACAGTGACTTCTCGGACTGACTAAGCAGACCTCGCATAGCGAGGAGTCAAACGACGGATGACTCTCGCAGTGGGATATATGAAAGGTTGTATGAGGACATAAACGGTGGATCATTGAGTCGTCTCCATTGTGGATCACCCTCATCAGTCTCTGGGGATTTTACCTAAAGATCGAACCGCTAGGTCACGATCGAACGAGATAGTGACTCGCATACTACTGTTGTTGTAAGTAGCAGCGGTCAGATCTGAAAAGCTACCCACCGACAATCGTTCTTGTGATCAATTAACCAAGTGTGTCCCATCTCGCGTTTGTTCGAACCGCATACGCCAGATTGACGGATTCCCATCCCCCAGGAATCCACCGCGTCCTCTTTCGATGTGCCCTCGCAACTGTGCCAGAGCGAGCGAAGAGACTTGAGATCCGACTTCATGACGAATACGCCACTGAAACAAGAGGACGGTCATAGAGAGGGACAGCACTCACACGCCGAATCTCGGTCGCGGTCATCGTGTCCAGAATGTGATGGACAGACCGTTCGCGACGGCGAACACGGTGTGGCCATCTGCGGGGAATGCTCCCCGGTGGGCGACGCAGCCTCAGTCGACCGGGTGTCTGAATGGGGAGCGTTCTTCGACAGTGGGACCACGCGAGAAGAGCTGCCCCGAGAGCGTCGACGATAAGACTCACACATGATGCCGGATTCAATACAATGGTCCGCCGGAAGAGGAAGAACCGTAATCCAATCCTATCTCCCGAACCTACGTCGAAACCAGAAAGATGGTAGATGATTCAGCGTTGTCTGAGGACTCCCCATCACTGCAAAGGGTCCTCGATGCGCTGAACGACGACGACTGCCGCGATATCCTCCGTGAAATAGCTGAACCCATGACCGCAACCGAACTCATCGAGACCTGTGAGATCCCTCAATCAACAATGTACCGAAAACTGGAACGCCTCAGTCAGGCGTCGCTCGTCCGTGGACGAGACACAATCAATCCCGGCGGAGGGCGAACCACGAAGTATACCCGAGATTTTAATGACGTGAAGATATCCGTCAACGAAGATGGCGACTTCTCAGTAACGGTCGAACGACCGGCGCGGAAGACCGAAGAGCGCCTCGCGGATATCTGGTCGAGGATGGGGAACAACCTATGATCTGGGTGGAAACGGCTATCGTCGTCGTGAAGACGATGATTCTGCTGCTCGGGAGCGCTATTACGTTTATCGCATATAAAGCGTATCGCCAAACGGGAGCGCCCTCACTTCGTGCACTCGGGGTCGGGTTCGGTGTAATGACGTTTGGTGCGCTGCTGGCAGGTATCGCGGATCAACTCTTCGGGGTTTCCCTCGAAATGGGTGTCCTCCTCAACAGCGTTATCGTTGGTAGTGGGCTTGCAATCATTCTATACTCGCTTTACCTTGAACGAGGTTGAAACCAGCCAGAGCGAGGCAAACCCGTTGTGAGGAGGAGAATTCGGTCGCAGCATAGGACGTAGAATGCCGAAATCTATCGGTTGGTGGAGTGTCTGGGTTGTGGACGGGATGGAACCAATGGTGGCTATCGAATTCGCTGGGCCCTATTCAACGTCAGTTATGGCCTGATAGCGGGCACTATCACATCTCTACTAATGATTTCAGTAGATACTTACGCTAGTTTCCATATGGAAAACCATGGACGCTGCGATAGATGATAATACACTCACACACAGAAGGACGATGTGTGCCGGTAGTTTTCTGGGATCCACTTTTGAAAGGACAGGGCCATCCGTGTCTGTCCGTGGCACGCATCGATCAGTATGCCTGATGGAATCGGTTACCGATTCGAAATGATCTCATGTAATAGCCGAACCGGGAGGAGTCACTAATGGCCGCAAAACGAGTTGTCGGTGCACAATACGGGTATTTCATTGCGGCAGGTCTCTTCTTCGCTGGCGTTCTCTTACAGACGTATATCGCTGGGATGGCAGTATTCATCGACCCGGAACATTGGGAACTCCACACGAGTTTCGTGCACCTCATTGAAGTCTTACTTCTTCCAATGCTCGTTTTCGGGTACGTCGGTCAGCTCCCACGGCTGCTGATAGGCGCACCTTTCGGCTTGTTCATCCTCATTGGAATCCAGTATATGACGGCCGGAAATTTCGGGTCGCTTGTCTCAGCCATTCATCCTGTTAATGCTATCTTCATGTCGATCTTAACGCTATGGATGGCGAAGGAATCTTGGGAACGAATAGACACACCATTGTAACGATTTAGAAAAAACATCAGTCGATGACTACGGATGCTGGCACAGGTCTGATTTATTGTGCACGGACGACAGAAATGCTGTCAGATGACCTCACACTCAGAGTCATGTGCATCTTTCCACTGAACCGAGATTTGGAAAGGATTTGAGCCTGTTTCCGCCTAGAAAATGGTGGTAAGAACCCTATGTCCGAACACAAACGACGACCTCTGTGCGACAACGATACGTTCGAAATGAATAGCCCTGAATAGGTCTTCAAACCAGTTCTACAATGCGATCTTTGACTAGAAGGAATTCATGAGTTGTGACAAACAACTGTCTGATCGTCCTAATACCCGGCTTGATGAGCTATTTCAGGTGAGTACCGCTCACACAGATTTATGATTCGAGCGAGAATATAAATAAATATAGCAACTGAACATGTCGACGCAATCCGCCACATGAGAGCCGAAGCGCCCGGTCATCGATCGGCTCATTGCGCTCAACCTCGTTTTTGGTGCCGTGGCGGTCGTCATGCTAACGCGTGCGCTCAGTTCAAACGTGAATCGTGCAGAGGAAGCGCGCGACGACCATGGTTTCCATCGACTGCGCTCGATCCGTGATGTCTCAGAGATGGACTATCCTTCCTCGAGAATAGGACAGAGTTCAATCAATCCTTGATACCACTAACGGACTGGTTCTCCTTACCGATCAAATCATCGTTTTGGACGTTGTCGGGTGCATTATCGACAACGCCTTTCTTCCAAGTCCCTCGCAAGAAGTAGAGACCGGCAGCCAGTACCATCAGTACGTTTGCTACCGCTTCCCCGTACCAAACGCCGGTCGCTCCGAGCGCGAGCGGTTCGACGAAGAGATATGCCAGTAACCCACGGAATACGAGGAACCCGAGGATGGCGAATAGCATCGCGGTCCGGGTGCTGCCACTCCCCCGAAACCCGCCCTGAACGACGTAAAACGCGCCCAAAAACACGTATGTAACACCGACGATCTGTAGATATTCGGATCCGAGTTCGATGACCGCTGCGGAGCTCGCGCCAGTGACGAACACGCCAACGATCGTACTTGCGGACATGAAGATAGCTGCGCTCAGAACGACCAGACAGGCGACAATGATACCGACGGCGGCGAGGACACCCTGTTCCGCTCGCTCCGATTGATTCGCCCCTAAGTTCTGCCCGACAGCAGCCTCGACCCCACGCTGTAACCCGATCGCGGGGAGCACGATCAGCGATGTAATGCGAGTGCCGATCCCGTACGCAGCGACGGCTTCGGCCCCAGCGATGGCGACTAAGGCAGTTAGGACGGTCGTACTGAGGGCGATGGTACTCTGTTCGATGCTTGCGGGCGTTCCAATTTCGATGATCTTTCGGACGGTCTTGGAGCGGAGCTTGAAATCAGCCAGCGAGAGGGAGATCCCCACGCGTCCGGATAGCAGGAGCCAAATACCGAGAACGGCTCCGATCCCCCGCGAGCTGATTGTCGCTAGCGCGGCCCCCTGCACACCCCAGCCAGCGAATCCAGTCACCGTATACAGCGATTCTTCTAACGATTCGAGTCCGAGTACGCCAAAGAGGATGTTGTTCTCGAAGCCTAGAATAAAGAGGGGATCGGCGAGCACGTTGAGGATGACCCCAAACAGCATGAGATACAGCGGCGTCCGAGAATCCCCCCATCCTTGTAGCAACGACTGAAAGATGAAAAATGCGAAGACGAACGGAATGCCGAGAAACATGGTCCGAGTGTACTCCAACGACAAGACATACTCCTCTGTTCCGGGAATCGCGCCGACCAACTGGAGCATGTTCGGCGCGAAGAGGTATCCACTGCCCGACAAAATCACGGACAGCAATACGATGAACGAGATTGTTTGACCCGCAACATGACCGATCCGGTCCTCGTTCCCTGCGCCTTTGTTCTGTGCGACTAGTACTGTGCCCGCAACGGTGAAGCCAGCCGCGAGACTGATGATGAGAAAAATGATCGACCACGAAAACGAGATTGCAGACACCGCCGCCTGGCCGAGCCGCCCGACCCAAAAGGTATCCGCGAGATTGTAGCCGACTTGCAGGAGATTGGTAAGGACGATCGGGATCGAGAGGACGATGAGTGGTTTCACCAACGCGCCATCGACGAGGTCGACCGACCGATCGCGGCCCGGTCCTCGGCTCATAGTATTTCTCTATAGTGTCGTCTCGGTTCGAGTAGTTGCTGGAGGCTACGTCTCATGTACATTAGAAGTATGTTAGAACCCGAATCGTCCCCGTATCAAGACGACTGTTGTTCGGCCCCTGATGATCTCCTGTCGATAGATCAGCTGTTTGCCAATGGAGCTCTCCGTGCCGTAAGCCTTCTCCGCTCGGGCCTCTTCCAGGGGATACGCGACCTTTTCGAGACGAGCGTTCGCCGTCTTGAGGTCGGGGACGATTTTGTTGCTACCCGAGACGAGTACGAGGTTTTCAGCAGCGTAGGGATAGGCACCGATGCGCGCGCTTCCGTGATCCGCTGCGACCAGTTCACCAGTTCGAGCGACCGCATTGACACTGCCCAAGAAGTAGTCCGCTGTCAGTGCCGTTCGACGGCTACGTTGGCGTTCCTCTCGGTCCTCGATGCGCTGAATTTCCCCACGAAGGTTCTCCCAATTGTGGTCGCCATCCATGAGGTATTCGATGAATCCGATCTCATCGAGAGTGTTCGAATGACCCGTCATGACGGACATGTCGGCAGGAATTCGCGATCGGATCGTTTCTAGGGCCTCGCCAGCTGAATCAGTGACGACAACCGAGAATCCCCGTTCCTCTAGGTTTTCTACAGTCGTCTCGATCACGGCATCAGATGGAACTTCGTCTAGTGAACTACTATACGAGATCGTGTCCTTCAGATTAGCGTTCGGGTCGGACATTTTCATCTACTTTTCCGTATGGAAAACACCGGTAAATAGGTGTCGGGATTGAACCATCTCATCCTCGGATAGTAGCGACTGAAATCCCTCTTATCACAATATAGACCTGCCTCCGGTAAGAGACGTTAGAGCCGGTCTATCTCGACAGTGATATCCATGGATTAGCGCTCGACACCGGTCGGTTCCGAACGTCGAAGCGGTTCAAGCAACGTCTCGATATCATTTTCGCGATCAAGATAGGTCGTTCCGTAGTACGTGCCGTTGTGGGTTAATATCAAACGTTCACGACCGCGACACCTTCCCGCACGAACTGATTAGACTCGAGCTCGTCAACGATGAACTTGGCCAGATCGTCCCGCGTCGTCGTATTACTCTCCGGGATACTGTAGCCGACTTTCGCCCGATACTCCCCGGTTCCTTCCTCGTCGGTCAACCCGGACGGCCGAACGACCGTCCACTCCAAGTTGGTGTCCATAATGCGGTCTTCCATGCGCTTCATGTCAGTGTACTCTCCTCTCAGCAAGACTCGTTTGATAAGCAATTCGTAGAAAATCGAATTCTTCCTGTCCCAGCCAGGGTATGTGCCTCCACTAGTAATGGCGATGAGACGCGAAAGGCCGTAGGTTTCCATTGCTCGAATGATGTTCTCGATGCCTTCGGAGTACAACTCGACACTACCGAACCGCTCTCCCTTACCGACAGTGGAAATGATCGCGTCCTGTCCCTCGAACACATTCGCAAACGAATCGTAGTTCAAGACATCACCCCGTACCAGCGTGAGTTGCGCGTGGGTTAGCTCCATTTTCGATGGGGTTCGAGCGATCCCTGTCACTGCGTGGCCTTCGTCGAGCGCTCGCTTGACCACCCTTCGTCCCGACCGTCCCGTGGCTCCAAAGACTACTACCTTCATCGATCAGTCCCCCTCGCTCGTACTCGTCATTATTCCGCTTACGGCCTCTCCTCGAGGGTGGTTCTGCTGACAGAATCGTTGTAAATCCATACGTGTTTTCCGTTCGGAAAACGCGCTTATGTATCTTCTGAACTCCCGTGCCACATCTGCAGATCTCACATCTCGTTTTCCGAATGGAAAACTACTTGTTCTCTATCTCTCATTGTACTGGTATGGCCCAACGGATCTATGCAACAGTCTCCGATCAGCTCCTCACAGCAACGCAAGAGGAGGATCAGTGGGTGGTCGAGACAGCCCTCCACGGCAAGTATCCACGTGCTGTCGCGGCCGACCCCGAGGACCCGGAGCTCGCTTTCTGTGGGACCACTGAGGATGGTCTCTGGCGGACGACGGACGGTGGCGAGAGCTGGTCAAGCATCGGGGATGTGATCACCCATGAACGGGTCACATCGGTCTCCTTGGACAGAAGAGGGGACACTAGAGGAAGGGGAGGTGTGTGGGTTGGAACCGAACCAAGTACGATCTATTACTCCGAGGACGACGGTGAAACGTGGACCGAAAAGTCCGGATTGACCGACCTCCATTCAGAACCGGATTGGTCGTATCCACCACGACCCGAGACTCATCATGTCCGCTGGATCGAAACCGACCCGAACAATCCCGACCAAGTATACGTCTCGGTTGAACAAGGTGCATTCGTCCAGTCGCCCGACCGCGGTAAGACATGGACCGATCGAATTCCTGGGAGCCCGCGTGACGCCCATACGATCGCAATGCACGCCGATGCTCCGGACCGGCTCTATGCAGCCGATGGATTAGGGTTTATCTTCCCTGGACACGGGTACTATGAGAGTGCCAATGGGGGAAAAACGTGGACGACGCCGAACGATGGCCTCGATCATCAGTATTTGTGGGGACTCGCCGTCGATCCTGGGGACCCGAGTCGTGTCCTCGTGAGCGCAGCAGCGAGTCCCGAAACAGCACATGTACCTAAGGTCTCCGAGTCGTACATTTACCGCCGCGAATCCGATAGAACTTGGACACAGTGTCAGGAAGGCCTGCCGAACCCTGAAGAGACGGTTGTCCCCGTTCTCGCAACGAACGACGATGAGCCAGGGGTGTTCTTTACCCTCACAGATCGGGGGATATATCGGTCGGACGATGCAGGTGAAACATGGGAACGACTCGACATCGAATGGGAGGAGCCCTCTTCAGCATTCCCTGGTCGTCGAGGACCTAACATTGGACCTACTGGGCTATCCATCGTCTGATCGAGACAGGGTGCTCCAGATACCTCGTTCGAAGGATTGCCACGCGTTTATTATTGAATCCCTCATAGAATAGGTATGGCTTATCGATTCGTTCGGGCCCACCCGAAATTCAGCCGACTGCCCGCGCTCCGAAAGCGACTCGACAATAGTGAGATCGAACGGATGAACCCGTACGGTCGAGCGATGACGAAATCACTGAACGATCTCCGCTTCGACCCGGAGACGGGAGAGGCGCTGTGGGTTGAGGAGGATTATTGCACGCCACCACTCGCAATGGAACGCGAAGTACTGGACCAGTACTTCGACGATCTCATAATTGTGGAAGCGGATGTCAACGAAACAGAGGGATGGGAACGGATCGAGGAATACCCCTTACTGTGGGACGAGATCACTGGGGAGGCATGAACGCCCCTTGCGTAAGCTCAATGAATGATTGGGCTGAACATCCCCCATCGTTATTTGGATTAACCTCCTCGAACGAAACTACTCGATATGACGACAACCGGTAAACCACAGATCCCCGACGACACCTACGAGGACCTGATGCAAGCGACCGCTCGTGCGTTATGCGAACACGGGTATAGTCGCCTTCGTGTTCGAGACATCGACGAGTATTTCGGAAAGAGCCGCCAGCTCATCAATCATTACTATGACGGAAGAGATGACCTCATTGAGGCGGTCCTCAAATATCTGCTGGCGGAATACGAGCGTGGTATCGCGGTCGGGGATGATGTTGACCCCGAGCAACAACTACACAGTTATATTCAGCAATTTCTCTATGGACCAGACATCGAGGACTTCGACCACTGGGCATTCGTTATGGTACTCATTGAACTCCGTTCACAGGCACAGCATTACCCACACCATCAGAAATTACACATGGAGAACTATCGCCATCTCAGAGCGACTCTGATCACCATCATTGAGAGAGGCATCGAGGAGGGTACCTTTCGGGATATCGATGCAGACATCTTTGCAACCGCAATTATGCATGTCATCTCTACGTCTCGTATGCGGAAAGTATGTCTTGGAGACGAGGAAGCGATCGAAGATGGACGTAGAATCCTCAATGCCATAATCCTCCCAGCACTGCTAAACGAACCAAAAGCAGACTAACCGAAGGCAGAACCGCTTGGTTGAGGAGGCGGTATCTGGATAGAAATTAGCAGTCGTATTCATTCATTTTCAAAGGGAGCTGTTATTGCTCTATAAATTGCGAAGAAAGATGTCTCGAACGAGTACCTTTTCGACACTCCTTAAGAACAGATAATCCTCCTTCCCAACTTCGGAATACGAATTGTTTTGCTACTTGTTTCGGTAAGCATCATCGATACAATCGTTGATCGGGCCATCGACCTATTGGAAGATGACTTTTTTCGTCATGTTGGCGGCCTTAATTCGGCCCGCATTCTCTCGTACTGCAGCCTGATACCAACTGGAGTCCTGCCCGTTGTAGGACGCACGTAGAGGGCGTCATCGACTCGAACAGACCAGATCCACGTTGGAGTGCCGTAGGTTTCCTCATCCTCCCGAAATGGGGCGATGTGAAGGTCGTTGGATTCGGCGATGGCGCTGAGATCGTCTTCTGTCCATGTACTCATCGTTGCCCTCACATCGAAATTCGCGGAATATAGTTGGATGACGGTTCAGCTGTATGGCGCTCGATCAGTTATTCGATTCCGGGTTGTACTCTTCGTTGGTGACTTGTTCAAGCCATGTGACGGCCTCTCCATCCTGTTGTTCTTGGATTGCGATGTGGGTCATGGCTTTTTCCGGTCGTGCGCCGTGCCAGTGTTTTTCGTCCGCTGGAAACCAGACGACGTCGCCCGCACGAACTTCCTCAATCGCGCCATCTTCGCGCTGGACAAGTCCGAAACCACTCGTAATGACAAGCTGCTGCCCTATTGGGTGAGTGTGCCATGCAGTGCGTGAAGCCGGTTCGAACGTGACGCTCGCTGCGGCAGCCCGGGCTTCATCTTGTGGATTGAACAAGGGGTCAATTCGAACGTCTCCAGTGAAGTAGTCGCTGGGCCCTTCGTAAGACGGAAGTGACGCGCCGTGTGTTATTTCCATTCTATTTTCCTCATCTGTATTTAGATCCCCCTACGATTTGGTCTCTGTGCTAGTGGGTAAACCCATTCAAGTGATCTTGAGTGGGACCGATCATAGATCCGTCATATCTCTAATTTACTCACTTGGACAAAGCAAATTCATACAAAGTGTAGTAACAGCACTCACTGCGACAAGTGAACAGCGTAGCCAACCGTTACGCAAGTGAGAACGCTCCCGTCAGGTAGCCAAAAAGGGAGTAAAGAAGACGACTCCGAAGTGGAAAAACTTTTTACTACTTATATGGGCTAACTGGATAGCATAACCAATATCTCATCTTGTAACGTCGATATAGATAATGTCTGAGAAATATGGCTACAACGGTTCAACCGACGGTGTACCAAGTGCCTCTACTCACATTGGAACAGTCATAGTCACAGGTGCAAACAGCGGACTTGGGTTCGAGGTGACGAGAGCCCTCGCCGAGCAAGGCGCACATATCGTAATGGCATGTCGGAGCATCGAACGTGGCGAGGAAGCAAAGCAAAAAATAGAATCAGAATTCCTGGGAGCATCGCTGACGGTGCACGAACTCGACCTCGCCGATCTCGATTCGGTCGCGGCGTTCGCTGAGTGGTTCAAGTCGACACATGATGGGCTCAACGTGCTCTGCAACAACGCAGGTGTGATGGCTATTCCACGGCAAGAAACGGCGGATGGCTTTGAGTACCAGTTCGGCGTAAACTACCTCGGTCATTTCGCGCTCACCGCCCACCTCCTTCCGATCATGCAGCAGACCACGGGCGAGTCACGTGTCGTCATGCAGAGTAGCGTTGGGCACAGAAACGGCGAGATAGACTTCGATGATCTTCAGGGCGAGGAATCGTACAGCGCGTGGGATGCATACGGACAGTCGAAACTCGCAAATCTCCTCTTCGCGTACGAGCTCGACCGCCGCCTCCACGTCGCGAAAGCCAGCGTGAAGAGCTTAGGCTGCCACCCGGGTGCCTCCACGACGAATCTCGTGCACTACAGCGCCGAACAGGGTGGGTTTCGCCTCGATCTTCGGTTGATGAGCCTCATGAACGCTATACTCGCCCAGAGTGCCGAACGTGGTGCAGAGCCGATGGTCTATGCTGCGACTGACCCTGGCATCGAGGGTGGTGAATACGTCGGCCCTGATGGACTCATGAATATGCGTGGTGACCCGATGCTCCAGCCATCGAGCGAGCGTTCCTACAATGAGGAACTCGCCCGCCGCCTTTGGGACGTGTCTGAGGACCTCACTGGCGTTTCATTCGAACTCCCTGGACCGAATTAGAGCTATACTCGGCTTTAGAACGAAGACGCCAATATCAGACTGAGCATCATGACTGAATTCAATTTGAGCCTCGAAGCGCTCGGGATAGTGTATGATACTTCTATCAAAGACCGATCCCAGAATGTCCGCTTGGAGATCATCTGACTGAAAGGTGCTTCATCTCTCATTTTTGTCAATCCAATGCGGACCGCTACTTGTAGATACTAGCAGGTTAGAGTTAGAATGAACAAAATAGGCTCCCAATAGTCTCCCGTATCAGAATGATAGATACTGGAAACATATCACTAATCGAAACAGTACGCCACAACGGATCGACTACCGCCCCAGACTGTACACTCACAATTCCGGACGCTTTCACGACTACGGGGAACCAGGTGGCCATCGTATGACGTCGCCAGAGGACGCTATCGATGCTGGGAAAAAATGACGTCGCCGTGTCGGTGTACGAGGGCATCACGTATGCCCACCGCGACGCTGGCGAACTCAAGCTTGATTTGTACGTCCCTGATATTGAGGCGCCCTCGCTTGTCGTGTATCTTCACGGTGGGGGGTGGATAATGGAAACACGCACCAACATCCCAGACCCGAAGCGATATGCCGCCGAGATGGGAATCGCCATCGCGAGTGTGGACTACCGGCTCTCTGAGATACCTGAGGGGGCCAAACTACCGTTCGAGGTCGACCCCGAGAATCCGGTGCCGCGCGGCGACTTCCCCAACCATTTCGTCGACGTGAAGGCATCGATCCGATGGCTCCGGGCACACGCCGAGGAGTACGGCTACGACGCGACCCAAATCGCGACATGGGGAGCATCGGCTGGTGGCCATCTCGCTCTCCTCGCAGGGGTCGTCGACGACGTCACGGACCTCGCAGGAGACGCTTTCCCTGACGCCGACTTCGAGAAGTCGGTGGCGCCCCACGAATCGAGCGCTATTCAGGCTGTCGTCTCCTGGTACGGGCCGACGGATTTCTCGGGTGGTCCCGACGATCAATCCCATCCGGCGTCACTCCTGCTCGGCGGGCCGAAATCCGAACGCGAGGACGCGTATATGACAGCAAGTCCAATTACGCACGTGTCACTGGAGAGCCCACCGATGCTCCTCATACATGGGCGAGAAGACGGACTTTGTCCGGTCGAACACAGTCGACGGTTGTTCGAGACACTCGACGAGAACAGTGTCGATGCTGCCTTCTATGAACTGTACGGAGTGGACCATACGTTCGTCCGTGAGGGCGAGGAACTCAATTCCGAGCGTAACGCGATGGATCGCCTCACCGCAGAGCCGACGCCTGCCCAATCGATTCGCCAGACAACACATGTTGACGAGGGTGCCACTGGTAAACGGCTAATAAGGGGAACCCCGATAGCAGGACCAGCAGCCATCGCTCGATTTCTCGACCGAACCATCGGGTGATCAAACGTTTTGATTACAGATAAGCCAATGAGAGCCTTTCAGAGGTGTGACGCGATGGTGAGTGCTTTTCATCTAGCTTCCATTATTGCCTTGAGCCGAGCGTTGAATTGAGGAGTTGTCGTTCACCGCGGCGGAGGAGACTCGACATCGAGGGTTGCGAGATGCCCATCTCCTCGGCCAGCTCTTTCGTTGAGGTCTGTCGGGGACTCTCGAAGTACCCACGGTGGATAGCCAGAGTCAGTGCTTCGTATTGCCGGCTAGTCAATCCGTACTGTGATGATTCACCGGTTGACGCGGAATTTTGCTCGATAGAGATGCATTCGACCGAGATACCGTAATCCTCACAGCGGTCGATGAACCCATCGAACGCCCCACCGCACTCGAAAAGCTTCTTTTCGTACCACCCTTTCGGTGTAACGACCGTCGGTGCCATCTGTGACGTACTGAACCTTTCGGGAGCGAAAGCTTCCGAGATGAGGTCATCCAACTTGACCGTGATGCGGTAGACGTCTTTACCACTCGACCGACCGAGGGCTGTCGCGTCGACGACCTCCTCAAACGCGGTCAGGTCATCTGTCGAGATGTCGCCAGTTGTGTCGAGATAAATAATAAAGACTCGAGAGTCGCGTTCGAGACAGAGACCATCGACGCACTCGATCCGGCCCGATGGAAGCAATTCCGCGAGACTAATAAGAGGGAGGGAAGGTCCGCTGAGGAGAAATTTAGTTGTGACCGTCATACTATGTATTGGCTGCTGAGCGGGTGGACCATGAAATATAACCGCTCAGTCTGGGCGGGACGTTTGCCGCCGTGTGGATCTTTTCTCGTGTACTGAATGCGGGGTTGATTCGAATGCTTGCCACTATGTGTGCCTCGGATTCCTCGGTAGAGGGGTTTGAACGGTCCCTACTGATATCCATTGCTTGTTCCATGTCCGATTTGGACCTCATATGGCTTGGCTTCGATGCTATTGTTATAGTTTGTTTAAGTATGTATGGGGTTGGATGTAGGAGTCCTCAAACATCGCCCCATTCGGTCAGGCGCTGAATTATATCTGGTCTGAGCTATGGCTGATTCTAGCCTGGACTCGGATTTCCTGTATCATGGAAACTCGCAAGGGGGAATTATTAACAATCGGTCTCTCAGGGTCTGCCTCTGAAGCAATTTCAGTATGAGGACCATCCCTTCTCCCGTAACGGTGTGTGCTTTGTCCCTATGGACTATCGTAGTTAGGTGGGTCGGATAAGAAAGCGGTCAAGACGTCTGCTCATCTGTGACTTCAATAATGACGGTGAACTCTCCGCTCACATCCTCCAGTATCTCAGTCCCTGATTTGATGTGACCGAGCTTGACGAGTCCTGATGCGTAGTCGAAGTCTCTGTAGAATATCGCGAGATTTCCCCAGGGGGCATAGTATGTGATGTCGCCAATATCTGGATTGATACCGTCTGGAGCGTCAACAGTCGATAGATGACTCGGGAGATCGCTTACCTTCTCCGTCGCTTCGTAATCACTGAGCGTTAATGTGAGTGGTAGCAGAGAGCAGAAGTCACGGCTCGTCGGGTTTTCAAGTAAGGTCCCCTCCAGTACCACGTCCCCGAATGTCAGTTGCATCTCCATGTCTATGATATTTTGTGGCTCGCCATTAGTCGTTCATAGTGTTCCACCTAGAGCCATCCACCGTTATCGATCTGCAGGATCTGACCGGATACTGCCTTACCCATGTCACTCGCTAAATACAGTGCGGCGTATGCCTGATCAAGAGGTTTCGTTTCGGGGACATCTAAATTCACATATTTTTCCGTGACTTCCATCATCTCGTCGCCACCTTCTTGCTCTCCGTTCTTCCACGCCTCGGCAGCATCGGTTTCGGTTACTCCGGGCGCGATCGCGTTGCAGCGGATTCCAGTGCCAGCGAACCGCATGGCCAGGTTCCTTGTCATTGTGTTCACGGCACCTTTACTGGTGGTGTAGGAGACGCCGTTGACAGGTGTATTACCGTTCACTGACGATACATTTATGATCACACCCTCATCTCGCGGTAGGAAGTGCTGAACTGCCTCGCGACTATGACGGAAGACGCCGAAGAGATTGACTCCAAGGACTTCCTCAAAGTGCTCATCCGTTGTCTCTTCAATGGAGACCATCTCGCCGAAGCCAGCGTTGTTGACCATGATATCCACCTGACCGAATTCCTCAACCGCCCTGTTGAACACCATCTCCGGTGAACTGGGATCAGCAGCATCCGCAACGACTCCGATAGCCTCTCCACCATCGGCTGTGATCCCGTCTACCGTCTCGCTCAGGGTCTCTTCGTTGCGTGCGGTAAGCACTACAGAAGCTCCCTCATTGGCGAAAAGTTCACCGATGGCCTTGCCGATACCCTTGCTTGCCCCGGTGATAATGGCTGTCTTTCCGTTCAGTAGCTCAGATTCAAGGTCTGCTGACATAGCAACTAAATGGTGGCTCTGTGAGCATTTGAGGCCGATGCTTTTCTTAAGCTATGTTTAAATAGCACCTCGAGCTCGATAACGAATCTTTGCCTAGACGAATTTCCAGATGCCACAGTTGTGAATGGATAGTTCGGGACCAATTGGTAGGTGAGTCGGCCGCCCCCATTTAATTGTACTTTTGATATAGCGCCGAACTGATACGCCTCTCAGCCGTTGCAAGAACTGGTGTCAGTGGAGTGTCTCTGCAAGTGGGAACTACGTGCCGCCACCTCCATTCAGCCATCACATATCGACGAATTACAACCCTAGGGCGAGAGTGTAGAGGTTACCGTACCAATGAATAAAGTACAGTGGTGTCGCTATTGCAAGCTGCTCGACACGGTCAAGGCACCGCCACCGCAAACAAAAACGCTCTGGGTGGGATGCCAGTACACTTGATTCACGGGCTAGCGCTTCGCACCGTATCTGTTATGAGATCGACCAGGGAGCTTCATAACTATCCTAAGCAGTAGCATGACAACCCCATGATTTGGGGAAAGACGGTCGTATCGTCTCGCTCAATTGACGCTTGACCACTCCAACTGACCACTGAATATCCATGACCAACGAAATTAACCGCCGATCGGAAGCCGACGGAGTACCATCAAACGAAGCGTATCTCGGTCGACAGCGCTCACGCGAATCGAACGCTCGGACCTACCCACGATATCTCCCGATGGCTGTCGAACGGGCATCGGGAGTAGAACTTGTCGACGTTGAGGGGAATCGCTATTACGATTGCCTCGCTGGTGCGGGGTCGATCCCTCTTGGTCACAACCATCCAGCCGTCGTTGATGCACTCGAAGAAGTGCTCGAAAGTGAGAGTCCTAGCCACACGCTCGATTTAACGACACCTGTGCGCGACGCGTTTCTCGACACATTGTTCGCGACGCTTCCCGACGAGTTCGCCGAGCACGCTCGAGTTCAGTTCTGCAGTCCAGCAGGGACGGACGCAGTCGAAGCGTCGCTGAAGCTCATGCAAACCGCGACCGGCAACCGCGATGTCCTAGCCTTCCGTGGTGCTTACCACGGGATGACCGCGGGATCGCTTGCTCTGATGGGCGACGTCGAACCACGAGAACACGTCGAAGTTCCCGGTCACGTGCATCACTTTCCATATCCGAACAGCTATCGGCCCCCTCTCGGCATTGGTGGACCGGAGGAGCACCAGGCACTCGCAACGGAGGTCGAAACCGCGCTTTCCGACCCGCTATCCGGCATTGAAGACCCCGCAGCGATGATCATTGAACCCGTTCTGGGGGAGGGTGGATCGGTTCCCGCGCCTAACGAGTGGCTTCAGTCAATGCGTCGAATCACTCGCGAACATGGCGTCCCGCTAATCGTGGACGAAATCCAGACGGGCATCGGACGGACTGGGTCGATGTACGCTTTCGAGCACGCGGATATCATTCCTGATGCGATTCTCCTCTCGAAGGCTGTCGGCGGCGGTGTTCCGCTGTCAGTCTTGGTATATCACGAACGCTACGACGAGTGGACATCTGGGGCTCATGTGGGAACATTTCGTGGCCATCAGTTCGGGATGGCTGCTGGACGCGCCGCACTTGAGTATATCGTTGAGAATGACGTTCCAAGCCATGTCACCAGAGTCGGAGAGCAGCTCCGGCAGCGACTCAAATCAACCGCCGAAAACCACCCTTCTCTGGCTGAAGTGCGCGGACGAGGACTAATGCTCGGTGTGGAGATTGTCAATCCAAGTGCAGCAGAAAACTCGGACGGGAGTTATCCGACGGATGCCGCCCTCGCTGAAGCAATTCAGCGAAAATGTTTCGAGAAAGGGCTGATCGTCGAGCGTGGTGGACGAGAGGGAGCGACGGTTCGCTTCCTTCCACCGCTCGTAATCACAGAATCAGAAGTCGATGATGTTGGAACGCGGTTCGATGCGGGTGTTGTGGCGACACTTGGCGATTGATCCCCTTACCCGCTCAGCTCCCCGGAGAAATCCTCAGCGAAGGACGGCAGCGGTGATGGTGCCGCCATCGAATCGGTGGTTGACTACCGTGAACCGCTATCTATAAGGAATCGTCGCTGACCTAATTTGTGGCCAGCAGCCTAGTTCGACCCGGATTCCTCGTTTTCCGGACTAAGAATGATCTTCCCCTGAGCGTGTTTTTCTTCGCTCAGTCTATGAGCCTCCTGCGCTTGTGAAAGTGGAATAACCGTGTCGAGCGTTAGGGAGATCGCCCCGTTCTCGACTAATTCAGTAATTTCACCGAACCATTCGCGATCCCAGTGAACGTTTGTCATTATTGCTTGAACGCCGTGTTGGTTCGCCAGCTCCTTCTGCTCGGACGTAGGTGGACTTGGAAGCTTGTCGATGATCCTCCCTTCATCGAGGATCTCAAGAGATCGATCAAAAGTTTCCCCCCCAACACCGTCGACGACTCCGTCGACTGGTTCAAGCACTTCCTCGAAGCGCTCTTCACGATAGTTGACGAATTCGTCGACACCGAGTTCGCGGAGGAACTCCTCGTTGGATCCCGAGGCGGTGCCAATGACATGGAAGCCTTGCTGCTTTGCGAACTGGACGGCGAGGTGGCCAACCCCACCAGCCGCGGCGTGGATGAGAACTCGTTCACCTGTCTGAAGCTCGAGAGCTTGCAGTGCTTGCCATGCGGTGAGGGCCACCATTGGCATGCCAGCAGCCTCCTCGAACGAGAGCGATGTGGGCTTCTTCATAAGCTCCGCTTCAGGGGCCACCATGGCCTCCGCGTACGTGCCGCCCCCGCTTGGGAATCCCACGAGACCGTACACTTCATCGCCGACCTCTAACTCGTTCACCGCAGAGCCGATCTCATCAACGACCCCAGCCACGTCCCAACCGACCGTCCAGGGGAGTTCCCGTTCGTTTACCATGCCTTTTCGAGTCATCCAGTCGACAGGGTTCACGCCGGCAGCGCGCACACGGAGACGCACTTCGTCGGAAGCCGGGTCCGGTTCGTCTACATCCTCGTATTGGAGAACTTCTGGCTCGCCAAACTCGTGAATACGTACTGCTTTCATTGTTGGAGAGTTACGGCTGGACCTGGTCGAGCGGCCGGATCAGCACCTCGTTGATGTCGACGCGTTCGGGCTGGGTGACGACGAACGTGATCGTTCGCGCGATGTCTTCTGGGGCGAGTGATTCCATCGAGCCGACGTGCTCCTTGACACCTGCTTGAACCTCGTCGTCGGGGATGTGGTCGAGGAGTTCGGTGTCAACCGAGCCCGGTTCAATGGTAGCAACGCGAATCCCCTCCTCGGCAACGTCGAGCCGCAGCGAGTCACCGAACATTTTGACGCCCGCCTTCGTCGCGTTGTAGTGCGCGCTATTCGGCTGGAGGAACCGGCCCACGACCGACGAGAGGTTTACGATATGACCGCTGCCCTGTTCGATCATTGTGGGGACGACGGCGTGGGTGAGTTTGACCAGGCCACTGAGGTTTACATCGATGGTGGTCTGGAGCGTTTCCCTGTCGGCCTCCGCGATGTTCGCGAGCGGCATGAGACCGGCGTTGTTCACAAGGATATCGATGCGGCCGTACTCGTCGAGCGTCGCCTCGACGAGGCCATCGATGTCGTCGTCCTCGGTTATGTCGGTCGGAACGACGAGCGCCTCGCCGTCACCGTCCTCGATACGGCCCTCCAGATCGGTGAGTTCGTCCTCCCGCCGGGCTGCGAGCACGACGCTCGCCCCGCGCGACGCGAGCGATTCCGCTGTCGTGCCGCCGATGCCGGACGACGCGCCGGTGACGATCGCAACCTGTCCGTCGAGTTCGGAGCCGAAATCTGCTGTCATCAACTGAACGAAAACTCGGTACACGTATTTGGGTTGTGCTATTTGGAAAGCGCTTTTAAATAATCTTGTCGCTAAGACATCCATTGGGCTACTTCAAGAGAGCGCATACTTACGGTACCGAGCCAAATATACGAATACTCCCAAGGGCCTTCTCGGTCCATCATAACACTGGTACCGAAGATTAAACGAAGCCATATACTAGGATGGATATTGATGATATTTCGGATACTTAACACTATGGCTCATTTGTAGCTTTAAGTTTGGAGATGAAAACTCCGTCTCTATCAAATTGAGACCCAACCCTGCGTACTTTCGTTTATACAGGTAAGGAACTACTTACGCCTAGAGAGAGAGAACCCAAACAGTACGGTCAACTAGTCGCTTTAGTATCGAATCACTACTTTTTACATATACGTATCCGACGGATGGTAAACCTGAAGCAACCTTAGTCTGTGGAGCTATTGGAGAGTTTGTCCGCTTGCCGTTGAGCTATATCGGTTATCTCTCCTATACGAGCGTCCGTTGAAGGTACCTCTTGGGTGGTATCGGTATTTGTTTCGCTACTTGGTGTATGAGTGAGACGGAACACATGGTCTGAGATAACGACCTCAATGTCAGTGGTGGTCTCAGTCCACCATAGAAAGGTAGTCTCACCAAGCGCTCTATCCGCAGTCATGACGCTTTGATTAGCCCGCATCTGATCCGGGAGATTCCCCAATGAGCAGTCGCCACCAAGTGCATCAAGTGTTTCACCCTCGCATGGCCACAAACGGAGTCTAACAGTACGTATATATGGGTTAGCAGAGCGATAATTAGCGGTGATCGTTCCATTCTCTAAAGCAGTTGGTGACCCGCCTTCGGTGTAGGACCACGCTTCACCGAGTTGCTGAGCGGTTAGTGCCCGTTGAACGGCTTGACTCGTCTCATTGGCTAGACAACCGGAAACTCCAGCGGCGACGAGTGGGACCCCTGCAAACGCTTGTAGGTACCTTCTTCTATTGATCATTGTCTATGAGTGATTTCATCTCGTGTGATGTCATTCATCTATCCGTCATAGCACCGGTCTCTCCGAGCAAGTTTGTTATACACGAAATGTTTTCGCCTTGTCAATTGCAATCCTTCGGCTTGTTCAGATTTAGATGTTAGTAAGTGCGGCCACAATCCTATCATTGAATCAGCTGGCTGCCGAATCGCTTTCAGCGGCAGTTACCTTCCAGGTCACACTCTTCGACCGCCCCCATTTCTCAATGATAAGGTTGAGATCCTCGTCGCGCTCTTGTATCCCAGCCATATTCGCTCCAACTTCTTTGGGGGAAAGGCCAAGCTCCGCAGCGATTTGTCTAGATTTGAAATATACTTTTCCATCCAATCTACTGTAAAGATGTGCGACTATCCGTTGCTGTTTATCATTGAATTTTGCAAGTGAGATGCTATCGATCATGTTTTTTCGTAGCTTTGTACATCTGTTTGACACGGGAACGTTCATTTGTCGCGGTAGCGGTAACCTCTATGCCGGAAGGTCACTCTACTATAGAACTGGAACCCCACCTCCAAGGATACGACGCTTATTGAAAAGCGCATTTAAGTACCCGATATACTCTCTAAGTGCATCTGCAGGCCTGCTATCTCAAGTATATCTCCTACTAAGAACCAGCGCACCCTCTTGAGTGCAGACTACACCCTTTCAGCAGAACGTTTAGGCTATTTCTAATCTTTTATGCAACTATGGTACTCCAGCGCGTGCTCAATATCCTCGGTCTAATGGCGGTACTCGCGCTAATTATTATCGCAGCAATGATTACTGGTCTTGTTCCCCCACCAGCAGCGTTTCTCGGAACGCCTGATAACTACGAACGGACCACGGTCACCATCACAAACAACGATAGCGACACACTTGGTGTCATCAATGTCCGTATTGCTGACATCTACCTGAAACAGTACATCGGGCTTTCGAACACCGCTTCACTCGAAAACGGTTCTGGCATGTTGTTCACCTACGACTCCGCTTCACAGCATACCTTTGTCATGCGGGAGATGGACTTCCCGCTTGACATCATCTTTATCGGAGCTAACGGTCGTATCAACACCATTGAGAGCGCTCCAGCACCGGACCCGGGTCAGAACGGTGAGTCAATCCAGCGTACTGGACGAGCGCAATACATTCTTGAAGTTCCACGAGGTTGGACGACTCGAAATGGAATCAACTCCGGCGATCAGGTCCAGATCGAGTAAAATGACTGTTCTATCGATTCACATAGCGAATGTGCCTATAACACTCGGTGTTGGTAGTTGTGTCTCACATAACGGCCGCTTGCTCAGTCATTCATCCTCGAAGTACTCCCTGAGTCCAGTCTGTATTGGTCCAGGACGTCTCTTTCTTTCGCGGACCCATCGTTTCCATCACAGGTACTTAAACAGACTTACCAGCTAGGGAAGAACTGAAATGACGAAGTGCCCAAAATTATACTGGGTTCAAACAGGTGAAGATGAAGCTACCGATACTATTAACGGGGAAAAAGCGATTCTCGTGAAGAAAATTGGAAGCTACAAACCATCTGTCAATGTACCGTAAGACCACGATGTCAGATAAAAAGTCAAAGCTGATGGACGGACTGCCAAGCTCAAGAAGAGACGTTCTACGAGGGTCCGCTGTTCTCGGTGGGGGCGCATTACTGTCCGGCTCGGGCACAGTCTCAGCGAACAATAACCGACAGGGGGGTGGAGACCAAAATAATCCCTCTAGGGGCTATGCAGCTCGTAACGAGTCAGGACACCTGAGTCCGTGGACGTTCCAACGAAGATCCCTCAGAGAGAACGACATCCTCGTTGACATAAAATTCTGTGGCATCTGTCATTCGGACATTCACCAGTTAAGAGGTGATTGGGGTCCTCAGCAGTATCCACAGGTACCGGGACATGAAATGACGGGCATCGTTGCGGAGGTCGGCAACAGTGTTACCCAGTTTGAAACTGGCGACCGAATTGGTGTCGGTACAATGGTTGGTTGCCGTGGCGAGTGTGCTTCGACGTATGGAGAGGAACAATACTCCCAAGACGTGCTGTTCACGTACGGCTTCCCAGATCCATTGTCACCAACTGGCATTACCCAAGGTGGTTACTCCAATAATATTGTCGTCCAAGAGGACTACGCGTTCGAGATCCCTGATGGATTGAGCCTCAGGCAAGCTGGGCCTTTGCTCTGTGCGGGTATCACTACCTATTCGCCTCTACTCAACAACTCGATTCAGTCTGGAGACAGAGTCGGTGTCGCCGGTATCGGCGGTCTCGGACATCTCGCGGTGAAGTTAGCAGTCTCAAAGGGTGCAGAAGTTTACGCGTTCACTACTACTGAGGACAAAGTTGACGACATCCGTCGCTTTGGAGCCGAGGAAGCGGTGGTAGTGGATTCACCTGAGGCATTCCAACCCTACAGTGGAACCCTAGATTACATGCTATCGACGATTCCCGCTTCCTACGAACTCGGAGCTTATCTTCCACTAGTAAGGCCGAACGGGACATACACTCAGGTTGGAATCCCGGCCGAGGAAGTATCGTTCAACCAGAACATCTTCAACTACAGTAGAGTTGAGTACGAGGGCTCACTTACGGGAGGTCTTCCCCAGACACAACAACTTCTCAACTACTGTGCAGAAAACAGTGTCTACCCAGAGATCGAGATGATTGACGCAAATGAAGTGAACGAAGCATGGGAGGATGTCCTCAATAAAGAAGCCCGTTACAGGTATGTGATGGACACAGAGACTATATAAAGAAGTCAATCAAATACTATTATATATCGTATTTGATATAGATGTACAACTCAATGTGAAATTGTCAGAACGTCTGAAAGGGTTGATAATAGAGGATATTTGTTCGCTCAACCACCAAGCTTTAGCGAAGTAAAAACGAAATTAGGAGAACAGTGACCATAGACTCTCGATTTACTGTACTTGCTCATCGAGTCCGCCTTGGTCAGTTTTTGTCCGTCGGCGCTGTCGGTGCAGCCATTGAAACAGTTATTGTTGCACTGCTCACAGCACTTTTCGGTGTTGGACCGCTTCTCGCCAAAGCGGTCGGAGCAGAAGTGTCGATATCGACGATGTTTGCTATCAATGACCGATGGACTTTCAGCAGGGAGGGCAGGCCGGATATAAGAGCGGTTGTACAGCGCTGGGTGAAATCGAACCTCGTACGGTCTGTTGGCCTTCTCGTGTCGTTTAGTATCTTGTACTTGTTGACGCACAGTACCGACTACTCCGTAGTGCTTCTCAACGCTGACCTCTGGCCAACTCTCGCCAATCTTATCGGAATAAGTACCGCGATGGTTGTCAACTACACCGCAGAGAGCCTATTTACATGGCGAGTCTAACCAGTGAGGTCTGCATTTATGATAGAGCTAGGTTCGATCAATACTAAACACTCAAATACGTCTTTTCTGAGGAGTTGCAGTTAAACGCGCCGACTATGTCAAGGCAATGGAGTCATTCGCCCTCCGAACATCGCCCGAATGATCTCTTAATTATGATAAACAACTCAATATATAAATTAAGAGTTTTGGCACAGTGTCTGTCCAGAGCATTTTTTACAAGATAGCCGGTTGGTTCCGTATGGTTACCGGAATTGAACTCGGAGTGGGGTCAGTTCTTTTAGTAGTTGGGATGGTGTTTATCCGGCGCATTCTTGCTGCCCTTAAAACACTTGCAGGGAATGCGGTTGGTGGAGTAGCTGTTCTGTTGATAGCGGAATGGTTCGGAGCCGGGATCGCCTTGACGCCGCTTTCTGTCGCCGTTTCGGCACTTGTTGGAATCCCTGGTGCCATACTGCTCGTGATGTTCTCATTCGGTGGAATTGAGTTTGCCCGACCAGTTAATGATATGATCAGTCACCTTACTGTTGACCAGATTTACGAAAATATCCGGCAGTTAATTGCTACCAGCCAACAGTTTATTATTCGGTAGATCAAACCGTTATTCAGAGTGGAGATAGAACACATTCTGAGATCTTTCGGAAACCACAGGAGAGAGTATGAAACCTGGCACAGTTAATGAAGGCACGGTTTTCCTCAGAGTAAAATGAGTGGACGTCAATTGCTCGCCGTTTCCTCGTGGAAGCGGCCGGAATTGGCGGTGTTCGTCTCAGGTGTTGCCAGCATGGGTTTGGAGATACTTGCTGGACGGATGATCGCGCCCCAGTTTGGGAGTAGCATCTATACTTGGGGAAGCATCATTGGTGTCTTCCTTGCAGCGCTCAGCTATGGGTATCACCGTGGTGGGCAACAGGCAGCCACGGAGGCTACGGTCAACCGAATGGCACGGGTGTTCCTTCTCACAGCTGCGTACATTGCAGGGCTAATTTTCTTGGGAGAGTTAATGTTGCAGTCAACCGCAGCACTTCCACTTCCGAGTCGCTTCGCGTCGCTGCCTGCAATTATTCTCCTATTCGGACCTCCAACGTACCTACTTGGGTATATAAGCCCATATGCGGCCGAACTCGCTACAAAAGATGACCTGGGAGAGGTGTCGGGTCGTGTCTACGCACTCGGCACAGTTGGAAGTATTGTTGGTGCGTTCGCAACAACGTACGTTCTCATCCCATGGCTGAGTATCAATCAGATCGCGCTTGTGTTCGGGCTCGTTTCGGTCGTGACCGCGGTTGTACTTCTGAGCCCGGGTATTGACAGAGATCGAGTGATATCAAGCGGATTCATTACACTCTTACTCATTGGGGCGGCAGGAAGTGGGCTGGCCGGCGTCAGCGTCCAAGGGAATATCGTCTATGAAACACAGACACCTTATCAACAATTAGAGGTGACTGATCGCGGTGATACACGAACACTGTTGCTCGATGGGCAGCGACACAGCGCAATGGATCTCAACGACCCACAGCGGCACGTATTCGATTATACACGCTATTTCCATCTTCCTCTGTTGCTCAACGATGACATTGACCGCGTGCTATTCATCGGTGGCGGGGGATTCACTGGGCCAAAACGATTCGTCAATGACTACAACGTTACTGTCGATGTCGCTGAAATAGACCCGGAAGTCATCGACACAGCTGAGCAATATTTCTCGGTTGAGGAGTCAGAGCACCTGAATATCTACAACGTCGGTGGACGGCAGTTCCTTCAGGAGACAAACCGGACGTACGACCTGATCGTTCTCGATGCGTATCAGAAGGACAAGGTACCATTTGAGCTGACCACAAGGGAATTCATGGGACTTGCGAACGATCATCTATCGGCCAACGGGATTTTGTTCGCCAATTTGATTTCCGCACCAACCGGTCCAGCATCGAGCTTCTACCGGGCCGAGTACAAAACAATAGCACAAGAGTTCCCACAGATGTACAGTTTCCCAACTGCACAAGGAGGAGTTGTGCAGAACATCGAAGTCGTTGCAACGAAAAACGCTTTGAGGGTTACCGAAACGGAACTCCTCGCTCGAAACACTCAACAGGACATTGGAATTGACCTCCAAGCAGAAATACAAAACTACCGCCAGCCACCAGACACTACCGACGTACCTATATTGTACGACGATCGTGCACCTGTTGACAGTTTGATGGATCCGATGGCGGGTCAGCGATATGTGATTCAAGAGACAAATAGATCACTGTCAACGAACGAATCTATGCCAAGATCATTAGGGTTTGACGTCAAAGGTTATAGCTGAGAATGCAGCGTAGGAAGTGACTATATGAAGCGAACAAGAGTTATATGATCTGGCACTAAATGATGAGCATGGCAATCGTTGCAGAGATTCTCTTGCCGTCTGAGTCATTTCCCCTGGTCAAACTAGCACAGTCACTTCCGAACCGAGAGATCTCACTCTCCCAAATAATTCCGCTTAAGGGGTCACAGTATCTCTTCTTATGTAGTATCGAAGCGGACGCACGAGAAGCGTTTGACGATGCGGTTGGTGACCAGTCAGAGATCGTTGAGGTGAATTCAGTCGGGCAAACACCAGATGGGTGGTTTTATCAGGTTGTCGTTGAGCAAGATACTAATCTCCCGGAATCGCACGACCCAACCGAATTTGAGGGAGCGCTGATGGAAGCAACAGTGACCGGAGAGGGCTGGGTTGAGCAAAAAGTCTTCGCCGATTACGACGCTCTCAGCACCTTAAGGGACCGTTGCCAAGTATTTGAGATACCTTTCAAACTCCTCAACATCTCTTCAGATCCCGACCATCCTGATGAGCGGGCACAGTTCGGGTTGACCGACAGACAATACGAGGCGATTAGAGTCGCGTTCTCACTCGGATACTACGATACACCACGAACAGCCTCAACGGCCGCTGTTGCAGAAGAGCTCGGTATCTCCGCACCCGCCGTCTCAGATCTGCTACGTCGAGCGGAACACAAACTGATCAGCCAGACGGTCGCCGAGAGATATATCTCAAGTCCTATGACTGCCCAGTGATGTTCTAAGTCGAATTTTTGAGAACTTTGAGAATCTAGACAAACCTGGATTCAGTACTCAGTATCGAAACTATGCTCCGCATCTTTGAAAGAGGCTATCTTCCGCTAATTGGCTACTAGTAGCGGCGATCCGAATGAGACTCCGACAAGGTCCTCGGAAACGTCCCATAGTCGCTGGGCAGTGTCCACATCATAGGAGCGCTCGCTCGACCCCTGAACTTCGGGAGAACCGCGCATGTTCCGGAACCCATCGGGACCGACGTAGTCGCCCCCATTGATATCCGAGTCAGTCGCGGCGTATATCATCGGCAACGCACCACGTTCGGCGCTCTGGGCTATGACGGCGTTCGCGAGAGTCATCATCCAAAGACGGAGTCGGGAACCCGATTGTTCGGGACCGCGCCGCTGGAGGTTCGTCGCTGCCCATCCAGGATGGCAGCCAATGCTCTTTATATCCGCATTTGTCTTGCGAAGCCGTCGATCGAGTTCATAGGCGAACATGAGATCCGCGAGCTTCGACTGTCCGTACGCATCCCACGGACTGTAGGACTCTTCGCCCTGGAGGTCGTTGAAGTTGATCTCGCCGTTCCGGTGTGCCACACTACTTTGTGTAATGACACGCGTTTCCCCCGCGGTTTGCTCCATAACTGGGAGGAGATAACTGGTGAGCGCGAAATGACCGAGGTAGTTCACGCCGAACTGGTATTCAAAGCCCTGTTCGGTTTCCTTCCGTGGGATGGCCATCACGCCTGCGTTGTTGCAGAGCACATTGAGCTCATCGTAATCCGACTTGAACCACTCGGCGAACGCCGCGACCGAATCGAGATCGGCGAGATCGAGTTCGTGCACCGTCAGCGATGCTTCTGGAATTCCTGTTTCGATCTCTTGTTTTGCTTCCTCGCCGCGTCCGATACTCCGGCATGCCATCACGATATGTGCGCCTTGCTCGGCGAGGGCTCTCGTCACCTCGAACCCGAGACCGCTGTTTGCCCCTGTCACCACGACGACCGCATCTGAGAGATTGTTGTGCTCAGACATTATCTGTATAAACGCTGCAAAAAGATATACATATTATGCTAATCTGTTCGCCTGTTTATACATCCCGCTCTACTGTTCCAGATACGCAAATCGATAGTACTAGACGCTTTTGCTTCCGGGTTTAGACATTTCCATCCGAGCTCTGATCTGCTAAACATTACTGGCTGAAAGTCTCTACAGCAGGCGGGGCAACTTTTAGAAGACTAAATAAGTAGCCATTCGAACACAGTTGATTGTCAGTCGACACCGCGGCCCCCGTCAACAGCCATGGTATGGCCAGTAATGTACGAGGCATCAGATGAACAGAGAAACGCCACCACACCAGCCATTTCTTCGGGGTCGGCGAAACGGTTCATCGGAACGTCCCGCATGACTGACGCATCGAAATCGGCCCATCTCGGCAGAATCATAGCTCGGGTCAATCTAATGGCTGTCCAAATGCTCGCTTTCAAGGACGCCGACGACCAGGCTCCAGGCCCACCAAGCATGCCAGAGTGGATATTCGTTTTCGTCGGTCCAGGTGCAATCGCATTGACACGGATACCCTGTTTGGCGTACTCAAGTGCGACTGATTTCGTTAATCCGACGACACCATGCTTGCTAGCTGTATAGCTAGAGAAGCCCGCCATACCCACGAGTCCGGCCTCAGAAGCCGTGTTGACAATTGCACCACTGCCCTGCTTTTTCATAATTGGAAGTTCAACTTTTAAGCAATTCCAAATTCCTTTCAGGTTAACATCAATGAGTTCATTCCAGCGTTTCTCTTCGATACCAGTGACATCCACGAAATCCGTGAGAATTCCGGCATTGTTATGAGCAATATCCAGGCTTCCGTAGGTATCGAGCGCGACATTGGCCATATGCTCAACCATTTCACTATCAGAGACATCGACTTTGACGAACGTTGCCTCACCACCGGCCTCTCTAATGCTCGCAACCGTCTCACGACCTGCCTCTTCAACGATGTCTGCGGCTATAACTCTCGCTCCTTCGTTGGCAAAGCGCCGTGCCGACGCACGTCCAATTCCTGACCCAGCGCCAGTTACAACGGCCGTCTTCTGACCAAGACCGTTCATAACTGACTTATTCCTTGTGTTGAGTCCTCAGAGCCGAATCTATTGTTCGTGTCCGTCGCTGCAACCACCTCAATACTAAAGGACGTAGTAGGCACGCTGTTAACTGAACTAGTTGGACACCTTTGCTTAGACATCATCTATATCAACGCGAAGAGACGTCATAGAAAAAGTGCTAATATGATAGTGTATTCATATAGCGCTTGTCTGATTATTTTGGGACTAATTACTCTTGGCGACAGGTATCCCCGCGTGTCTCTCTGGTATGACATTGAGTCACCGCTTGCAAGTGTCGAACGACTGATATAGTCGGTCGCTAGTGGGGTAGCACATGATTCCACCATGTCGCTAGAGAAGTCAATCAGTAACCACTGGTCACTTGAACCGGGTCCTAATTGCTGTCACCCTCTTATGCCTTGGAGACGAGACCACGACTGCACTCATTCAAGTAATAATCTAAAAAGATCACCACGATTCCATACTTAAAACACCGTATCAGCTAGCGCCGAATCCAAGATGATAGCTATGTCTATGTTGATCTATGGCAACATGTGAGAACTGCAACGAACACGTATCTGAACGCTTCAAACAGGTTTTCGGAGATGAGACCCATCGCGTGTATGCTTGTCCAAACTGTTTGGTAAATGCTGGTATTGGCGAGGCTACACTCAAGCGAAGAAATAGCGGTGAGATCAAGGGTGGATGATACCCTGAACATTCAATGAGTTTCAAACCCGTTGTAGGGAATTCGGGATTCCATTAGAACTCATCTCTATTATACTCAATGAATATGTAAAAGACGGATTGCCTAAGTATGGTCTAACTGACCGCCAACACGAGGTTCTCACGCTTGTGATTTCACGTAGCTACTACGAGAGCCCGTGCCAGATCTCGATCGCAGAACTCGCATAAGAACTCGATATCTCTCGGCCTCCAATGTCGAATCTCCTCCGTTGGGGCGAGCGTCAGTTACTCTCGTCGACGCTCGACACAGACCAGTATATAAATACGCTTTTTGGATAGCATCAGTCTCATGTTGTACCCATCCCTCATTATGGACATAAGATGAGAGCTGCAACCTATCACGGTACCGGTGACATTCGTATCGAAGAACAGCCCGATCCCGACATCGAGGCACCGACTGATGCAGTCATTCAGGTTACTCACACTGCAATCTGTGGCTCGGATCTCTGGTTTTACCGCGAACACGAGAACCCGGAAGAAGGCCTGGCTGTCGGTCATGAACCGATGGGGATCGTTGAGGAAACCGGCGAAGAGGTCCGCAATGTTGAACCGGGTGACCGGGTGTTCGCCCCGTTCTCGTTGAGCTGCGGCCAGTGTGAGTTCTGTCGCAAAGGACTCCAGTCTGCGTGTATCAACGCTGGTTTTCTCGGACCCGACGGCGGGATAGGCGGAGCACAGGCCGAGAAACTTCGTGTTCCGCTCGCCAACGGTTCGCTTGTCCGTATTCCCGACCGCTACGCCGATGACGAGGACACCCTTGAATCACTGCTGCCACTGACAGATGTAATGGCGACAGGGCATCACGGTGCCGTCAGTGCTGAGGTCGAGGCAGGCGACACAGCAGTCGTCATCGGCGATGGCGCAGTCGGTCTGTGTGGTGTACTCGCCTCCAAACGTCTCGGTGCGGAACGTATCATCGCGGTGGGTCACCACGAGGACCGCCTCGACCTCGCTCGCGAGTTGGGCGCGACTGAGGTCGTCTCCTCACGTGGCGATGAAGCCATCAATGAAGTCCAAGAGCTCACTTACGGCGGTGCGAACCACGTCATCGAGTGCGTTGGTGCCGAATCTTCACTAGAGACTGCCGCTGCGGTGGTTCGACCCGGCGGGAACATCGGCTACGTTGGCGTCCCGCACGTCGAGGACCCCGCGTTCCTTGAGCCGCTGTTCTTCAGCAATGCCTCGTTCACTGGCGGTCCCGCGACGGTCCGCAACTACGCTGACGAACTAATGGCGGATGTGCTGCAGGGCACACTGGATCCGTCGCCGATCTTCACGAAAACCGTCGACCTCGATGGTGTCCCAGAGGGTTATCAGGCGATGGACGACCGCGAGGCGATCAAGGTCATGGTGAAACTCGACCGATAGAGCACTCTCACCATCTCACTCTTCCGCCGTTCGATACGAGTACAACTCAATTCGAATTATTTCGTCGAGAAACGGGCGACAAATCAGCCATTCTCTACGAGAAATCCTATGAAATCGGACTCAATAGATAAAATGCATCAGACAAACAAGTCAGACACTCACCTACCAGCAACGAATTGGCGACCAGCCATTGCCGAGGGTATCAGCATCTGGATAGCGATACTCGGTATGTTCGTGTTCCTTCCACCTAGCCAACCGCTCAGTATCGCCATTGCACTCGCCACGATCTTGGGTGGACCACTGCTGCCGCTCGCTCTCTTGGCCGACTTCCGGCAGGCCTGGACAATGAGTAACTGTCCGCCTACCCCTGATGAGTATCTATGGAACATCGCTGCTGATATACGAAGCAGCTTCTTGGGTCGGACAGTGCTCGGAACCCACCGTAGCGTTCTCTTCGACTGTAGCCGAAACCCCGCTCTGTCGTGTCCTTGTGTCGAATAGAACCGTCGTGCGACATTCCTTTGAACTGAAACGCTGATTGTTCCGTACTCTGGAGATATGTGATACTGTAACTCTCAAGCTTTCGGGCCCATAAGTAAGCTTTCTAGATAGCACAGAGTGCATACGGAGACGAAACAAAGTAGTAGCTAGATAGCAACCATTGAAGTGGTTTGGTATTGGTTTCTATATAACATCAGGGCCAAGTAAATCGGTCCCGTTTCTCTCACTGGTTGCGATCATGGAATACACAACGCTTGGTTCGACCGGAATGGAGATCAGTCGCATCTGCCTCGGCTGCATGAGCTTCGGCACAGGGTGGAGCGACTGGACACTCGATGAGGAGGAGAGCAGTGAGATCATCGAACGGGCGATCGATCTCGGTATCAACTTCTTCGATACCGCAAACACCTATTCACACGGTGAATCGGAATCGATTCTTGGGGACGTACTCGCGGACTACAATCGTGACGAGCAAGTCGTTGCGACAAAGGTCTTCTTCCCACCAGAAGATGAGCCCCACCCGAACGCCACCGGCTTGTCGCGTAAGACTATTGAGCAGGAACTAGCGAACTCCTTGGATCGGCTTGGTATGGAGACGATCGATCTTTATCAGATCCACCGCTGGGACTACGACACGCCGATCGAGCAGACACTACGAGCGCTCAACGACGCAGTGCGGCGCAACCAAGTGCGGTATCTCGGAGCTTCCTCGATGTGGGCACATCAGTTCGCTGAAGCGCTGCATACGAGTGATCGGTTAGGTCTCGAACGATTCGGTACGATGCAAGACCACTACAACTTGGTCTATCGCGAGGAGGAACGCGAAATGCTCCCGTTCTGTGAGGAAGAGGGTATTGGTGTGATTCCGTGGAGTCCACTCGCTCAGGGATATCTCACCCGCCCACACGAGGAGATGACAGCGACCACCCGCGGTGAGGGATTGACCGACTGGCATGAGGAGTACCGCATGGGTGGTGGCCCGGATGTCAACAACCACGTCGAGGAAATCGCTGAAGACAAAGGGATAACGATGGCGCAGGTTTCGTTAGCGTGGATGCTTCATCAGGATGCTGTCGATGCGCCTATCGTTGGGACGACCAGTGTGGAGCACTTGGAGGATGCCGTCGAAGCCTTAGAAATCGATCTGTCCGATTCGGATCTCAAATACTTGGAAGAACCCTACGAACCGCTACCGGTTGCGGGACACGAGTAACGAGTCAAGTTGTCTCAGCAAGAATTCGAAATTCCTGATAACTATCAATTGGCAGGCGTAGCTCCTATTTTTAATATCAAATGACTATATAGAATGCGAGATAAAATCTCACGCTAATCTTACAAAGACCGTTATCGTTCTGTAACCAGAAAACTACGATGTTCGAAAGGAGAACCTTTTCGGCAGTAGTTTCAATGACACAAATCGCCCAACTACTCATTGAAATGTTGATGTTCATCTTGACCATGCTACCCAAATTTCCCAGGCGCTTCGCAGCGACGCTGAGGATCACCAGGCCCTCTTCGAGGAGGACCTCTGGAGCGACGAGTGGGTTCGGGCGTGGCTCCGAATCAATGACACCGACACAATCGAGCCGATAACACAGACCGACAACCAGCTCGATCTCATGGCTCGGCTGCTCGACGCACTCGCCATCGTCGATCACTCGGAGATCGATGAGAACCGGTCACTGCAGACAAAACCTATCGAGTTGCATTGTTGGAGGGCCCTGAGTCACCATCATCATCGGCATCGCCTCAGAACCAGCCTGATGAGCAGGATCCGCCGGTCAAGAGTGTGGATATCTGAGAGGTAACCATCGAGTCGCTGGGTGACCAAGGCGACGGTATCGCGAAAGTCGAACGGGGGTTACGTCCTGGTCATTCCAGGAGCCCGTCCAGGTGATGAAGTAACTGTCGAGATCGAAAACGCACGTCAAAACATTGCGTCCGCAGAAATTCACGAACCAGATTCCATGACTGGGGATAAAACGAAAGATCGACGAGGATAGTACTTCGAATATGGGTTTTACAAATGAGGAGGATACGGCCATCCTTTTGGCATATGAGGGGTTCACAAACGGGGATACAGCCTATGTTTTGGATTTGCTCCACCATCGTGGGTATACTTCCTGCGTTAATGGTGACTCCCTATATCACACCGACCGATAATTGGCAGGCACTCGCAGAATACGCAGCAGCGGAGGATTTGACAGTGGAGGAGTGAACATACTAGCTCCCAACTTAGAACATCACAATTGACGATGAGTGGCTTTCCGTCACGCACTCTCACATGAGCTATTTACTTGGTCATCCCGTTATTTCAGATATGGTAGCATTCGAAGATGCTGTCGCACTCGTAACGGGCGGTGGGTCCGGTATTGGCGAGCGGACCGCACTCGCGTTCGCCGACCGCGGCGCACAAGTTGTGGTGGCCGATCTTGATGTCGAAGGTGGAGAGGCGACCGTCGAAACGATCGAAGAGGACGGTGAGAATGCAATTTTCGTCGAAACCGATGTCACCGACGCCGACGTGGCGGAGGCGATGGTTGAGACAGCCGTTGATGAGTTCGGGCGGCTCGACTATGCGTTCAATAATGCCGGTGTTGGCGGCGAACAGGTCCCGCTCGCCGACTACGACCCGGATGAGTGGCGCGCAGTGATCGATGTCAACCTCACTGGGGTGTTCAATTGCCTCCGAGCAGAGGTCACCCAGATGCGCGACCAAGACAAAGGTGGAGTTGTTGTTAACAACTCTTCAGTACTCGGAAAGGTAGGCTTCGAAACCAGCGGCGCGTATGTCACTGCCAAGCATGGCGTGCTCGGGATGACGAAAACCGCCGCACTTGAAAATGCAGAGACCGGCGTTCGTGTAAACGCCGTGTGCCCGGGTTTCATCGCCACTCCACTCTTGGAGGATTCGATGCCCGAGGGCTCCGAGGCGCGTCAGCATATAGAACAGCGCCACGCGATGAACCGACTTGGAACGCCTGAAGAGGTTGCGGACGCTGTCTGCTGGCTCTGCAATGACGAGGCTTCTTTCGTGACTGGCGAAGCACTCGGCGTTGAAGGCGGCTATCTGAGCCAGTAACCATTCAGCGATTGCTGTATATTTAGCATATACTTGGTATGTTTACCGAGTGACTACGACTTGACTCTCAATTCATAATATGATTCGGTCCCTGATTTCGTAATTCCTGAGTCGCTAGCAATAGACCACAGAGTGATTGGCTAGTTTGGCCGGAAGGAGTACCTTTTCGATACTCTCAATGACCATTCTACGAGGTTTCTGCGTGCTGGGTCTCTACCTTTGCGCGACGGACGAATTTGGATACACGGAAACGGACGTGTTCAAAGTTTCAATCCCGTACTGGGTTTACCTTGTCGCAACAACGCGGGCATGGTCAGTACGGCCGTCCGGTCAGCTGGTTTCAATCCCGTGCTGGGTTTCTGCCCCGTCGTGACCCGGAGAAGCGACATCCTGGTCGAGCGGTGTGAGAGTCAATATTGACGCCGCCAACGAGGTCAGCCTTGGTTTCGCCGAGGCGGGTTGCGTGGAACGACCCCAGTTCTTCAGCGTGAACCTTCGCGAGGCGGTACAGGAGTGCGCTGACAGCATCGTCACCGTCGCGTGCGCCTGCAAGGTGTCGCTCCCCGACCGAATCGAGACAGTCCGAATGGATGGGTCGGATGTCGACCGTCGTCCCGAGCACCAGATCATCGCCGAGAAGACCGACGAAGTGTGGCAACAGGCCAAACCGTTCGCGACCGACGCCTTCGCGCTCAAGCGAGGCCAGAATTGGCAGATCCACGAGAGCGCCTTCTGGGAGCAACACGTCTACATGGGGATGCGCGAGGACATGTACGCGCGCAGCGGCCCGGCGTCGTTCTCGCTCGATACAACACGTGAGCGGATTCCCACGGGATCGACCCACCGCTACCAGATCGGGAAGCTCTCGGTCGCAGAGATCCGTTCGATGCTTCGCAATACGACGCGGATGCTGATCGCCCGCGCACGCCAGCACGGCGAACTCACCGGGAATCTCTGGGCAGCCATCGACGTCACGAAGGGCGTCCCGTTCACCGGCGATATAGAAGGCCACGAGGATGACATCCTCGGCTACAAAGACGGCAGCGACTACTACCAGTGGGCCGTGCTCGAGATCGTCGGGATGGACGTGTCGCTCGTACTCGATGCCATCCCGCGCGTGCGCGGACAGTCGAAGGACGGGATCGTCGAAGAACTGTTAGAACACACGACCGAGATGGCGAATCTCGACCTCGTGATGATGGAACGGGAGTTCGACAGCAAGCCCGTGAAGAAGACCTGCGAGGAGTACAACGTTCACTATCTGAACCCCACGCGCATCTTCGAGCGCAGTGACGAAGTCGGCACCATCTCGTGGATGTACCGCAACGGCAAACGCTTCCACGTCACCGAGGAGAAATCCGACGGTGGTTCACCGACACGCAAGCAGATCTACCTCCCACGGCGGTCGCACTCGGACGACGATGATGAAGATGACAGCCTCTCGGAAGTATGGGCGGAGATGTGCGGCGAGTGGGGGTTCGAGGATGTAGAGGGCGAACCGAGCGAGCGGATGTCATTCTCGCGGCTGCTCGCGGACATCCAGCGCGAAGAAAATATCGAAAAGCGCAAGGCGGGGAGGTGGACACAGCCGAGACCGTCGTCTTCGAGACGAACCACCCCTACGTGACAGCGCGTGATGCCGACGATCAGCAGTTGGACGGAAAGGCGTTCATCCACATGATCGAGCGGGTGATTCGGTGGTATCGCCACCGCTGGGGTATTGAGAACGGCTTCAAGAAACAGAAACACTTCATGGTGCGGACCACCTCGACCGAGCGCGACTATCGGTTCTTCAACTTCGCGTTCGCGTGCGTGCTCTACAACGCCTGGCGACTCATAGATCTCCTCGTGAAGCTCGCCCTCGACGGCGAGTACACATCGTATTTACCGCGTGTGGATGCGAACCAGTTTCTGACCGTCGCCAAGCAGTGCTACGGTCTTGATCCGCCTGACTGACCCCCGGTTCTACAGTGATCGCGCGGTTCGTGAGCGGCGGCACTGTTCAGCGTCGCTTTATTTCGTCTCGCATCCGTCCGATTCTGAGAAATCGCCCCGAGATGAATCGGTATCCGTTCATCACTGCCGCAATAGAGCCGAAACGAACACTCGATCCGTGCATTGAGCAGCTACCTACCCGCCATCAGACAACGCAGTAATCATTAGCAGAGAATTAATGCAATCAGACCCATACCCAACATCTATGTCGAGCTTGTTTGGTCGCCTCCCCGGCCACGTTATCCTCTTTACAAGTCTCATGGTCGGTGGCATCGGCTGCCTTTTTATCTATTTCAGTTACACCAACCTACTAGCTTGGGCAGCCCTCCTCTATGGGACATTCTCCGTAGCCATCGGAGTATCTGCTATTCAGCGGTAGTGAATCCAAAGAGCATGGCACGATAAAGCCGCGCCGTATTTTTAGTAGAACCTACCGATGGCTGTTGGTTTTCAGGGCCCCTCTCCTCTAATTCTGGCCATAGCAGTCAGTTCACCAATTACTGCGGCGGTGGGCGGTCACCTTCGAAATTTTGATATTCGACACGGTAGCGTGAGTTCAGCGGCAAAGCACGGTCGCTATAGCCTATCGAAGCCGGTAGTATAATGCGGAGTGGATGAACCAGCCTTCGTATGCCAAACTGCGATAACTGCGGCGCATTCGTCACGCAGCAGTACGTTCGTGTGTTCGCGCCGACTGGGATGGATACCGTTCGGGTCTGTCCTGATTGTCCTGATATGCTTCGGGATGGTGGCGACGTTCGCGAGGCGAAATCGAAACGCCGGAATTAGTCCTCGGCCCTCGTCGTAGTTAACGATTCTAGGCACTCATGTTGTAGATGGTTGAGAAGAGCGACCACTCTCTCCCATATTCGATCCATATCAATGCACCCACGATAAGTATTGATGTCTGCAAAACTAACTAAGCCCTCAGAGTTACGCGAGAACCATATGGAAATCAAAGCAGCACAGCACTCGCTACAAATCTCGAAGAATTGATAGTTAACTAATCGACGGAGAACTAGCTCTATACAGCGGTCAGATTCATGGCACGAAAAATTTAGTTCACTAACTCAAGTTGTGTATTCATGGCACGAACCAATGTAGCGGCTCGTGAGTGGGAGTCACCAGTTGGGGTAGCAGTGTTTCTTGCGAGCGCGTTCATCTCTCAACAGCTCGCATATGGGACGTTCGGGATGGCGTTGGCATTCGGACTAATCATCGCAGGTGGATGGCATCTTCGAGACGGTCAATGGCGAATCTTCGCGGGCTGGCTGTTACTGAGCGGTGTTTCACAGCTCATCATCTGGCTGATTTTCACTGCACAAGGTGCGCCACTGTGAACGACAAGGCCGACTGACCGCTGAGAAACCCTCTCCATGGATAGATGAAAGCACGTCATGCTCCAGCCAGAACCGACTGTAGGATGAAGGGTTCTGGAATAAATCGATATAATCCTCGGTGGTTTCAGAAGAAGATATGGCGCGACTCGACCCGGACACTATCTATCCCTCTACGCACACACTCATGGCTGGTGACTACCACGAATCGATGACGTCCATTGCAGAAATCACCCTTGAGTTTGGAACTGATGCATACATCGCTCTCAACGGTATGTGGCTTGATGAAGAGGTCTCAGGAACCAACGAATGTCGGGAAGCGTTCGCCGAGGCGAGTTCGGCTCCAACTTCCTGAGCATGGTCGTGTATCAGTTCGTAGAACCGCTGAATGCCGATGCCACCAGAGAAGCCGAGACAGTTCTTGAGGAACGCACCGGCGGAGAGCCGATTTCCTCGGTCGAAGACAACGGTCTCTAGGTTGTATCTGGCGGTCATTATCGCGACTCCACAGCCTGCGGGACCACCACCAGCGACGACGACATACTGTTGTGACGATACCAGTCACTCCCAAATCAAATGGATGATTCGAATTCAGAGACCGTCGAGTGTTGTTCGACCCTACCAACGACGCAGATGTTCCAAACTTCTGGTGACTCCTGAGGTATAGAACCCCCTTCCGGTTATTCTCGAAAAGGTCATAGAATATGCTATGCGACTGAATCCCAAAAAACTCAAATCGAGTTGTCTTAAATGATAGTCAATACTTTTTCTAGCCATTTAGTGCTTCGATTCATGTGTATTCGTCCGTTGGTTGATGATACGAAAGGCGGCCACCGACCAACGACCGAGGTCGGTGAGCCGTCTGCGGTCACGCGACAACCAACAATCAGAACTACAACACAATGACGGACGACAAACAGCTCTTGACACGACGGCGGATGCTGGGTAGTGTAGCAACCGTTGGCGTCGCCGGTGCCATCGGTGCAAATACCTGGGCGCAGTTCCGCGACGACGAACGCGGGAACCTCAACGCGACTGCCGGCAGCATCGACCTTCAGGTCAACGGCAGCGACGAAACCGCCCAATTCGACTTCCCCTCGATCCGGAATCAAGGGACTCAGACGGCCGAGTTGACCAACGAAGGCGACCTCACGAGCGACTCGCTGGGTGTGTTCATCACCGAGGGGAGTTTCACCAACGCCGAAAACGACCTCATCGAACCCGAAGCGGAAGCCGGCGACGACACTCCCGACCAGGGTGAGCTCGAGGACGCCGCCGAACTCACGATCGAGATCGGGAACGGCCCCACTGCAACGCTCGGGCCACTGCCCATCAACGAGATGGGGCTGCTCGGCGAAGACAACATCGAATATCTCAATCAGATCGACATCGCCCCGTTCGGGGGTGCGACGGTCCCACTCACGCTCACGATGAGCCTGCCGGACGAGGAAGACAACAGCGACGTAATGACCGATTCGATTGGCTTTGAGTTGACCCTCCGCCTCCTCCGAGACGAACAGACTCAGGGATAGCACGGCAATCAATCAAAAACCACGACCTCACTATATAATGACAGACGACAAACAACTCTTGACACGACGGCGGATGCTGGGTAGTGTCGCAACAGTTGGCGTTGCTGGCGCCATCGGCGCAAATACTTGGGCCCAGTTCCGCGACGACGAACGCGGGAACCTCAACGCGACTGCCGGCAGTATCGACCTTCAGGTCAATGGCAGCGACGAAACCGCCCAGTTCGACTTCCCCTCGATCCGGAATCAGGGGACTCAGACAGCCCAACTAACAAATGCTGGTGACCTCGCGAGCGATTCGCTGGGTGTGTTCATCACCGAGGGGAGTTTCACCAACGCCGAAAACGGCATCACCGAACCCGAGGCCGAAGCCGGCGACGACACCCCCGACCAGGGCGAACTCCGGGACACGGCCCTGTTCACGCTCGAAATCGGGGACGGGCCGATAGCGACGATCGGACCGATGCCCATCAACGAAACGTTCGTCGGTGAGAGCAACATTCAGTACCTCAACGGGGTCGATATCGCCCCGAACGGGAATCAAACGGTTCCACTCACGCTCTCGATCGATCTCCCCGAAGAGGAAGACAACAGCGACGTGATGACTGACTCGATCGGTTTCGAGCTGACCCTCCGCCTCCTCCGGGACGAACAGACCCAAGGATAATCCAGAACGAGCGCGTGCCACAAGCTTCCAGCAACATGATGAACCGTAGACGAAGACCACGTCAGGGAATCCCGCTGGGTAACGAGTCGTGAGTTCCTCTCTAGAAGTACCCGACCGTTTGACGGTCGCAAAGGTCCTCGGAACGGTACTTCTGGTCGCAGCGGTAGCGCCGTTCGCGGTGTTTATCGCGCCGCAGGCGCTGGGAGCCGAGAACAGCTACGTGGTGGGCTCGTCGAGCATGAGCCCGGAGATACAGGCGGGCGATATCGTGATCGTTAACAGTGTTTCTCCTTCGGCGGTCTCGGAGGGTGACGTGATCACCTTCTACCAGGGCGAAAGCGCCGAGATACGTGGTGGAACCTCCGAGGAACTCATCACCCACCGAGTGGTCGAAAAGTCCGGAACCGGTGCTGACACCGAATTCGTCACGAAGGGCGACGCCAACGAGGAGCGCGACCCTGGGACGGTGCCGGCCTCGAAACTCGTTGGGGAAGTGATGCTGACGATCCCGCTCGTCGGCCACGTCATCGTGTTCGCCAGCACTCGACTGGGTGCAGCACTCTTAGTGGGGCTTCCATTGGGAGCGCTCATTCTCGGTGAACTCTACGACCTCGGGATCGCAGCGCGGAACTCCTACCGGGAGCGCCAGAGGACATCAAGCGACGCTTCGGGGGACGACTGAGTGTGACGAAGCTCAAAACTGCGGTGTTCGTCGCGGCACTCGTGTTTTCGAGTGTGCTGGGCTTCGCCGGTGGGACGGTCACTCACGCCCAACTCGCCGATCAGGAGCGGGTAGTCGTGGCCGCGAGTGCCGGCCAATGGGAGGCTACGACGACTGTCGTGAGCCAAGAAACGGACAACGGCACGGGAGTCGAATCCGCGGGAATCGAGTCGCTGGTCGAGAACACGTCGGGAACGACGAACACAACCGAAGCGCGAACGACCGCGACAACCACGGTAGCGACTACCAACACCGAAACCGAAACACCGACAAAATCAACTGTGACGGAAAACACGACGACCAACGCTTCGATCAACACGTCGAATGAGGCCATAACCGTGAGGGGAACCGAAGCATCAACCACGGTGGAGAACACGACGAAAGCCACAGAGACAATCGAAGCACCGTCAACGACGAGTATCGCTATTGAGGCCTCGCCCAAGGCCGAGAAGACGACAGCTTCCTCGTAGACGCCTGCTTGGATTCTCCGTTCGGTTTTCCTCAGAGCACACTCTTATTCGGTAGTTGTACGCTCGAAACGTACGAATTTCTCGAGATTGAGAAAGCCCCACTCACTCTGATTCGACCCATTGTAATTGAATTGAGGGTGAACTGAATATAATGAAGCCCGAACTACCAGTTCAGTTAGTCAACGAGAAACCATCAGACCCGCCACGTGTCATTCCCACTTGAATTTCGAACCGAGCACCGCCATCGATCCCCTCGCCAACGCTGATCTCCCATCCGTGAGCTGTCGCAATGGTCTCGACGATCGAGAGTCCCAGGCCAGTCCCCTCGTCGCTGGTGGTGTACGCCGAGTCGAATATCGAATCGCGGTCGGTTTCCTGGATCCCTGACCCGTCGTCCTCAACGTAGAACCCGGCGGGGAACCGTCCCACTCGAACCGTGATGTCCTCGCCGGCGTGTTCGATAGCATTTCGATAGAGGTTCTCGAACAACTGTTTGAGTCGGCTGCTATCTGCATTAATCTCTCCGAGATCGCCACTCATCACCAATTCTGCATCATCAGTCTCGACGTTCTCCCATGCTTCGATAGCGACCGCTTCAAGCGCATTTGGATGTACCTCGCCGATCGTCTCTCCGTGTCGGGCTAGCGTCAACACGTCCTCAATGATCGCGGCAATTCGGTCGTGAGCGGTCCCGATCCGATGGAAATACTCGTCTTCGCCGGTTTCACGTGCTAGTTCGAGGAAACCGTTCGCGACCGTCAGCGGGTTGCGGAGGTCGTGGCTGAGCACTCCCGCGAATTCTTGTAGCCGTTCATTTTGCTGTTCGAGTTCGGTGTCGTGTTTGTGGTGTTCGAGGGCGCTTTCGACTCCACGAGCCACGAGGTCGACGAATAACTGCTCGACCGCCGTGAACCCTTTCTCGCGGGGAGATCGGTCCCCAAAACATACCGTTCCGTAGGGCTCGCCCTTGACCGTGAGTTTCGTCCCGGCGTAGGCTTCGAGACCGAACCGGTCGTAGGCTGGGTCATCCTCCCAGCCCGACTCCTCCGCATGTGCGACGGTCAGTAACTCGTCCATCCCGAAGGTCTTTCGACAGTATGACTCTGAGAGCGGGCATTCGTTTCCGGATTGAAGCGCCTCATGCGGACTGTTCGATTTCACGATTCGTTGGGTATTGTTCTCGATATTGGTGAGAAAGCCTGACTCCATCCCGAGGTACTCACACCCAAGTTCGAGCATCCGTTCGATGGTTTCATCAGTTGTCAAATCGGTGCAGGCAGTAGTCTCGTAGAGCCGACGGCGGTAGGTTTCATGTCTACGGCGGTCCGCAATGATCCGACCGCTGCCGGTCAGTCCGACAACGTTTCCAGCCTCGTCCAGAATTGGTGCCGCCGTTGATTCTATCGGGATGTGTTCGTCCGCTTTCGTGACGAATTTCACCTGGTGAGTAGTGACGGCTCCCTCATCGAACACCGCTGTACTCGCCTCTTCGAGTTCCTCAGCGTACTCATCTGCAATGAAATCCAGGGGACGCATCTCGGCGATTTCAGCGTCGGAATACCCTGTCACGGTAGATAGCTGTTCGTTCCACCGTAGAAATGTGCCCTCTTGATCGAACGCATACAGGACATCCGGAATCGCGTCAAAAATACTCTCAACGAAGGCTTCCTCTTCGTGAAGGTCGTCCTGGTAGGTCTTCTGGTCGGTGATGTCAATCGCGACGGCGATCGCCTCGTCTTCTATTTCGGCCCCGTTTTCGACGGGTTGAGTCCACATTTCGAAGTAACGACCGTCGAACGTTCCCGTTGAGTAGGCATTCTCGCCGTTGATCGCCTGACTGACGTCTTCGGCGATCGGCGTTTCGGGATAAAGGTCGAAAACACATTCATCCACGAGGTCACCCGGATCCAAATTGATGCTTGCTAGTCCTTGTCCTTCCGAGAGAAGAATGGTACCATACTCATCAACGGTGAACAGGACGATCGGGAGGCCGTCAAGTACCGTTCGCAAGCGCTCGCTTTGGCGCTGAACCTTCAGTTCGCGTTCCCGTTTCTCAGTCACATCTCTCACATGAACTGTCAAGCCATCTGTAGTTGGAACCACCCGAATACGATGCCAGACATCCATCGAAGGATAGTACTCCTCGATTTCCGTTGGCTCGTTCGTGTAGAACGCTTCTTGGACCTTCGATTTGATCTTAGTTCCTTCCCCTGTAGGAAACACGCCTTCGATGGATTTGCCGAGTAGTTCTTCTTCGGAGCGTTTGAGAAGTTCCTCGGCACGGTCGTTGAGGTGGGTGAAGCTTCCGTCCATGTCGAGCGCAAAGATCGCATCGGTAAGGTCTGTATAGAGGCTGCGGACGCGCTCATTGGTAGCTTCGAGTTCGCGTTCAGCGTAGTATTGAGAGATGAGATTATCGATACGGTTAGCAAGCACGGAGTATTGGTCGGTCCCATTCTGTTTGTTGAGATACTCGCTCACACCCGCAGTAATAGCCTCGCTCGCGATTTCCTCGCTACCGCGCCCAGTGAAGAGGATGAACGGGAGATCCGGGTGTTCCTCGCGGACGCTCTCTAAGAATTCGAGGCCATCCATCTCAGGCATATCATAATCACTCACGATACAGTCGATGCTCTCGGAGGCTTCAGTGAGATACTCGAAACCCTCCCGAGCGCTCGTCGCAGTCTGCACGTCGAAGGCGTCGTGTTCGCGTTCGAGAAACGTCGCCACCATTTCGCCGAATCCTGGCTCATCATCGACATGGAGCACGCGGATCGTCTCTGTTTTCATCATCCTGTCATCTCTAATATTAGAACACTGGTGTAAGGTTATTTCGAAGGCGGATATCCTTGGTTCTGAGATCGATTGACTGTGCGCTTTTATGAGGTCCATATCGGCGCGTGCCGGCGGCCTGACTACCACCGCCGGTGCGGTGATGCCGACGCGGCGTTGATGATGAAACCATTGAACGAGAGAGCGACGAACACGACGAATAGACCGCTTGGATGAAGGGCTCTAATACTCCACGCATGACCTGGTTGAATTCATTGAATGTTGTTTGCAGAGCGACACGGTCGGGTGGGAGCCCTTCTATGGTATGAGTGCGAACAACCGTTGATGGGTCGACGACCCCGAACACGTCCACGAGACGGTGGGCTATGAACCGCAAGACAACGGCGAGAAGTGGAATCCCCAGCCCGAATAGCTCTGCTCTCTGCCGTAGCCTAAACGAGCCAGAGCGACTGAGACGGGTGAAAACGAGTACCTTTTCGACACCTCAATCTATGAGCTGAGGAGGAGAATGGATGTCCGGCTACGTGCCGGTCGGCAACAATAGATCCCTAATGGAGATCGCTATTCCTCTGTCCGACCAATTTGAGTTTCAATACCACTCCTGAGGAGAAGGCCTCTTATCCTCGCTTAGTGGGAAGAGACCATGAACTGTAGATTCGAAAATTCTGACCCCCCTGTCAGCAATCACTAGGCTACTGACAGGGGTTGGTATTTGGCGAAGAGGTCGATATGTGAACTGATGAACTCCGGAAAGACAATATGGTCGTCGGTATCGCTCACTTGTGGTTTCGTTCCTGATCGATTTCTCTCAACTCACCAGCTGATAAGTAATCACTAATCCATCACCATGGTAGTTTTCCGTCGTCACTGAGGGAGTGTCCCGTCGGGTCGTGGTTGCTGAAGAACTGTCCGGTTGGGCCATCATCCGATAAGGTAGCCGCTTCTACGGAGGCGCGCGCGCCTTCTTCGGGGCTATTTTCACCCTCATAATCGTTGAGATCCGTTGCGACGTACCCAGGTGAAACGGCGTTGACCAAAATACTCGCCTCGTGCAGTTCGTTAGCAAAAATGGCTGTGATTGCGTTCAGCGCGGCTTTCGACGAACAGTACGACAGCGTTTCGAGATGACCGATAGGAATCTCCTCGTCGGAGAGCATCGCCATCGATCCTAACGGACTCGACACGTTGACTATTCGGCCTGCCGGCGACTGGCGCAGCAGGGGAAGCATCGCTCGTGTCACAGCTACAGCGCCGAAGACATTGGCCTCGTATGTCCATTGCAGTACCTCGGTGCTGATTCCACTAGCGTCGTCCTCAGCATAGACTCCAGCGTTGTTCACCAACACATCAAGGTGTCCGAACTCGCTCTCGATACGCTGTGTTGCTGCTTTGATCGAGGATTCATCAGTTACATCCAATTGAACGAACTGTGCATCCACACCGTCCTCTCGGAGTTCCTCTATTGCGTCCTCACCGCGTTGTTCGTCGCGTGCTGATGCGATGACTCTCATACCATGCTCTCCCAGTTGACGAGCGGTTTCATATCCAATTCCTTTGTTTGCGCCGGTGACCAGCGCGATATCCCCCAGATCCGTATTAGATTCGAACTGGGAATCTGATTCAGATTTATCGTTCGACATGTGCAGTGAGTTCTCTGGTCGGTACGATAATGAATTGTCAAGACCCACCGATAACAGCAGGGACCAGAGCTGGGCGTTGCTTTGCTGCACGAACCAATAACTGTATTTGCTACAGCTGTAATAGTAAATCTGTGAGTCGGCTCGACGGCGATTCAAATCAGGATGACCTCCTCTCAGAGATCGGAGAAACGATCTCGGCATCGGTATCGATCCCTCAAACAAGAGATATGCAGAAATCTGCTCTGTTCACCTACTTGTCGAGAGCGTACATGCTGGATGTCCTCCATGCGTTCGCGTTGGATAGTGGCCCATGGCGATTCAACGAGCTTCGCGACCGACTTGACGTGCCTCCAACGACACTCACGAATCGATTACAAGAGTTAACCGACACAGGGTTCGTAAGGAGGGAATCGTACGACGAGATTCCACCACGAGTTGAGTATACGGCGACCGAGAAGCTGCTTGACTTTGGACCCGTATTCGGCTGCCTCGGCCTTTGGATCGACAAACACGGCTGGGACCCAGAGGACGCTCAGACTTCCAACGAAATGGATTGATAAGTCAGCAATCATTCCTTTCACGAGATCCACCAGTGATGCTTCACTGGAAACCTCGAAATAGCTCTACTTATCGCCTATCCTTATCATTTTCTCCCAGCCACATCCTTTTGTGCATCAAATGACTCGGTGAGAAAATTGTTGCGCCCACACTGGAGATGGCGTGTCAGCCCTTAGTGACAAAGTCCTATCTCTAGACACTGAATGTGTAGGAACAATAATGGTATACTATGACCCTGTCAATAGCCACATGGTTGCTGACACCCTGTCAGTGACTCCCTGTGGTTCATGAGAAAAAGAGGATGTCAGCAAGAGCCGAGAGAGCTCCTCCTGATTAGAGAGCAAAGGACAAGTAAACTTCGGCGGGCCTCAGTGTGTCAGGAAGTAGACAGCGTGTATTTCAATACCGCAGACTCGGGACGATGGCGCGTCTTCTCGGAGGACACGCTTTATGCAGCCCCGTAATCGACTGGCACTGACGCATGGATACACTTGATTCGGTTGGCCTCGGAACCATGGGCATTAGCGACCCGGAATCAATTACGCTCGCGATCGAGGCCGGATACCGACATCTCGATACAGCGCAGGTCTACGACAACGAATCGGTTGTCGGCGAGGGGATACGCTGGGCTGAGATCGACCGCGAGGACGTCTTCGTAGCGACCAAAGTTTGGATCGACCAGCTCGGATACGATTCCGTCGTTCAGTCCGTGACCGATAGCCTCGAGAGACTCGGCATGGACTCCGTCGACCTGCTCTACGTTCATCGCCCGCGAGGCGAGTACGACCCTGAAGGTACGCTCGAAGGGTTCGAGGAGCTAGTCGACCGTGGCTCGGTACATCACATAAGGGTGTCGAACTTCGAGGTACCCCAACTCAAGGAAGCCCGACAGCACCTGCAAGCGCCGATATTTGCCAATCAAGTCGAGTATCACCCACTCTTCCAGCCCACCGACGCCCTTGCCGACGCACAGGCCAATGACTACACCCTCGTCGCGTACTCGCCACTCGCGAACGGACGAGCAGGCGACATCTCCGAAGTGGTTGATATCGCACGAACCCACGACACGACCCCGGAAGCTGTATGCATCGCGTGGCTCACCGCGAAGGACAATGTCGTCGTGATTCCGAAAGCGTCCAGCAAAGCCCATCTCATGGCGAACCGTGACGCTGCCGAACTACAGCTCTCCACCAACGAACGGACCCGGATCGACGACATTGAGCGCGAAACGGAACTGTTTCCGGAGTGAGCTGCACGGAACGTTGTCCCACGTTGCGGGCATCGATATGTATCCGTCGCAGTTTTAGGATACTCGTCACCCATCTTCGACGACAAATGTGTGCTAAGCTACGAGTGAAGTACTGTCTATGGCGGATCTTGGGCGTTGTTCAGTTCCGCCACCGAATCTGTCTCGTAGGCACGCCGCCAGAGGTTCAGCACTGCCCGAGCTACAAGTTGAGGCTCTTCGACCGTGATGCACGACTGTTGGGCTGTCTTGGACGCTGCCGCTGGAGGCTCATGAAAGTGCCTTTCGGGTGAATGGTCGTTCGGATGCCGGTCGAAGCGCCAGCTGACACCGTCTTCGTCCACGTGATGAAATCGATATGCCCCGGTCGTATACCAGGTGATGTCAAATCGCGACCAGCTTGCCTCCCCAATGCCATCAGTGAACTGGATGTGAAGCTCGCGGGGAGCGAGAGCTGAGTCGAAAACAGCCTCCTCAACGAGGGGTTCTTCACGTAGAAACAGGTTTCGTATCGCTTGCATGTCCGCTGCATCGGGAGCGCCAACACCGCCAGCTAGCTCCTCTGAGGGGATCCCATAGGAAGGTGAACCGCTCATCTCTCAGACCGATGCTCCGAACCCGGACTCACGGGCGAAGGCTCCGTGAGTTCCCCGATCGGTATGGGTGACGCCACTCCGATTATCAGAATCAGGAGTGAAGTCATAGAGCGCGAGAGCGGCCTGAGCGACATCGAGATCTCTCTTAAGTGCGCGCCACTCTGCGACGACACCCCACTCGGCATCATCAGTTGAAGCGAATTGGAGTGCCAAGTCGTCGGGGTCGGTTGCATCGTATTCCTCTTGATGAGTGTGGATACGTTCCCGGAGGTCTCGGATTCCATTCGCCAGTTCTTCACGCGATAGCTGCGCGTGTAGGTCTCTGATACGTTGCATAGCGACCGTCTGAGGTGAACGTTTGTACTGCGTTCCATGTCCCGTCGTGACTGTCTCGGCGAGGCCGGCTTCGGCGAGGATTTCGAGGTGTTTCCGGGCGGTGGGTTCGCTTACACGGGCCCGCTCGGCGAGTTGGCTCGCATATTGCGGGTGAGTGGTCGAGCGAAGCACCTCACGAATCCGCTCGAACGGTGTCGTCTCGTCTTTCCACTCCTTGACGACGGTCTCGTTAATATCGCCATCCCAAACGTGGTCCCTATCTACCATATCCTCTCCTCCGTTCTCAACGAAAATATAGTTGTTCCTGATGCTGCTATAGTTATTGATCTTGATTCACGACGCGAAGGAGTACCTTTTGGATAGTATATATTCGTGACCTGAGAATCTGAACAGAACTCCGACTGCATACCGGCTAGCACAGGCAGACTCTAGGTGGAAGTCGTTATCCCGCTGTCCTAAATTCGACCTCCAATACTACTCCAGAGGAGAAGGCCTCTTGTCCTCGCTTAGTGGGAAGAGACCATGAACTGTAGATCCAAAAATTCTCCCACTCCTGTCAGCACCTATGGAAATCCTGCTGGCTGAACAAACCACCACTATCGATATAGCTGTTTTGGGAGGACTGACTATTGCTGCCGTTGAGAGGAGAACCGCTGGAATACGGTGCTGTCTATCCTTCTGCGGCCGGTGCTGCTGGTGCGTTTTCAGAGATAGCCGCTGCTCACCACCGCAGTTCCCTGCCAGTGAGGGACGCCGGTCCGGCGTCCCTCACGCACTCACGCCTGGCGGGTCGTCCACCTCCCCTCGGTCCAGCATATGATAGATAGACACCAACAGCTTCCGGGCGGTTGCGACGATCGCTTCCTTCGAACTCTTGCGGCTCGCTAAGCGGTTATAGAATCGGCTCAGGTACTCTTCCTTACATTTGTGGACGGCGACGTTTACACACTGAACGAGGATCCAGCGCAACCCGCTCGGTCCGCGTTTCGAGATACCGCTCTTGAACCGCGAATCGCCAGACTCGCGGATCACCGGGTTCAGTCCCGCGTAACTCACGACTTCTTTGTCTCTGTCGAACCAGTCGATCTCGCCGACTTCGGCGTAGATCATCAGCGCCGAGTAGTAGCTCACACCCGGTATCGACATGAGCAGCTGGGTCTCCGGAAGAGACCCAGCGCGCTCTTCGATCGTGGTTTCAAGACGCTCGATCTCAGCAGTGAGGTCTCGACGACTTCGAGATGAGCCGTCAATAGCGCGTCCCATGGTGTGGGGAGCGAGAGTTCCCGGAGGAACTCTCGTCCCTTCACACTTACTGGTTTCACCCTGCGAGTGATGCCGTGATCAGCGAGTACGCCATGGATCTTGTTGGCGTACTCGGTCCGGCTTTCAACTAGCTTCTGTCGGCCGCGCACGAGTGCGTGGCACTCTCGGATCTCGTCGTTTGGGACGTAGCTTTCGGGAACGGAACCCAGCCGCACCATTCGTGCGAGTTCCTTAGCATCGATACGATCGGTCTTCTTGTCCGAATTCGCAATGAGTTTGAGCTTGGCTGGATTAGCGACAGTCACATCCAGATACTCTGAAAGAGTATCATGGATGGTGTAGTAGTTGCTGGTGGTTTCGATCGCAGCCTCGCTGCCAGCGTACTCTTTGGCGAGTTCATCGAGGTTCGCGTTTTCGACGCGAACCTCTTGTACGATCCGTCCGTCCTCGTTCATGACAGCGACTTGTGCGTACCGTTTGTGGATGTCTATGCCGAGATACATTGGTTCTCACTCCGGGATGTCGGTGCGTGAGGAAGAGAAGCACCTATGCGAGCTTTCCCGACTGGCGCGAGGCGCGCCAGTCGGGCTGTAGCGCCCAAGACTCGGCTTCCTTCGCACTTGGACCAGTCAACCACGCGTGCTCTCGGGCACGACTGACAGGTCGGTCTCTTGCGTCCCATGCTTTTCTCACGCTCTCATGGAGTAGCAGGATTTCCATCGAGTCAACCACTAAGCTACTGACAGGGGTCGGTGAATCAGAATCATTCGAACGGCAATAGGTTGATAGCCGCCTGAACACGTACCGATTGGTATCGCAGTACAGTTCACCAAAGAAGACGAGGGGAAACCCGTTGTCGATATCAACGATATGCGGGTCGGCACCGTCGCTTTGGTCGAAGATGACGCCGCTTACATGGACCTCAACGATGACCTCGTTGCAAGGCTCGAATCCATAGTCGGGTTTGGGCCCACCGAGCAGGGACTGTATCCTCTCCAGGACGAAATGATCGACCGAATCAAAGAGGACAAAGTCCGCTTGCGCGGCGATCATGTTGCACAATGACTTAAAAGAGTGACCAACGGCTCAGTCTAATCGGGGGTCTCAGAACTCACACCCGCTCGGTCATTGAATAGAGTCACTATCGGATTCTGGACTGGGTGCTCGACCAATTCCTTATTGTACCTATGGAAATCCTGACGGGTTGAGGCTCTTTGAGGGAAAATCATAAGAGTGGCGGGCTACGGCTCCGGTGGTAAACGTCAGGTCTCCTATCAAACTGTGGATAGGGCGCTGTCTAGTTAAGAGCGAGCAGTCGAAGAGCTGGTGATTCATGCCACTCAGCGACCTGCTCGGTGAAGCATTCGAGGCGGAAGATACTGACTGTTGGGACCGAGAGCGGACAGCGACGCCCGTCAGGGCGTTCGCCGTCCGTCTTCATTCTGCGGGGCTTTCGTTGCGGGAAACAGTCGCGATCCTCAACCTTCTCGGCGTTGATCGCTCGCACGGAGCGGTCTGGGACTGGACGCATCGTCTCGCCGAGAATCAAGCAGACCCGCCGCGGATTGCTCCGCGGCGAGTCGCGGTTGACGAGACGGCGATCCAGATTGGGACGGAGTAGCGGTGGTGTTACGCCGCGATCGACCTGGATTCGCTGGTGATTCTCAACGTGGAGTTGTTCAGCCGCCGTGGGACGAACCCCGCGGCGTTCACGAGAGCGGAGCTCTCGTGCAGCACATCAGAACGCGAAGCGTTCTGAGGACGGCGTTCCTTTCACGTCTCGCCGACCATCACGACCTTTTAGAGGCGGAGTTGTTGGTCGACAGCTTCGGATATCGGACCGCTCTGTCCCGACTGGGACTGAGCGGTCAGGTGGAGTATCGCGGTAGAAACCACATCGAGCGGTGGTTCCAGACACTCAAACAGCGGACGGACCGCTTCTATACCGTCCGGAACAGCGGTCCGGCCAGCCCTCGTCGCTGGCTCCAGCGGTTCGTTCACTACTACAACCACGATCGACCGAATCAAGCGCTCAACGGCCAGATCCCAGCAGAGGTGGCTTAACTAGACAGCGCCGTGGATAGAAATTTGTATTTAGAATAGAGTAATCATCACTGCTGCGACCGTGCCAAGACCCATCAATACTACGCTCCAAAGCGCTACTTGAATAGCAAAACGGCGATTCGGACTAGTAGATGTCAGCGTGATTTTGATAAAAATGCTCGAAAGGGTTGCAACAAGGATCGCAAGGATCGCCGTCTCGGGTGGTACGTCACCTGTCCGATAGAGTGCAACTGTCGATGTAGTCGCGCCGGCACTCGAAACCAATCCCGAAAGTGCCGCCGTAATGTAGAGACCCGCCGCACCGAACTGTGCTTCTGCAAGTCCACCCACGACTAGGACAACGGCGAAGATCGCGCCGAAGCTGAGTGCGTTGCGGAGCGAAAACGGACTTTCAAGATTGATCTCAAGCGGCTCGCCCCAGTCGGCGATGAGAGCCGCAATAACGAACGCTCCAAGGACAATGATCGCCAATGGGATCGCCGCACCAAATAGCAAGCCATCGGTAATGGTGAACCCAACGACTATGAGGAGGTTACGGAGTGCCATCGCCGCGTCTGCAAGTAAGATAGCTGCCACCGCGTAGGCACTCGCATTCTCGCGTCTGCGAACTTGATCAAGCGTCGTTCCAACTACCGCTGTTGAGGAGGCGAGCCCGCCCATAAATCCCGTAACGGCGACTCCACGACCGCCATAGGTCGTCACGACTGCGTAGTTGATGATACCGATACCTGCAACAGCAACAACCATCAGCCAGATTACGCGTGGCTCGATCGCGACCGTGAACCTGCCGAGCCTGAGAGGTAGCTCGCCAGTGGGAAGCAACGGATAGATGACGAACGCGAGAATAGCGAACCCCGTCGTTGAGCGAAGTTCCTTTCGTGAAAGATTGTTGGCGAAATGGTGGAGTTCACGTTTGAGCACGAGCAGTAACGAAGAGAGCACAGCGACGGTGACACCTTCTTTGAGATAGTCGGCAGCAACAAGCGCGCCGACCCCATAGGCAACCAACATCGATACAGAGGTCGTTAATGAGAATCCAACATTATCGCGAATCAAGCCGTCAGTAGCCAGTATGGCACCTAAGACGATAACGAGCAGCCCACCGATGACGAGTAACCAGGGTTGACCCAGTAACCAAAAAACCGCAGCGAGCAAGCTAATCAGCGAGAATGTTCGGATCCCTGCTGGTTTCTCCGACCACTCGCGTTCGAGACCCAAGAACAGTCCCAGAAGACCCGCAAGGACGAGCCGCGAGATCGGCGTATTGAAGGTTCCAAATCCGATTTGTCCAACTAGATCAATCACGAGTGTCTATCTTCCATGAATGGAGGTATACATTGGTGAGAAGGTATGACGTGAGCACTCTACAATTGCCGTCCGTCTGGTGATCTCATTCGGTAGTGGGGGACTAGTTTACCGTCCTGCAATAATACCCGTTTTTCGACTTCACCACGAGAGACGAGTGTCTCCAGTGCGCTCTCGACTTGTGCCTTCGAACGCTTTCTCGACATTTGCCAGAGGACGGCTCGCTTGAACGCTTCCAGTAGCCCGTGTTCGGCAGGACCCCCCGGTCCTGCATTTCGGAAGAAATCATCGACACAGTAGGCGTATGGGGCGGCTTCGTCTAATATCTCGTATACACTGCTGACGATATCACGTCGGTCACTCACCTGTGCCCTCTCTCGTTTGGTGATCGGCATAGCCGTGTTATAGGGATGACTGAGAATATATCTTTCTATAAGTTATGAGATAGCCATGAAAAACCACCAAGGCTTATCAGCAGTGGCTACACATGACTTTATGGACTCACACATGAGCGGACCAGATACACGATCGGCAGAGACCAGCGGTGGTGGGATGAGTACTCCTTCCACATCGACGGAAGCGAGCTCCAGTGACTCTACCGTGACAGGCACGGCTGCACGGGCGATCAATGAGCTACCAATGGGCGATCGGCTCCAACTCAAGCCAAAGACACTGAAACGGCTTGGGCTGTTGGCCGGTCTTTATGTGATAACAATTGGAGTGATCGTCACACTGCTCGACCTACCAACGCCTGATGCAGCAGTGTTCGGTTCGTTCATTCCGTCGGTTGTTCTGCTTGCGTTCGTTTTCGAAACGATGGATTCGGCGGCCGGAATGGGATTCGGGACGGCTCTCTCGCCGGTTCTATTACTAGTCTTCGGTTTCGACCCACTTGGAGCCGAAACGAAAGCCGTGGCACTCATTGCTGGGGTGGCAGCGCTCGGGACGATCGCATCAGTCCTGCTCGGATACTTCGCTATTCAGTTCGACAGCTCGATCATCAACACCTATGTCACAGTTCTGATTTTCGTAATGGCGATTGTAGCCTTGCTTCGTGAGCACTTCAAACCCGCCGAAGCCGCCGAATATCGACCCAATCTGCTGGTTGGCTTTGCAGCGCTTGCAGGCTTCAACAAGGGTATTGCGGCGGTGGATTCGGTCCTGTGACGACGATGGGTCAGCTGTATGCTGGGGTTTACGAGAAAGCAGCAGCAGCTATTTCATCTCTCTCGGAAGGACTTGCCTCACTCGTTGGTATCGCGATGTACTTTGCAGTTGAGGCAGCCGGTGTGGACCTCAACTTCATGTTACTCCCATCGATCCTCGCAGGATCCTTCCTCGCCGCAGTGGTGGCGCCATACAGCGTACGGGTGATTCCAAACCGTGACTATCGATACGTGATTCCCGGATACGCTGTTGCCATCGGGGTATTCTTGATCTACTCGCTGCTCTTTCTCTGATTGACTTGAAATGGCAGGAAAGGGTTACCCATGTCCGAATTTCGGGGTCCCGATTCGTATTGAGAATAGGTAGCTCGATGCCAGGTTTATACAGATTGGGTTTCTGCGAATGAGTGAGCAACTTACTATCCACCACTTACGAGTCTTCGGGGTGGTTCAGCGAATAACACTGCAGCGTTTATCGAACCACAGTCACTGGAACTGGAGACCGGCGAAACACGGTCTTTGCCACATCCCCAACAAACAGTCTTTCCGCTAACGTCCCCGCGTGAGTACCCAGAATGACCGTGTCAAACGCTTTTGCCCGTTTGACAATTACTTTTGCCGGACTCCCCCAGCCAACATCGGTGTCGATCTGGATATCATATTCCTCGGCGATCATGTGCGCCTGAGAGAGAATTTCGTCTGCGGCATCTTTCGCTGCCTGCTGAATGTCTTCTTCGAGAGCTAATGTTACTGCTTTCCCCATCATCGTTGAGGGCTCGCCCACTACATGCAATACGGTGATTTCAGCATCTGGATGGACCTCTATAGCATATTTGAGTGCTCTTTCGGCCATCTCTGAATCGTCCATCGGAACGAGAACACGGGAAATCATACACTAGGTAGAATGGAATCGTAAATAAATCCTTTGTGTAACTTATATAGTTGTTTGATAACGTGCTGAGTGGAGTTCTCGCTTTAGTGCTGGTTTGAGTAGCTTTACTGGATAACGGTCACGACCGCTGTAGTACGGCGGATGGTACCTTCGGTAACGCTTCCGAGTAGTATCCGCGACAGGCGATCCTCGCCTCGATTTCCCATGATAACGTGGTCTATTTCGTGCTCGTCGACACAAGCAACGATTTGACGAGTTGGAGATCCGAACTTGATGAGGGTTGATACGGTGGACTTGTCGAGTCCAGATTGCTCCACTAGCTGGGAATGCATCTCTGAGACCTGATCCTTGATTCTTTGGTACCATTCCTCGGAGTAACCAGGCATACCCGCTCTACCTACAGGAGATTGCAAACCGCTGGATACGGGGTCAATGTCGTATGGATCGATGACTGTCAGCAGTGTGATTTCTGCGGCAGGGAATTGGGTAGCGTATTCGAGGGCGTGTTCGCTAGCGACCGCTCCATCAATCGGCACTAAGATATGCTCGTCTGCAAGATTTGTGGTCGACATACTGCATATAAAAGCGATTCAACACGATAACTATTTCCTCGCTAAAATTTCCACCGGGATTTGGTTCACGAATTTCATAGCCGTGTTTTCACTTGGGTTAGCCTCCCTAATCACCCATCGAGAGTTTACCAATAACAGGCAAGCACGTCCCAAGCAGATATTGGTCTCACTAAATATACCCTTTGAGCGCTAAAAGAGCCTGTCTCTACAGTGAAGACGAACGCTCACACTAACCCCTTCATAAGGCTTAAATGGATGTTACCACTAAGTTCGTGCCAACTTAAACATGGCCCGCAAAAAGAAGCTCAGTCCAAGCGGAGCAAAAGACGAAAACGGTGACTATCATAACGTCCATGTAAATCTCCATGAAGACGAACTCGCAGTCGCTGGTATGGACATCGGAGACGAAGTGTTCGTTCGAGTTCGGGAGGACACAATAATCATCCAGAAGGCTGCTCAGGACCACCTCGAACACGACTTTTAGCCTTTCTACAACGTAACTCGTTCTCTGTACTGTTTCGATTAAATCTCCTAGCTGTGGCTACAGTAAGCATCCATAGGGAAACACCTCTCTGTAACTTATTAGTCGTTTACGAGTTGTTGTGGCGTTGGTGATGAGGTGATTATATGTAATTAGAGAATGTGGGTTGACGCAAGCATGGTAACAGAATTCGACCTCCCGTGTACGGAGTGTGGTGGAGAGATTGTTCGGACTGAACTCTCTCCCGGCAATGGTAGCGAGAGTAATTCTTCGATCAGATATGTAGGTGAATGCACTGAGTGTAATGCTCGCTTTTACCCTGCTGAAACACTCGAAAGCCTCTCTGACGAAAGAGGGTAAATTCTGCTGAACGGAAGAATAGAGGAGTGACTATACTAAAATCGGCACACGACTCCAGAGCAAAGGGATACCGGAACCAATTACCCTAATGGATAGAACTGGTACGATCTCTTCATACCCCCCAGAAGAAAGCGATACCGAGTACCGTAGTTATGGAAAGTAGTATCTGGAGGGGGGCACCAATTCGGAAATAGTCGGAGAATTTGTACCCACCAGGTCCATACACGAAGAGATTCGTCTGGTAGCCAATTGGGCCAAGGAAGGCGGTAGAGGCAGCGAAGGTTACAGCGAGCACGAAGGCAAACGGATTCGCATCAATTGCTGTTGCTGCGGCGGCTGCAACGGGAATCATCAAGACAACACTCGCATTGTTCGAAATCACTTCCGTGATGAGACCTGTCGCAATGTAGAAGAGCCAGAGCACTAGTAGCACGGGCAGAAAGTCCGCACTTGCGGCAACGACTCGGCCCAGAAACATCGCTGCTCCCGTTTGTTGGAGTGCAACTCCAAGGGGGATGACACCCGCGAGAAGGAAGATGACGTTCCAGTCAACTGAGTCATAGATTTCCCCGGGTCTGAGCACACCCGCCACAACCATTGCAACGACGCCTGCAAGGGAAGTCACGAGAATATCCTGTTGAAGCCCACCGAGAAGTGACAGCAATTGAACTCCTGTAAGGCTTGCAAGCCCGTTCCCGAGAGCTGGCCAGGGGATCGCGACGAGCCCCACCACCCCAAACATGATAGCGATTGCATGTGGGATTTTTTCGGTTCGATAGTTCGGTTCGTCAGCCTCATGAGCAAGAATGAAATCGTTGTTTCTAGCAAGGCGGTCAATACTGTTTGAATCAGCCTGGATGAGTAGCGTGTCGCCGCCTCTGATCGTAATATCTTGTAGTCGGTCGCGAACTACCTCTCCATGAGAACGAAATGCAAGCACATTCGCATCGTAACGCTGGCGAAACGTGGAGGAAGTGAGTGTTTCCCCAACAAGTCGCGAACTGGATGGGATAACCATCTCTACAATCGTCTGTTCATCTTGGTCTCCTGGCTCGAGTTCTTCGTCAGTTTCGAGAGAGTTTTCGATCGCGAGTGATTCCGCCTCAGCGAATTGTCGGAGCGCCTCCCCGCTCGCACGAACAAGAAGGATATCTCCATCACGAATTTCCTTCTGAGCGAGTGGTTCGGTAAACTGCTCACCATTTCGGATGAGTTGGAGAATATTCGTTCCGGATTCCGTTTCGCCATCTGCTTCTTCAACGGTCATCCCAATCAATGGGGAGTCAGACCGTACTACGAGCTCCGAGAGATAGTTTTGTATCGCATACTCCTCTACGTAGTCCTCTTCGGGAGGGACTCTCTCAGGGAGAAGACGATGACCAATGAAAAGCAGATAGAGGCCACCAACAAGTAGTACTACGACACCTAGTTGAGTGAACTCGAAGAAGCTGAACGCATGGAGAGCTGGATATTCTGAGCTGAGACTCCCAGCAGTATCACTCGCGAGAATGTTCGTTGATGTTCCGATAAGAGTGAGCATTCCGCCAAGTTGCGATGCATATGATAGAGGAATGAGGAGCTTCGAAGGGCTTGTCTTTCCTTTGTGAGCGACATCCGAGATGACCGGGACGAGAATTGCAACAACAGGAGTGTTATTAATGAACCCCGAAACAGGGCCTGTTACCCCTACTGTGGCCAATAGTTGCCTCTGTAGATTCTCTCCAGCGAAGTTCGAAATTCGCTGACCAACTAACTGCACAACACCAGTTTGACTAATTCCAGCACTGAGTATCAACATTGCTAACACAGTAATCGTCGCCGAGCTAGCAAATCCAGAAATACCCTCATCGGCTGAAATTTGGGTCCATGGTTCAAGGACGATAAGCGCAACCATGATCGCGATTGCCGTGACATCAATCGGAAGCCATTCTGTCACAAATAGAATGATAGCAGCGATGATCACCAGGAATACCACCAGCATATTTGGTGTAACCGGAGGGATCGCGTTAGCAGATTGTAGTATGATTGCAGTCATTGATAGTACCCATAGGTTACAGAGCACCCACTATAAACACTTCTAGTGGTTATCGGGGGTTGGTAAACGAGTGTTATCCCATTTTGCTTTTTATGACTAAGGGCATGAAGTAACCCCTATGAGTACAGTTTATGCCCAAGGGAAGCTACACCCTCTCGTTTAGATGAGTCAATTTGTCGAATATGTGTCCTCAGCTAGAGCTTAGTCAATTACTTCGTTCTTGTTGCCCATCTTCGGGAGCTCATCTTGTGCAGGCAACAGTCCTTCTACATCTACCTCTAGTAGATGTGCGCTCTCAAGGCGTATCTTTCGAGCTTCTTCAATAGTCAGAGAGCGACCTTTCTCAACACGCTCGGAGAGTGGGTGGTATTTCTCGAGTTCGAAGCCCATCGCCGTAAGGTAGGTTCGTACCTCCTCAGAGTTCAAACCGTCTACTATAGCACTTGCGCTCAGCTTCCGGAGCCTAGCAAATGATGGAATGCCGATTCGGTCTTCCCAGATGCCAGGTTCGCCAATGACGAGGTCTTTCTCTTCGACTTGGGAGAGCAGCGTGGCAACATCACCAACCAACTGAACTACTTGGCTGGGAAGTGCCGTGTCTGGTGCGCGCCATTCAACCGTTGGTGACCGCTCACGGAGGCGAACCGGTGTCAGAACGGCGTTTTCCGGATGAAAATGCTCCGTGAACACTTCTTCTTCAATACCAACTTCATGAGCTATCGCACGGAGTATTCTGAATTCAGTCTTGATACGAGCGTTCCATTCCGTGGTATCATCGACATAGGCCCACAGGTCACGATACCGCGAGAATCGAGAGTGCGCACCGAGACGATACATTGACGCGCGTGCTGAACTCGCTACTCGCCTTCCATCGTAGTATGGGCACGAGTTTACGAGAGCGAGTGCAGGGTCAAGCGCCGTCAGGAGGTTCAGCTGTTCGGCGACACGGCCCTTGTCGAAGTGAACGTGTGTCCCAGCACAATGTTTTGCATATGTGAGTTCATCTCCATAGAGACGTTCGAGCAGGTGGCCACGTTCGGTAATGCTCGGAAGCCCGTGTTCGGTGATCGGTGTCCCAAGGGGGACGAGATGTTTGCCCTGCCGGTTGGCTGCCTCGAGCACAGGAGAGAGTATATAGTACATCTCCTTGCGGAGCTCTTCGACAGTTTCGACTGGTGGAATTTGGATTTCGAGAAGCGAGTCGACGAATTCGTGCGTGACGTATTCGTGCGTAGCAAGTAATTCCTGAGCGGGTGTCAGTCGCCCCGATTCGTCAATGACTTAGTATTCTAGTTCAACTCCTATTTTCATGCAAATCACCCTCGCGATCTGGCCGAGCACTCTACAACTTGGCCAATTGAGCAACTCAGGATATCATGGGTCGCCTAATTTTCTACCAATGGAGATCCGAATGCACCCTTGAGCTAACACATCATGAGGTATAGTATCCTCAATGGTTTCTATATACAAGTAACTTATGCAGGTGTTATGCTGTCAAACCTGATTAAGCTGTAGTGAGGATTCTTGCTGAGTTATTTTGACCCAATTCTGAATAAAACAGATGTGAAGTTCGTATATTTAGAGAAAAATGCTAAACACAAGATAGGACCCGATAGTCGAGAGTGTGGGTGTAAGCAACCACAGAAAGACGACACGACCTGTCGCTGATCGGTCGAACAATTCGGGCGCTTCCTCGACTTCGTTCCTTCCTGGTTCGCCAATCGGTGGGACGTGTTCCTGACTAGTTTCTGATGGGGGTTGACGTGCTTCTGCTTCCCCTGATGCAACCTCTCCGATAGTGGGGCCAGGTGTAATGCCAGAATCAGCTTCACGACCTGTGGCCAGTGCTCCTACATTGAGATCAGGCCCACCTTCTCCTTCGATCGCCGCTTCAGCGGCTTCAGGGATGGTAACTGTCCGTGATGACCGACCCCATCCGAGACCGATTATACACGACGTCATACTCACCGCGAGGCTCGCGGGCACACCCAGATTCGAGAGAATAGTGATGATCGTTGCTCCAACGAGTGAGACGATCAGCGCCGCGAGAATCGGCAGATCCGTGATTCCCTCACCGATGGTATCTAGAGTACGCCGAGCGATCGTAAATCCACCAATGCCGATGGCGGCAATTGCTAATAGAATACCCTGGCTCGCAGTGATAGACCCACTTCCGACGAGTGGTGCAATTGCATTTGCTGCGTTCGATGCACCTGCCGAAAAAGCGTTGTAACACGACACTGCGAGTACCACGACCGCTCCGAGAAGGTCGCGGAATGTGGCGTTCTGGTTGAGTCGCGGTCGTGGGATCGACCCAGAGCGATCAAAGTAGTACAGTCCTCCCTCAAATCGGGTGAATGTCACCCGCGCATCCAGGTATGGATAGATATAACGCCCAATGAGTACACCACTCCAGAGTGCTATGAGGGGTGCAACGATCCATGCGGACACGATACCGAACATGATCTGTTCGTTAAGTGTATCAGTCGCTAATCCGAGCCCTGCGATGGCTCCCACGGCAGTCATCGATGTCGAAGACGGTACACCGAAGAAATTCGAGATCAGTAACGCCCCGCCGGCGAAAAACAATACAACGATGCTCACAGCGAGAGTAAACTGACTTGCTGGGACGATGCCCTCGCTCATTGTCTCGATGACGTGTCGGCCAACAGTCCAGCCTCCCCACAGCGCGAACAGGGTGAACAATCCAGCCGCAAGGGGTTTTCCGACGATTTGACTTCCGACCGCAGGGCCAAATGCAACGCCAGTAGAGGACCCACCGATGTTGTATCCAACAAATGCAGCCACGAGCAATCCAGCTATGAGGAGAAGAGTGATCCCAGCCATCCACGCCCGTTAGTCATGGAGAGTCCTATAGATAACGCTTTATTATAATTGAATGTGGTTCCTATCAACCTATTCAATCTCACATCGAGACGCTATGAGTAGTTGAGGCTGATTTTTTCTAATATATGGCTATCCCTCATAAGGTAATGCTTCACGAAGAATGTACTCGGGTAGTCCACCCAGGTTAGTTAGCCTTCAATGCCGCTCCAAGAATAATAACTCAGATGTGGTCATCGGACGATGGTCAGTTGGATTGGAGATCGGTAAAACACTGTTTTCGCAATATCTTCCACGATCAATCTATCCGCTAATGATCCCACATGGCTTCCCATAACGACTATATCGAAATTTCTTGCCCATTTGACGAACACTTCCTCTAGGCTTCCCTTTAGCCGGTATGGATGTCGGCTTTAGAATCGTACTTCTCGGCAATTTCCCGCGCCTCCGCGAGAACCTCCTCTGCAGCGTCCTCAGCTGCCTGTTGGATATTATCTGCAAGCGCTAATCCCACTGCCTTGCCTATCATCCCTGACGGCTCGCCGACCACGTGTAACACCGTAATTTCCGCGCTCGGATGGGCTTCCAATGGCTACTTAAACACCTATTTAACCATCTCTGAATCATCCATTGGAACGAGAATACGCGAAATCATATGCTACGTAAGGTCTACCCTCCATCAAATGCCGCAAATAACTTATAGCAATGTACGAGGTTAGATTCGGAATGTGTATGTGTATCTAGCGAGTGGCCTTTGGTATGGTTTCCCTCCTTCTCGTTGGTGGTTTGGTGGCAGCGATATTCGTTGGGTTCAACATTGGCGGCTCATCGACCGGTGTCGCGTGGGGACCGTCGGTTGGGGCGAAAGTCATCAACAAAACTGCTGCTGCGGCTCTGATGACCGTTTTTGTCTTTCTCGGTGGATGGACTGTCGGTCGGAACGTGATCGATACGCTTGGCGGCGAGATCGTTCCTCAAACCGCATTTTCGATCGAGGCGAGTATTGTCGTCCTCTCGTTCATCGGGTTGGGGATGTTGTTCGCCAACATCTACGGCGTCCCCGTTTCGACCTCAATGACGGCGGTCGGCGCAATTGCCGGGCTCGGGCTCGCGACGAACTCCTTGAATTGGGCTGTGATGGGCGAAATCGTCGTCTGGTGGGTTATCGCCCCAATTATCGGTTTTTGGTGCGGCACTGTGATCGGTCGCTACCTCTATCCACACTTGGACCGGTTCTTTGCCATCCAGCAGACTGATGGCCCGCTTATCACGTACGATTCAACGGGACTCGTCCCCCGGCCTCAACTCGGTCCTGGGACAACGCCACGCGAACTTCTCAGTACGACGCTCGTCTTTCTCATCGCATGTTATATGTCGTTCAGTGCAGGAGCAAGCAACATCGCGAACGCTGTCGCGCCGCTGGTCGGTGGCGGCTTCCTCGGTCCGAGCTGGGGAGTCGGGCTTGGAACCATCGCTATCGGGGTTGGGGCCTTCACGATTGCTCGACGTACGATGGAATCCGTTGGAAACGGACTGACTGATCTGCCACTGATGGCTGCAACGATCGTCATGGTGGTCGCTGCGACCATCACAACAGTCGCCTCGTGGCTCGGTATCCCGATCAGTCTCGCTCTCTCGACGATTATGACCATCGTCGGGCTGGGATGGGGGCGAGCGACACGCACCGCGACTATGCCTGACCTCGCGCGCGGTGAGCTCGAAGGCGGTATATCAGTGAACGCTGTAACGGTAGAAACAGACGAAGAGCTACCGGGCATCGGTGAAGAGCGTGCCGAAGATCTCCAAGATGCCAGCGAGTTATTTGATCCGTCAGCAGTGGTACGGTTCGTCTCGTTTTGGATTATCGGCCCCTCAGTCGCGACTATTCTTTCGTATCTCTCGTTCATCGTCCTTCCTATCGTGTGACCGACCTACCGGTACCAATCAAATATTCATTTTCATCAAATGATTCTGGTGACAGCTTATTTCGAGAGTTTCTCGTCTTTTAGTATTGAATTTGTGTACCGGAGTGCTTTCAGGTATCCAACACCAACGAAGAAATTTCCAAGCGTGATGGCGATGAACAGCAATCCAGCTATGAACGCATTTTGAGGCGTTACTCCATCTGTTTGAAGGGGTCCCAGCCACAGAAATCCCCCGGTAACGACGAGAGAGCCGAGTACAATTCCCCCGAAGTATTTCCAGAGCGGCCAGTTTTCGAAAGGGGGTGGACGGTGCATATCCACTAATAGCCACGCTACATATTGTGTGTTACTCACTGAAAACCACTGTATAACTTATTCAAAGGTTTTACTCCCCCGCCTGACAAAGTGGTATGCTTCCCTTTCTCCCCATTACAGTCTTGCAGACGATGCTGACGGCGGGGATCACGCCCAATATGGCCGTCGTCTTTCTCATCATTCACGGAGTAGTCGTCCTGGTTATCACCAAATAGCTGTCTACCGACACGACCGCAATTACCATCGTAGTTACCCTGATTGCCCCTGAACCATGGAGCAATATCTCCCCAGCGAAAGGCATCTCTGGCTTCTCCAGTTCGGCGATGCTCACTGTCCTTGCGATGCTCATCGCTACTTGGTTCGGAATCGGCTACCTCCTTGCCGATCTCCCGCAAACTGCAGGCGTCATCGACTAGGTTGATCCCGTTTGAATTCCAGTCATGTTCATTGGACTCGGTGTATACATTCTCATCGAGCCAGAGACCCTCTCGTGGACAGGTACAACCATTTGGTGGTGATATTTCGCCGGAACGGCTTTTCGGACTGGTTGCGTAGGTACTATATGTTCGACCACATCCTCCTTCCTGTAGACGGAAGTGACGCGAGCCAGAGTGCACAGCAATATGCGCAAATACTCGCGAACACCACCGATGCCGAGATTCATGCCCTGTTCGTGCTCGAAGACGGAGGTTTTGTTCAGGACGTGGCTGACGCGTCTGGTTCGGAGCAGATCGAATCGAAGTTGAAAGAGACCGCCGAATCGACGCTCGACACGGTCAGCGCAGCGTGTGAATCCGGCGGAGTTTCCGTGCAGACGTCGACGAGATCCGGCCATCCAACCGACGCAATTCTCGGATATATCGGTACGAACAATATTGATCTCGTTGTCTTGGGTGCGCACGCTCGTGGGCGACTCTCCCGGTTCTTGCGCGAGTCGATTGCCGAGCAAGTGGCCCAGACTGCGCCGATTCCCGTTCTTACGGTCCGGGCACGGAAACTGGATTCTGCACCCGAGATTCGGGATATTCTCGTGGCGATAGATGGGAGCGAAAGCGCCCGTCACGCGAGGTCATGTGCGTTCTCACTCGCGACCACCTTCGATGCTACAGTTCACACACTCTACGTCATAGAGAGCCGCTTCGGAAGTTCTGGGACTCTTCGTGACTTCCTTGAGCGGGAGAATGAATCGGTGTTCCAGGAGGCCCGGATACAAGCTACTCAGACGGGCGTCGATCTCGTTCCAGTCACTCGCGAAGGGAAGCCCGAGCGTGAGATCACCGAGTACGCAAACAATCGAAGGATGGATCTCGTTGTTCTTGGAACGAACGGGCGGACAGGACTCGATCGGTTGGTGATGGGTAGTGTTGCGACAAGTGTCGTTCGTCGGGCCGATCAACCAGTATTGACTGTTCGAGGGCCGCTCAAGGAATAAACTCGCTGTGGGAAGATGAGTGGCTAGGAGGCTCTCCTCAGTGGCAGTTCACAGTCGTCATTCGCAAATATCCAGACGTATCTTGAGCAGAACGTGTTCGACTGGACTAGTGCCTCCAACCCGCGAATCTTGGCGAATGGTATTTCAACAGATTGCCCGACGAGCATATATCGAGTGGCCGGTGTATGACTCGACAAACTCATAGCGGAAGTTGAGACTGACTGTCCAATGCACAGGAAGAATCCACTTCGAGTTGACGAAGTTCATAAATAGTATGAAAGCGTAGATCCGTGTAGACAGATGGCTCGAATCACCGGCTCCTACCCGGACGATCTTGACCTCCTCATTGAGGGGACTGTTGAGGCGGGTGTATTCGGTGGGAAGAGCGACGCCCTCCGAGAGTTCGTCCGTGAGTATTTCGAAGATCACGAGAACGAGCGCATTGCAGCTGCGGTTGCTCTGTACGAACGTGAGCGGGTTACGCTCGGTGATGCGGCGAGACTCGCTGCTGTCGACCGGTGGACGATGCGAGATATCCTCCGTGACCATGACGTCGAACTCCGTCTTGGGCTAGTAGATGAAGAGGATGCGACCTACGAGGTTGAGGCTGCGGCAGAACTCGAATTTAGTGAGGAATCGATGAATGGCGAGAAGTCACACACGAAATGACAGGTGGCGATGTTCCAATCCATCCGAGCGTCCTCAACACGACTGTTCTCTCGAATTTCGCGTATGTCGACCAACTATGGGTGATTGCAGACCTCTCCGGTATCTGTACGGTCCCAGTCGTGCGCAAGGAACTCCGTGACGGCGTCGATGGGCATCCGTATCTCCAGTCTGCACTCGATACCCTCGACGAGGAGATTCCCGTGACGACGATCTCCGAAGCGGTCGCGAACCGTGAAGCAGTGGTCAGTAGTCATCTCGATCCCGACGAAGCACAGGCGTTCGCTGTGGCGGACGCACACGACGGACAGCTGCTGACCGACGATGGGGACGCCCGGTCATTCGCCAAAGAACAGGGCGTGACAGTCGTCGGTTCAGTCGGCGTCCTGTTGGCCACGATTGACGCTGGGAAGATCGATGAACCAACCGCTGATGAATGGTTATCAGCCTGGATCGACGACATCGGATTCTATGTGCCCTACCGAACGATTTCGGAGTATCGGTAACCATGTAAAGTGTAGTCCCGATTTCCTAAATCGACTTATCACTAGTTAGGTGGTTTGTAGAATTTCATACTCCGATCCTCTGGTGCCGGAGGGCTCAACAGAAGATGAGACTAGCACACTCAATGCAGAGAACATCTCGTCACGTCTCTCCGGGTACGCTGGGTCTGGCGATTCTCAGACTTTTCGACCCCTGTAGACGGACACCTGATCGTCTACAGAAGTGGGAGAATCTGCCAATTGCTACGTTCCGGCTGTTGGCGAATCGAGATTTTCAACAGAATAACCAATATGCTCTGAGAGAAAAAGGCGGGAGCCAAACTTGGACTAGAGCGTCCGCCTTCGATTGCTCCGATCGTCTGACGGGATACATCAACAGCCTCTGCGAGATCTTTTTGCGTCAAGTCGTCCTCTGCTCGTCGAACTTTGAGATCGTTCTGCATTGGTCACTTCGTCCGTGTATAGTACAGACCAGTCTCAACGTGGACAACCAATTCAAGAACAAATCCTGCGATTTCAAGACGAAAAGCCCAAAAATTCACAAATCGAGAGAATCACCCTCAAATTCTCGGTGCAGCCCAGTCAGTACCCACTCATCGGTCACGCTGAACCGTATTCACTAAACTCGGTCGGCAGGAACAGCGCGCATGAGGACAGCAGCACGTGAGTGACTCGACAACCGACCTCTCAGCATTGGCTTCAAGCGCGAGTCTGATGCTCATCGGGGAGATACTGGGTTCCTCATCGAAACTGGTTGAGCGTATTGTCGTCACGTGAGTTCTCCCACCAGCGGCCTACGGTGAGGTCGCCCTCGGGTTCTCCGTGCTGGCACTGAGTACGACACTTGCACTCCTCGGTTTGAATCCGGGCGTTGCGCGGTACATCTCTCGATTCGAGCACATCAGTGACGTCCGTGGGGCTTGGCTCACCGGATTGGGGCTCTCACTTGCTGTCGCAGCTATCTTCGTGTTCACCCTCCTGAGCAGCGGCTCGACGACCATCGGACTACTCTTCGAGTCGCCGGAGTCTCGGTTCCTCCTCACACTGTTCGTTCTCGCCATCCCGTTCAACGTGGGTTTTCGTCTAGCGACCGGCGCGATCCGAGGGCTCGAAAACACGATCTATCGAACCTACGCTCGTGACTTGTTCTACAACGGATTCCGGCTCGTCCTCGTCGGAGTGCTGTTGAGCGTGGGATTCGGCGTCGTTGGGGTGGGATACGCGTACCTCATCGCCGGTATCGCGACGGTCGTCGTGATCCATCTCCTGTTGAATCGACTACTCAGGCTCCGCGGTGAACTCACGCTCCACCCGCGGCGGCTCCTCTTGTTTTCGATTCCACTGGTTCTCTCCGCGATGGTTTCGAAGATACTCGGCGAGATGGACACGCTGATGCTCGGCTATTTCACCGACACGACCACCGTCGGTCTATATGACCCTGCCTACCAACTCGCTTCCGGGCTGCCAGTTATTCTGAGTTCGTTCGGATTTCTCTACATGCCACTGACCTCTCGGCTCGATTCGGAGGACAGTCACGATGAGATAAAGCGCATCTACAAAGTCACGACCAAATGGGTGTTCATCGCTGGGTTTCCCCTGTTTCTTCTCTTCGTTTCCTTCCCCACGGATATCGTCTCATCAGTGTTCGGGGAGGCGTATGCGGGCGGAAGCGAGGCGCTGTGGCTCATCGCGACCGGGTTCTTCGTCAGTGCAGCGTACGGACGAGCACAGGATACGCTCGCAGCGTTCGGGTACACGAGAGTCATCTTGGGTATCAACACCGCTGCGGCAGTTCTCAACATCGTTCTCAACGTCGTATTGATCCCTCGCTACGGTTTGGTCGGGGCCGCGACGGCGACAGCGGTCTCGTTTATAACCCTGAACGGATTCGCGTTCGCGATCCTCTGGTACGTGTGCGATATCACCCCCTTCTCGCGATGGTCGGTGAGGACGTTCATCGTACTTCCGGGAACCCTGCTCCCGGCGATGGTGGTCGTTTCACAAGTGGTGACGCTTACGCCACTCTCGCTGCCGGTTTTCGCTGCTCTCGACGCCGTTCTGACGGTAGCTGTCGCGCGCTAACGGGTTGTCTGCAGTCCGAGGACCGAATCCCACTCAACCTCATCGAGCGCCGTCTCCCGATACGAGTCCCTCTCGTGAGACGATACATTCCCGATGACAGGTAAGCGAGAAACTACCGCCGAAGAACGAGTTCGACGTAGTGGTCCTCGGCGAGCAGGTCCTCGAACGTCTCGATATCCAGCTGGTGGCCGTACCAGCGTGGAACGTCACCGATCGAGGCGGCTCGTTCGTTGACCGCGGAGACGATCTCGAAGCCGTTCTCGGCGAGCGCGGTCACGACGGCTTCGGCGGGTGCCTCGTTCAGGTAGTTCTGGTGGAACTCGAGATAGATCACCAAGGGTGAGTCGACTTCGAGGACGCTGGTCATCCCTTCGAAGATCTCGGCTTCGTATCCCTCAACGTCCATCCGGAGGACGTTGACGGCCGCCGGTTGAATGTCGCGCTCGGCGAGGTACTCGTCGACGGTCGTCTGCTGGACGGTGAGTGCTCCTTGGCTGGGGACCGCTGCATTCACCAGGGTGTTCGCTCCGCTCACCACGTTCCCGGTGGAATCGCCGAGCGCCTCGTGTGAGCGCCGGACCCCATGTCGATTTGAGGACTCGTCGAAGTGGAGATGCACGGGTTCGACGGTCTCACCGATCGCACACCATTCGATGTCGACCACGTCCTCGAAGCCGTTCAGCCGGACGTTCCGCTCGAGGAGTTCGATATTCGCCGGGGCAGGCTCGATAGCGTGAATACGTGCGCGCTCGCCCAGAACGCTCGCCTCCAAGAGAACGTAGTAGCCGATGTTCGCACCGAGTTCGAGCGCGGTTATCTCCCCGTCGACATCCTCCTTCAGGCGCTGGAGTTCCCGTCTGAAGGCGCTTGTCGAGCACTGCTCGTGCGTGCCGTAGCTCAGGAGCGTCCGAGAGATACCGGTGTCGTGGGGGTCGAGGAGCATCCGGTAGCCGTCGAGTTCCTTCGTGATGTACCGGCTGGTAGCTCCGGAGACCTTCCAGTGATAGTAGGGATTCCAGCTGATGGCCGATTCAGCCAGGAACCCGAGCAGTTCGCCGAAACGGCGCTGCTCGGCTAAGTAAGCCGCCTTGCTGTGGACCATCGACGCGACGTCGGCGACCTTCCCCGGGGAGGAAACGGCCGTCTTCACTCGTCGAAGGAGACCCGCAGAGAGGTCACCCGAGCTCGGGAGGGAAGCTTCGGTCCGGTAGTGGAGTTTGGTTCCCTGGTGTTCGCAGGGCGCGTTTTCAGTTGAAGGTGTCATGGGTGTGGTGGAGTGGGTGACCGTTGTCGTGACCGCCAGCTCTCGAGTGCGAATCCGTCGTGCGTCGTCTATCGCCGCATGAAGCGGGCGAGCCCCGCCGCTGGTCGGCGGGATTCACCCGATGCTCTGCCCCGTTGGATGCGTCGCTGCCGAGATCGAGCATCGTGTCCGATATCGAGGCGGACAGGGTGCTCTCGGCCCGGCGAGACGGTGCTAGATCGGAGAGGGCTTTCGCTCAGGTGGGGTTAGTCGTCACCCTCCTGGTCGTCGTCCTCGTCGAAGGCACCGTCGTCATCGTCGTCAAGGTTGTTGCCGTCGCTGTCGTCGTCATCGTCCATGTCCTCGTCGTCCTCGTCGACGTGGCCGTCACCGTCGGCGTCAACGTCGTCGCCGTCGTCATCGTCGCCGGGCCCCTGGTAGATGTCGTCGGCGTCGTCGGTTTCGCTCCCTGCGTCGTCATCACGGTCGTCACCTTCCTGGTCGTCGTCAGCGTCGTCGCCCGCCGCGTCGTCGGCGTCATCGTCGCGGTCATCGCTATCATTGTCCGCATCGTCGTCAGCATCATCATCTGACTCAGGCGGATCGAGCCCGTCGTCGTCATCGTCGCTCTCATTCGCGTCGTCGTTGTCGTCGTCATCATCGTCAGCGTCGTCGTCGCGGTCGTCAGTGTCCTCGCCCTGTACGTCGATGCCGGTGTCGTCACCGTCGTCGTCCTGTGCGACGGCGGGGGCGATCGTCATCCCGATGGCCGTCAGTGCGACCACTACCGCCACCAGGACCTTTCCGAAGGTGGGTTTCGTGTTGAAGTTCATTGTTTCTCTGAGGTTGTGGTTCCGCGTGCGTCCCGTCCCGTATTCGCATCGAGCGAGAACTGCGACGGGACTCGCTCCGACCGTACCACCAACCACGTCGTCACCACTCCCGAACTCGAACTCGGGGAAGACATCCCTCGTGCGCGAGGGCCAGAGGTCAGCGGGGCAGAGCTGCTCGACAGGGTCGAGCCGAGGCTCCCCCGAGTCTGAGTGGGAAGGAGGCGAACGCGGTCCGTTTGTCGTGGCATCATTGGTCGGGTCTGCGGCGTGCTGCCGCAGTCATCCCTCTATCCGGGAGGGTAATCAAGTCAGAAGATAGTTATCCCGAATATCGACGAATCAAGCCCATTCGCGCCCATTTAGCCCCAATTAAACCGAGTTGTTCCCGAATTAGTTCCCGCTCTCGAGTGGGAACACTGGGTCCGAAGCGGTCGCCGGCCGTCGAACCGTGGAACAGTAGAAACCCCTTTAGAATCACCCCTCCTCGTGACCAGCACAAACCCGTGCAATTGAATCCCCAACGGCTCTTGACAGGTGCTATCATTCTCTGCTGTCTCTTGGTCGGTATTGCGGGTGGCACTTCGGTCGAACCCACGAGAGCGACCAGTGCCGAAGCGAGCAGCGGGGCCGGGCCGAACACACCGAAGTCCGAACTCCGACAGCTCCGAGAACCGAATACTACCCCGACGCAAACCGCTCTCTCCGCTACCCTCTCAGCGAACGGGTCGGGAATCTGGACCGTCAGCTACCGGTTCGACCTCAGTAGTGCGAACGAAACCGCCGCGTTCGAGCAACTCCAAACCGATATCAGCTCGAATTCGAGTCTCTACCGAGAACGCTTCCAACAGCGGATGGCTGAAGTGAGTGCTGCGGCCGAGAGCACCACCGGCCGAGAGATGAGCGTTACAGACGTTCGCGTGCACGCCAGCCGTAACGGATCGTCTGGGATCGTTACCTACGAATTCCTCTGGCGAAACTTCGCAGCGACGAGTGACAACCGTCTCAGAGTAGATGGGGTACTCGCAGGTCTCTCACTCGATGATTCGACACGCCTCACCGTGCACTGGCCCGCTAGCTATGAGGTGGCAACCCTCCAGCCGGATCCAACCGAACAGCAGCCGAATGCGGCCACGTGGACGGGAGCGGTCAACTTTACCGAGAGCGGAATCGTCGTCGAGGTGATCGACTCGAACCCAGCAGCGAACACGACCAGCGGAGGAGCGGAAGGCGGGCCAAGCGATGGAACCGCCACCGAGAACGGTCTCCCGTTGGCGAACATCGGCCTCGTCGCTTTCGTGTTGCTCGTAGGGGGCCTCGCCCTCGTCTTGGGGGTTCGACGGTGGCGAACGGAGGGGTTCACAGCCGGAGCGAAAAAGAGGAAGGATCCCGGCAGAGCGAGCAGTGAGCCGTCGTCCGAAGACACTACCACCCACTTGGATAGTGGAACTCAACAGCCTGCAGACGAGGGAGCTGATAGCGAGCCGGACTTAGAGCTACTGAGCAACGAAGAGCAGGTGCTTGCGGTACTCGAACGGGCGGGCGGACGCGCGAAGCAACAACACATTGTCAACGAACTCGGATGGACGGATGCCAAAACAAGCTCGGTCGTCAGCCAACTTCGAGACGAAGGAGCTGTTGATGGATTTCGTCTCGGTCGTGAGAACGTCCTGTCCCTTCCCGATGACGCTGGGGACACCACAGAAGAGAATTTGGAGGGGGAGTGAGCATGACATCACGAAATCGCACTCAAACCGACTCGAATCGAGGGGATGGTCCGAGACTCCGTGGGCTCCCTCGCCGGCTGGTAGTGGAACGAACCGCAGTATTCGTCCTTGTCGTTGGGCTGGGGGTACTGGCCCTCTCAACAGGACTGGCGTTCAGTCAGCCGAGCACGCCATCGGCTCCGGCGACGGAGGCTAACAACTCGACCGGCGCGCCGGGAGCAGTGTTCGTCAGTGCCATTTCGAACGAGCGTGCTCTACTGGATGGGGAAATCGAGCGGACGAACCTGGATAGCGAACTCGCACGAGCCACGACCGACGAAGAGCGAGTCAGGATCGTTTCCACTGGTATTCAGCAAGTCGAAGATCGGGTCACTGACCTCGAAAGCCGAACTCAGAACTCACAGCGGACTGCCGATCAAGGAAGTACTACGTCCCAAGGTGATACCGGATCGGTGGCGACTAGAGCGGAGGCAATCAACCAAACCCTCGACCGATTGCAAGCGGCAGCTGTGAGCCTCCCGGCGGCACAGTTCAATGCACAGTACACCAACGCGAGCAGTATCGAGCAACTCGAGGGGCGCCTGAACGCGTTGACGGTCAGTGAGACGGTCCCGGAGCTCACCTCAGAATCAACAGAGAACACATCAGAGACCGACACCCCGCTACCCGAATCGACACCAACCGATGAAAGCACAACAGATAGCCCGAGTGGAGAAACAAACAGCGACGACGATGACGACGATGACGACGGTGACGACGGTGACGATGAAGGCGATAGCGACAACGACGACGGAAGCGACGATAACGCAGACGACTGATGCTGACGATAGAGGGAAGTGCAAACTATTAGATCGGCATCAGTGCGTTCGTCCTCGGAGCCGGTATGCGGCGCTTCATTGACCATTTCGGGTGAAAAGCGAACTAGCGGCCATCCACTGCGGGGGACGCCAAGACCACCGATGAGGTGTTGCCGTCGGCGCTCTCGACAACCCTTCTGCCTGCGAAAGCCCGCACAGCGCCCTGTGGACGCGAGCAGGACCGTGGAGGTGGGCGGGCGCTCCGTGGGTACGTGGTCGGGCTTTGGCCGGCCCGGAGGGCCGGAACTCCTAAGCGGGGCTGTCGCGGTGGCGACGGCGTTTCATGCTGAGAACCGTCGTGGAGTGAACTCGCGCGGTAGCGTAACGAGTACGGTGAGGCGCTCGGTATCTTTTTTTTTTTGACTGCGTGCGTGAAACGCACGTACTGAAACTGCTGTGGAATTTCTATGGATGCTAAAATCCAATGGCCGCTGTAAAGAGACACTTGCTTGCCAACAAAGCCGTTTAGATAGTAGAGCTTCCGAACAGAGGGAGACAGACTATCTTCGAGTAGCTCTCACAATAGCTACCTCGTAGCGAATAGATTTATACTTTGGACTAGGTGTGTCGGAAGAAATCATCAATCGACATTCCTACCTTTCGTTGTGCTGCCGGTGAGAGGAGGTGTTTTTCATTATATATTATCTCGATGCGTGTGAGCCTGGAAAGGCGCTTGAGGGCACGAGGAATAATCAGATCAGCCGGAAAGAGCGGGTCATTTTCACTTACGAATAGGGCAGTAGGTGCCTCGAAGCCAATGAGTTCGCTTGCATCGGCTTCAGGAAACTTCCGTTCGAGTTTTACGTAACGGAGGGACGCAGCAATTGTGTTTCGTACGACTGGATCGAGATCAGATTGGGTAGCCAAGACGGCGAGAACTCGATTGAGCAGCCATTCATGCGGGTAAATTCGATACAGTATACTGGGGAGTCCGAGTCGCACCCCCAGTGAAAGGAGAGACGTACTTCCAAATCCGGTTGGGACAACCAATGCAGCGTGTTCGATCCGATTGGGTGCAAGTACTGCAGTCCGTAAAACAATCCCCCCTCCATAGGAAGTCCCGATCATGGAAGCCATCGAGAGGTCAAACGCGTCGAGGAGATCTACGACCCATTCACCGTAACTGTCGTTCTGTGGGTCAAGTCGTGTCTCTGCGCTCTTGCCCGGATGGCCGACGGTATCCGGCGCTATCAGTCGGTAGCTGGTCGCCAGCTCAGTATACCATTCAAGCACCATCGGGGCAGTGGTGTTGCCTCCATGAAACACAATAACCGGGTGCCCATCCTGTGGTCCTGCGAGAAGAACGTGAGTGTCGCCATAGCGCGTCTCGATCCACTGCTCCTCAATATCGATGTTTAGCTGATCAACTCCTTTACTGTACCACGTTTCAAGTGCCTGTCTTCCAGTTTGAGAATGATAAATTCCCATCTGAATACCGAATAGAGTTATGTGCTATTAAACGTAGATAGTGGTGACTGATTCGCTTCTGTTCTTTGACTCGGCGATAGATATCTCAACTAGAAATACAGCGACTGGACAGGGTTTTCACGTCGAGAGAATCGATTCTCTCTCATTGCACATCGATTGCTTGTATCCATGTGCAAGATTCGCGTCACGGACGCGTTGTGACGCCGTGCTACTCTAGTCGACCTGCTGAGATTATCTTTTACTATAATCAATCCGTCAGTGAGTCACCCGAACAGCACGTGCGATTGACTCCGATGTGCAAAATCTACCACGAGAACCGACGTGGTTGAAGGGGAGAAGCTGGCGAGACCTGTAAAGAATATCCGGTTACCTATCTCAGTCAGTTCTGAAAAGAAGGCGGTCATTCAATCATCAATCTACGGACGGCTGGGAAACCACAGTTTCCCTCCAGATCGACGGAAAGGTAGTCAGCACTAATAGAGGGTGCGAGCGGCAGAAAGATCAGGGCACTCAATGTTTCCAGCCACTGTAGTCACGTGAGTTCACCGAGGGATGACTGACTCTGCCCATTATCGATCTGATCGCTGGATGTATTCTCGATTGTGCTTCCGTTGCTCCTGCGCTGGCGGCGATTTCGTGCAAGCGATGCGCGATGGAGAGTGGTCGCCAGAACTATTTCAGCGAATCAACGAGGAGGGCATCAAATCAGGCCGAGGAGCTAATCGCAGTGCTGGGCAGGCTTGGATCGCGGTAGGGATTGCGGCCATAGACTGCATCGTGGAGGTCACGTTCGTCGAGTTGGTCGACGAGGGTTCGGCGAAGCCGATTGAGGCTGGTGGTATCGAGGTTGTGGTTCTCGCAGAGACTCGAAAACGATTCGTCGTCGGTGATCGAGTGGAACTGGTCGTAGAGAGCTGCGAGTTTCTCTGGGGACTGTTCGACGATCCACTCGTTGTCGTGAAGCCCGAGATGATGCTCACGTTCGCGGTCGACGACGTGGTGGATCACGACGAGCGCGACCTTTGGGATGGCACGCTGACTTCCGAAGGCGGTAAGGTCGAGGTCGACCATGGTGCCGATAGCGCGATCACGCTGCCATGGGGTGAGACCCAGACTACTACATAATGCGTGGGTCAATCGAAGCTTTTCGAGGCGGTGAGCCCGCCGGCTGTAGCCCTCCATCGCGGGATGGCGTTCGTCGTGGAGCCGCCGAACGTTCTCGCTGAGGTCGTGCTCGGGTGCGTCGGTTCGGCCGATACGCGTCGCACTCGGTGTCACGAGCCCCCATCGCCGGACGGTTTCGTCGCGCTGGAGGTCGGCTCGTGAGATGGTACTGTCCCCAGGAAGCTGGCTGAGTGGCGAAATATCGCGGTCACTAAGCAGTGCCGGCTGACGGTCCTCGATCGCTGGGAATAAATACCGACCAGCATCCTCGTCGGTCATTAGGCAGCCAGTACTGCCTGCTTGTAGTTGAAAGGCATGGCTACGTGCAGTAATCTTCCACCGAGAAACCAGCGCGCTCCTCCCTCGTATCTACGCTCTGTCGCCAGAAGCACTTAAAGAATCAGCGACTACAATGTGCCCCGACTTTGCCCGTCTTCAACATCTTACCAAACGTTTAGCGCGTTGTGAGAGATAGCGTTTGGTAAGATGAGAACTCCTTCTGTGATAGCGAGACGGCCAGCATCAATGCTCTCGCTGCACGAAGTAGGTGTCCGAGTGGAGTTCGTGAATGATTTCTCTCAGTATTTCCCACCCACAATCGTCGCATCCAGGTGGCTCGTCCGGCGACGCAGAGACTGTCCCGCATTGCTCACACACGAAGTACCGCAGGCTGAGCACACTCGATCTATGCGAGCGGACCTCAAATCCACGTGGATTTATCTGTCGCCGACCGCGTGGAACGACTTCTTACTGAGTAAGCTCTCGGGTGCAGTGCGCTGGAATTGAGCCACCGGACTTCTACTGGCCCCGATTTTTCGAACTTGAAGGAGTTGACTACGAATCGTCGAGGTGGTCTGCTCGCGATTAGAGAGCAAAGAACGAGTAACCGCTGACTTTCCTTCGGGTTCAGTCCTCTACTCAGAAGCTCACGCTCGGTCAGTCACTCTGGAAAGCAAATATAAATGACCTCGACACCTATGTTCCTCCAGAGATGAGCGGGAAGGCCGCACGCAAGCCACTGTCCGACGACGCCCATACGGACGCAGCGGCGGCCTTCGGCGAACGCGCACGGTCCAAACACGGCACCGACGTAATCGAGCTGTACGTGTTTGGTTCGACTGTTCGTGGTGAGGCTCACGGACGATCGAGTGATGTCGATGTGCTGGTTGTCATCGACGAGAATGACCGAGATCCTCTCAAAGAGTCGCTTCGCGATATCGCTCTCGATGTGATGCTTGAGTACGGCCCTGCGATCGAGTTGCATATTCTTTCCGAGACCACGTTCGAGCGTCATCAACGGGAACAGAACCCCTTTATTCAGAACGTTCTCTCCGAGGGACAATCGTATGGCTGACGACGACAGAGACGCTGCTGTCGACCGAGAAATTCAGCAAGCCCAGCAGGCACTCGATGATGCTGCCAAAGCCCAAGATGCTGACCTCTCAGATGCGGCGGTGATAAACCGACTCTATTATGCTGCATTTCACTCCGTTCAAGCTGTCCTCTATGACCGTGAATTCGACCCTACATCTCATGGAGGAGTTCTTTCGCTCTTCGGCTCGGAAGTCATCGCTGTCGGCGATGCTTCTCGGGACGATGGTCGATTCTTTAGCCAACTCTCGGAACTTCGCCAACAAGCTGACTACGGTACGATGAACTTGATGAGAACGTTGGCGCTCTTTACTCCCGAACACAGAACCTCGTTGCCAAGATGGAATCCCTTAGTGCCCCATCTGATTGATTAGTTCCTCGTGAGCAACGTGCGGATCACATCGGGACTTCTCGACTGGCCTGTTTTCTTGGGAAGGAGTACCTTTTAGACAGTTAGAACTATGGCTTCAGGAGAGCACTCACACTAGCTTGTGCCAGTACTCTTGGAGGTACATTTCTACGCCTCCTCCCGATCGGTATGGCGAATACAGATCGAGAACAGCACGCTTTGCGCTGTTGTAATCTGAATCTAGCAGGACATTAGCTCGTTTCGCCAAGTAGAGCATTGCCAACGCTGGCGACCGAGATCAACCTTGTTTGCCCTCATCCTCCCTACAGCCTATGAGTATCCCAGTGGTCGCCACTCCCAGCACTGAGAGATACATGCGCCGTTGCAGGGTGGGTGAAAAACGCTCGCAACTGCCCCTTTGTCCAAAAATAAAAGTTAGCCAATAGTTAGTCGGCAGATTGCCCTCCGTCGACGGGAAGTGTATGACCTGTGATATATGAGGCATCAGGTGAGCAGAGAAACGCCACCACACCTGCCATCTCTTCGGGATCGGCAATGCGGTCCATCGGTACGTCACGTATCGCCGATGTGTCGTACTCCGCTCGGATCGTTCGAATTACGGTTTGGAGCAGCCGAACGCCTGCACCGAGCCGTTGTCGGAGTGACATCGAACGCAGGTCTCCTCCGATCAGTCCTGACTGGATATTGGTTTTCGTCGGCCCGGGCGCGATCGCGTTGACTCGAACATCACGACTCGCGTACTCGAGTGCAACCGATTTCGTCAATCCAACGACGCCATGCTTCCCGGCAGAGTAACTGGAGAGGCCGCCCATTCCGACGAGTCCAGCTTCGGAGGCCGTATTGACGATCGCACCGTGACCTTGCTCGGTCATCACCGGAAGTTCGGCTTTCATGCATGTCCAAACCCCTTTCAGGTTGATAGCGAGGATTCGGTCCCACTGTCCTTCCGTGATATTGGTCGTCTCGGCGAAATCGGTGAGGATCCCCGCGTTGTTGTGCGCGAAATCGAGACTACCATACGTTTCGACCGCAACATCGATCATGTGCTCGACCGACGCAGTGTCGGCGACGTCGACCGGGACGAAGAGGGCGTCACCACCTGCGTCCTTAATAGTAGCAGCGCTTTCATGACCAGCCTGTTCGTCGATATCGGATACGACGACGTTCGCGCCCTCTGCAGCGAAACGCTGTGCCGACGCTCGTCCGATCCCTGATCCGGCTCCCGTGACGACCACAGTCTTTCCGCGGATTCCTTCCATATCGGACAACGATTGATCGATCAATCAATTAAACCTCGCTATCGGATAGAGTCGGGTATAGACCCGATTACTGCTCCAAAGTGTCGTTGTAGATCCTGACTTGGACCCGGATACTTCTGTTTCTCTCCCTTCCATGTTGTGGCACGCACAGGGGTTGCTACAGCGATATCCTACCTACTGCTACGATCGGGATACTGGTCGGGCTTTGCGTTGGCGTGATGGCCCCACTGATCGGGACCTTTCTCGTCCATCGACAGCTCGCGCTTATCGGTGACGCGCTCGCCCACACGGCCTTCGCCGGCGTCGCCATTGGCCTGTTCCTCAACGCCGTCCTCAACCTCGGTGTCTCGCCGTATCTCACCGCGATCGTGGTCACGATGGTCGCGGCACTCCTGATCGAGTTGATATCGGAGGCGACCGACGCCTACAACGACGTCTCGATGGCGATCGTCCTCTCGACGGGCTTCGCGTTCGGGACGGTGTTGGTCAGTATCAACGCCGGCGGTCTCGCCGTCGAGGTCAATCGGTATCTCTTCGGGAACCTCTCGACGGTGTCGGCGGAGAACGCCGCGCTGTTGCTTGTGCTCTTCGGCGTCATCGTGGCGACGGTGGCGCTGACCCGGAATCAGTTGCTCTACGTGACGTTCGACGAGACGGCGGCGGCGGTCTCCGGGCTCTCGGTGAGCTGGTACAATCGGGTGATGGTGATGCTGACGGCGCTCGTCGTTGTCGGTGCGATGCAGATCATGGGCGTGATCCTCGTCGCGGCGATGCTCGTCGTGCCCGTCGCCGGTGCGGCCCAGTTCTCCCGGAGTTTCACCCAGTCACTCCTCGTGTCGGTCGTCCTCGCGGAACTGGCCGTCCTCATCGGTATTGCCGTCTCGTACTACGGCGGGGCGACGGCTGGCGGCGTTGTCGTGCTTGTTGCGGTCGCCATCTACGTCGTCAGCGTCGTAATCGGCAAGCTGCAGTCCGCAGCGGGAGAGACGACCTCCGAACTCGGAAGCATCACGACCGAAGAAACGCAAACGTCGTCGGACTAGTTGAATATCGACACATTGAGGGCTGTTTGTCGTCTCAGTAATGTGCTGGACGGTCACTTAGTAGCGGACGACTATGAATATATTCTTGACGAGGAAGCCTCCATCTGAGGGGTTGCGAGAACCACGGACATCGACCGATACGCACGCTCCAGCATCCACTGTTAATCAGTCTTATTCAACAATCATGTTGAGAGGAGGAATGTTATAGGTATTTTAACAGTACAGAAGATACTGAACATAGAAACTATTTTCGAACAGACATGGTGTTCTCGATTTACTCGCCGAAAGCAGTATGTAGAACCAGTTAAAGGATGATCCCTTTGGCGCTCACCCCACAAGGAGCGTTCGAGATCCTCCTCGGCTCCATGCGCGATGGCTTCGTTCAGGTTTCGGCGTTCGTAGCGATCACCGGCCAGATATTCGGCTATCTACAGTACAGAACCGGCGGACGAGTTGTCAAGTTCCTTGAGAACAACGAACGGCTCCAGCCACTCGTGTGGCGTAGTGGGACTCACACCTGGCTGTGGCGGTGCGATCATCGCGATACCACTGTACATCCGTGGGACGATCAGTTTCGGGACGGTCGTGGCGACGCTCACCACGACTCCTGGCGGTTCGGCGCTCGTGATCTTCGTGCTTGGACCCAAGGCCGCACTCTATCCGTGCGTGATGGCGTTCGTCTCGGGCGTGCTGTTCGGCTACGCCATCGACTTCTGGGGGTCGGAGTCGGGCGCGTTGACCGCGCTGTCGAGCGGGTCAGTCGGCCGATGACCGACGGCGCGTATCGCTCCACTTGTTCCTCGTGGTGATGATAGCTCGCTACTAAGAGAAACGTCAAGCGCATGAGCGTCCCTATCCGATGGTATGCCGAAGCGGGAGTACAAGCGAAAACAACCGAACAAAACGGTTCAACTCGCACGAGAGCACGCATTACTAAAGTTCAACGCTGATCAAACAGATAACAAAAAGTATGTCGGCGAAGACATCTTCGAGATGCACGTCCTGATTTGTATGACCCAGACCGCTACACATACCCAGGACGAGAGCGGCTGGCTCACTGACGACGACCCAGTGCCAGTGATCAGTGGGTGCGGTGGCAACCCTCCGCCTGCGAGCTGAGAATGAGAACTTTCACACGACCAACCGTATCGAAATCGCGAAGTTGGTAGACCAGCTCGCGAATTCTCGATGCTTCGCCGCTGCAGAAGACCGTCTCCAAGCACCACTCACCTCGGTGCATGTGGCTCGTCGTCTCGATGACATCCTGAAAGTCGTGTTGAACGCCGTGGAGCGGTTCGATGGTCTGTTCGTGTTCGTAATCAACGCGAGCACGGCCTTATCTCACCAGAGACCGCTTCGAGCTGCGTATGACCCTCGATATACTCGCTCATCGCCTCCCGCACGGCCCGCGAACGCGACTCCATCCCTTCGTGCTCCCAGGTACGGTCGAATTTCGAGAGCAAATCATCGGGGATATTGAAACTGGTGCGCATCTCACCGATCCTATACCGACGCAGGCGGTTGGGCGTTCCGACTCGATATGAGTTATTACGGTGAGTGTAGACGCGTGCTAACAGGGTTTTTGTCCCATCCCCTCGTCTTGAGAGTTGCAATGTGTCATTGCTTTGGGTCGGTCGACGAACTGACTGAACGAGAACGCGAGGAACTGCTCGAGGAACACACCGTTGATGAACTCCGTGCCGAGCGAACGGAGGAAGAACTCGAACAGCTCGGTGTCGCTGCCTGAATCAGGGTTCATATCAACCCCTCGCCTGTTCTGTCGGCGATCAGGTGTCTACTTATAGGGGGCGCAAGCGTCCGTATCTCCCATTCGATCATGTGCTCTCACGTTTGTGCCGTTGTGGTGGGGGTTAGGGGCAGAGGGTATCTTTGGGCGTGTTCTTCGGAGAAACGCGCTGGGTGCTTGCAGCACACAAATAGCTTGCTAATACTCGTGAGACTGAACGAGCGCTACTCTGAAGAGGGCACTGCGAGCAGGTTGACACCCTGTCGATCGCGGATACTGCCGTGACCACAACCGGGGGCAGGCCGATGAGGGCTGTGCTGGTCATCTATCGCAGACGCGGGTTCAACTGGGATTACAGCGGAGCGCACGACTGCACACTCGACCTCCGGGGTGTTGTTTCAACTCCACAAGGGTTCGTCTAGGACCATGCACATCCAAGATCACTTGCTCTCGGCGGACCACTTCCTGTTGTTGCATAAGGGCGGTCTATAACGGGCTTCTCTTGTGAACATCCTGTCGCAGTGGGTGTGTTCGAAATGACCGCTCAGGTCATGCGTGCGAGAGCGGTCAAGTACCCTTGGCCCAACACTCAAGAAATGCCGTGTTCAACACCTCTTCGAGCAGTTCTCTGCGTTGCGTGAACACCAAAACAGGGAACTACTCGCTCTTTGGCTAACTGTGCCCTTCAGGAACTCGTTCGCCACTTCGCCCAGACTCGAGTACATCGGAGCGACTGTTCTTCGAACTCACTCTCCGGCGATGATGTCGTACAACTCCTCACGGTCGAAGAGCTCCTCGTCATCCGAGGGCGAAAGCGGGGCTTCAGGATCGAACGCCCCGAACTCGTCCGGATAGAGTTGACGCCCGAGGAGTTCGGTGTTGTAGAGGTTCGTCACTGGCCCCTGCTCGCCGATGCCACCGGGGTAGACCTGGTTTTCCTCGATGGCGGTGAGTTGTCCGCCGATCGGGTGGTTCTCGATTGGAGTCACGAATCGCTCTTGAAACGCCGCCGCGTTAAACGACAGCTCAGTGCCGTTTCGCTCGACGAACTCCCAGCCGAACATGAGTCCGTCCTGGAAGATTATCATCTCGGGGTCGGCATCGAGCAGCCCCTCGTAGTCGACCCATCCCTCGGATCCGCCTCCCTCGATATCGAACGCGTTGGTCGGACCGAGTTCGTGGTATTGCTTGTTTTCGGACCCGCGACCACCGAACGCCGCTAGCTCGAATTCGCCCTGCTGTGGGTTCGTCCCATCGTCGAGATAGCCGAGTCGTGGGCGTTCGTCTTCGGGCGGGAGCCGCGACTTGACCGTTTCGAGCATCTCGTCGTGTATTCCCTTGATCGCGTCGTATCGCTCTCGTTCTTTGAATACCATCGAGAGCTTCTCGAAGGCCTCGTACATCGTCGGCGGCTCGTATCCAAGCTCTTCGCGGTACCGGTAGACCATGGCAGCGAAAAACGGCCCGACGGTGCGTTCGACATCCTCGATGGCCTGTGCGGACCAGTCCCATCGAATCCTGAGGTTAACTGGATCGAGGAGGATGACATCCGGGTCGACTTCGTGAATGCGCTCAGGGTCGTTCGCCTGTTCGTTCACCCACCTGGCGTCCGGAAACCGTGAGAGCAAGTCAAAGCCAAGGTCATCGTAGTAGAGCATGCTTGGGAGCGGGCCCGGGATCCAGCCATCTACTTGCCCGAGTGCGAGCCCCATATCCGCCCAGTCGCCGTTCCTCCGCCCTGAATACCACGTCTCGGGGACGGATTCGAACTCGACCTCGCCCACCGGAACCATCTCGACGGTGTAGGACTCGTTCGCGTTCGATGTACTATCGGTTGACCTCGACCCATTCGCCCCTCCATCACCCTCACCGATACAGCCGGAGACCGCTCCCGCCGAGAGAATGAGACTGGCCTGCAGAAACCGACGCCGTCCCGTCCTCATTTCCGAGCTATCCACCGGCCACACCATTCGTCCCGTCGTTATCAGCCAATGGCCCGTTCGGACTGTTTTCATCTAAACTCATGTTATTTAGGCCGACCTAAACAATACAAAACCCTTTCGATGTCCAGTGGTCGGATGGTCAATTCAACATCTGGAATGTCGAATTCATTTCGTTTACGATCTCCCAAATAAAATTTTGGAGATAATACAGAGCTTTCCGCAACGTTCACGGTGAACAGGTTCTCCTAACGAATGCTTCAGCACGCGCGTCTCTCGCACGCGGTTCTCTCCTACCGGGTCCGACGTGAAACGCCGTCGCCACCGCAACAGCCCTGCTCAAGAGTTCCGGCCCTCCGGGCCGGCCAAAGCCCGACCGCGTACCCACGGAGCGCCCGCCCACCTTCACGGTCCTGTTAGCGCCCATAGGGCGCTGTGCGGGCTTTCGCAGGCAGAGGGGGCGCTGGTTTGCTTCTCACCCAGCGTGTCATAGAATTCTTCCCACACAATAGTCAGTCTGCGCATTGTTTTAGAATGGAACGGCTTTAACAAGTCGTGCACCGGGTGCACGGCGCTCTAAGACAGTTAGAGAACACCATTTCATTCGCGAATCCAGACCTATTGGAACCGGCTCCCTGAATTCGATTCTACCTACAAAAGGTGTTTTGAGGACGGCTTTGGCACTCTCGGAGCTATTGCCTTCATATCCGCTGATGACCATGAAAATCATTCTATGACACGCTCTCTCACCCAAAATAACCGACAAAGCGCCGCACACCGGCTCCGAGAACGAACGCACCGATGTCGACACCGAAAAGCGCTGCCGCGACCCACAGATACCACGACCAACCGATAATTGGCCATGAGAGGGAGAGGACGGCGCGGAGTCCGTGTGTGAGAGTCATCACCGGCGATGACGACCGTGTTTAGACCGCTCGCGAGCAACCCGCTGTTGAGATCGGCGTTCACCATCGCCGCGACGATCTCGATGAGGACTGGCAGGTAGACGAGCGGCCAAATGAAGGGGAGCGTACCGGTCATCATTTCCTCGGGAAAGGCGGCCGTGGTCACCAGTTGCTCGAACAGATGGGGTCGATGCCCGCGAACGGCTCAGGAACCTCAACTAGCGAGGGTGACCTCCCTCAGATCGATAGGACCGAAATCCAGCGTTTTCGAGACATCCGATGACTGAGCCGTCGCTGATCAGATATCGAAAATATGTGATGGACCGCGACTCCAGGGTGCTTGGACTTACTCGATGATGTTCGTCTGCTCTCCCACGACGGTCAGCGTGTTGTCGTGGTTGAGGAACGTCTTCTCGTCCGGGAACACTTCCTCCTCGTACGTCTCCGAGGTCAGTACGGCCTCCATCCCTTCCTCGTTGTCGAACCAGATCTCGGCCGTCCCGTCGTAGTCGGCGTTCGAGACGGCGTCTGTGTCTAGATCGATGGGATGGGTCTGAATGTAGCGCTCGACGTGTTCTTCGGCCTCGGGAATCGAGCGAAAGAGCGGGCCGTGGGTTTCGATGTGGTGCTCGACGAACTCCTCCCGCGAGAGGTCCGCGTTTCGTTTCAGGAACATGGTCATTTTGATCATAAGGTGGTGGTGTCAGTGTCTGCGTTAGTGGTAGTTTGAACGGTGCGTGCGCGGCGGACGGTCAGTGGTCTCTGGATGGTTGCCACCGGGTGACGGTCGTGTCGTCGGGATAGTCGATCCCGTCGGGGTACGTGAGGAGTTCGACGAGCATCCCCCACGGCGTCCGGCAGTAGACGCCCTCGTTGCCGTCGCCGGACTCGACGCCTGCGAGTGGATGCGGTGGGGAGAGCAGTTCGCCGTTCGCCTCCTCGACCCGGTCCGCGACCGCCCCGACGTCCTCGACGTACAAACCGAGGTGCGTCACGCCAAGGTCCTCGATGCCCGGTGCGGGCTGTTGGTCGGTGTCCGCCACCTGGAAGAGTTCAACGCACGGCCCGTCGCCGATGCGCAGAAGGCGCATGTGAACGACCGCGGCCCCTTCTGGCAAACCGAGTTGCTGCTCCGGGTCCTCGCCTTCCATCGGGTCAGCGTCCGTCGGGAGCACGTCGTAGACGGGTACCGCCCCGAACGCGTCAGCGAAGAATTCCGTAGCGTCCTCCACGTTGGGAACGGTGACGCCGACATGGTCCCCCGCACGAACGTCGTCCGCCGACGTATCGACCGGCGAGATGGACATGAGTTCCGTGATCTCAAGCGCGTCCTCCGTTATTGTGTCTTCCACGGCATCGGTGAATTCCTTCGTGTGTGAGGCCCGTCGATGGGCTTGGAGCGCCTCCGCGTCACGATACTCCGCGAGTATCTCCAGGCCGCCCGACTCGTCCTCACGTCGATAGACGAGAAAGCGAACGTTGCCGGGCTCTCTACGCGTTTTGCGTGTCTGTTCCTCGACGAGTTCTCTCAGCCGCTCTTCCCCCCCTGTCGATGGAGAGAGACGAGTGATCGTTGATATTGTCATACCCTACTCAGAACGAGGGTCAGGAACGGGATAAGTATTGTCAAATTTTTTAACTACTGCCGTTGTACAACACGCGATCATCCAGCAAGACGACCAACTGGTCCATCATACCAAAGGTAACCGTGGTCGCTGAAGTAGCAGAACCGGTAGTCATCTTCGCTGCTCGTCGTGACTCGTTGCACGGTATCAGTCAGTAACGTCGCACGCCAATCGTTTGGTTACGCGAATTGGATGAGGGCGACACCACAAAGGAGACACAGGGTTCCCGCGACACGAGAAGGGGTGGCCGCCCGCTTAGCGGTTCGAAACAGACCGTATTCGTCGATGACGACGGACGTGATCTGCTGGCCGGCAGCGATGAATCCGACCGTCGCTGCCGCGCCGATCACCGGGATTAGTATCAGCGACGAATCGACGTAGAACGCGGCCGCGAACCCCCCGGCCCACACCCACCACGGCGCGCTGCCGAGACCAGTCATCGTTGGACGCGTCTCCGAAGACCACAGCACGACCAGCAGGAGAACGGCGGTACCGACGACGAACGAGACCGCCCCGGAAAACAGCGGTCCACTGATCGCTGCTCGAAGCTGTGCGTTGATCGCCGCCTGGACGGGCGTGGCGGCACCGACGAGCAACGCGCCGATGCCGAGAACTACCGTCGAACTCGACAGCCATCCCGTCGTCGACTTACCACCAGTCGCGGTCGCAGACCCGGCTGTCGTATCCGACGACGTGCTGACAGCCGTGCCATGTGCGATGAGTCCTGCCCCGAGAACGGTCGCTATCACCCCGACGAGATTGCCGATCGTCACGGAATCGACCGGCACGCCGAGCACCCCGAACTGGTCCATCACGACGGACATTACCATCTGGCCGGTGATCTGGAGCCCGACCGTGGTCGCTGCACCGAGCCGCGGAAGCAACAGGATCAACGCGACGAGGAGTACCGCTCCGAGAACCCCACCGGTCCACATCACCCACGTCGTTCGGCCGAACGCGTCGATCGACGACATCGGACTTCCGAAGGAGACCGTTGCGACGACGAGAACAACGCTCCCGATGAAAAAGGAGATCAGACCCGCACCGATCGAACTCTCTACTTCTTCACCAAGATGGCCGTTGATCGCTAACTCCACCGCGAAGATCCCACCAGTCCCCAAGGCGAGAACGATCGGCGCTATCGCCTCCATCGAGCTATCGCCCCCGCAAATCGTATTTAACACTGAAATGACAATTTCGTCGCAGCGCACCTGTTGTATTCACTGCCTCGACAAATTCTCTCAGCTGGCTTTCTTCACCTGATAGTGGAGAGAAATGAAAGAGCGTTGGTGCCATCATATCCTGTATCCTAATCGGAGATGAGATGGATTAAATCTTATCAAATGTTTTAACTACTGCCGTTGTACAGTGTGCAACTGCGTTGACTTTTAAAGAAGAGCCGAGGACTTGCTTGACAGCGCTCAGAGTCCGCTTCACAGTAGACGGGACTGTGGTCGACACGCAGGGAGTCACTCTCGAACCTAGTGAATCTCAAGATACTCAAACGACTTACACGACGACCGAGAACGACATCGGCGAGCTTGATGTGACGGTCGTCTCGGACGACGACACAGAGAGCACGACAGTCGAGGTGCTGACGCCGGGGGTGTTCGACGTGAGCATCGACAGGAGTGCCGAGAGCGACGACACCGATTCCATGACCGTGACCAAAACCGACGAGTCAGAGACGCTATCGGTCACACTTTCTCTTTCTCAGAAGAATCATGCTGGCCGCCGTCGTCCGACCAGCTATGGACGACACCCGCGACCCGGTCGAACGCTTGCTCGGGGAGTCACGCGACCTCGTAGAGGTCGCCGCGTGGGACCCCCGGTCGCGGCTTGACCGCCTCGCCATTGGTATCCACCGCTGGCTCCGGCGCGGGCGGCGTGTCGGCGTGGTCGCCCTCGCGGCCGTGATCCTATATTGAGAACGATCTCCTGTCGAAGGTGTGTAGTTGCTCATATCGGTCGTCGTCGTTTCCAAAAAGAATTGTGATCGATATACTTCTATCTACTATTTTCGCAACACCTTTTAAATAGGGTGGGTAGCCAAGAAGTTTATAATATTTCAACCCCTGTCGGATTGTATGTCCACAATTGAGCTGACCCAGAGTCAGAAGTCGATTCTTCAGGAACTAGTTAATCTTGAACGGGAGAGTGAGACCACTGTCACAGGCAAAGCGATTGCCGACCAGATAGACCGGAACCCAGGGACGATCCGGAATCAGATGCAGAGCCTAAAAGCCCTGCAACTGGTTGAAGGCGTCCCTGGTCCAAGAGGTGGGTACAAGCCGACCTTAAATGCCTACAATGCTCTTGATCTTCAGGAAATGGATGAGCCCGCATCGATTCCGGTCAGTTGCAACGGCGAACCCGCCGAAGAAGAGATTATACAGGAAATCAACCTTGTATGTGTTCTGCATCCTGAGAAATGTCGCGCTGAGGTTCACATTCAGGGCTCCGTTCGGGACTTTCGTGTAGATGATATCCTTACCATCGGACCTACTCCAAAGTCGAGCTTAGCGATCACGGGCTTGGTTGAGGGAGTTATCCACACGGACAACAAACTTATCATCAGGACCGACAGCATGGAAGCTCCTGTCCAATAGAATGATCCTGTTCTCTACTGGCATAGTCAAGACATTTTCAGGATCAATAGAGTACCTTTTGGACAGGGCTAAGAGGATCAATCACTGCCCTGGAGTAAAACTATGATAGTTGGTGATAGGTCTATTGAACACAATAATGGTACGAAAACAATCTCATAATTCTCATCATCCCCCCGCACAAACAGGGGTGACAACCGATATGGCTACAGAGACGCCAGATATTTCATCGATATCACCTACTGCTTGGGAACTCTTGCGAGTGGCCGCTCAGTACAGCCAGAGGGAGGTTGAACGAGAGATTGATGAAATTCTCCAAGCCCATATCTCAATGCTTGAAGGGGGGAATCGAGCTCTTTCATACGACCGTCGGCAGACGTTATTTGACCTTTACACCGCCGAACTGACCGACGACCAAGTTTCAGTAATCATCAGGAACTTTTGACTTCATCCGGAACAACTATTACAATGGATAATCTGGGTATTGTATCAATGATACAGTCGGCACTCAGTGGTCGACGCGGTATGATAGCGGTGTTCGCCGTTGCGGTCATTGGAACAATAGGGATCGCGTTTGCGCCAACGCCGGGTGGACTCTCGATTCGAGGACAGTACGCGCTAGCGACGATGTTTTTTGTTGGAATGCTCTGGGTAACGGGGGCCCTTCCACTCGCGGTCACTGCTCTCTGCGTTCCAATCCTACTTACTGGATTTGGCGTGTATCCAACCATGGACGAAGCACTTGCGGGATTCGCCGACCACATCATATTCTTGTTTCTTGCAGGGTTCATGTTGGCGAACGCGCTCCAGAAATACGACATTGACCGGCGCATTGCATTGTCAGTACTCGCTCGGATGGGAACGTCACCACGCAAGCTTGTCGCCGCAGTCATGCTTGCCACTGCGTTTCTTTCGATGTGGGTTTCGAATACGGCCACCGCAGCAATGATGATGCCGATCGCACTCGGTGTCCTCGCTCAGGTACTCGGTCGAGAAGCAATCTCAGCCGTTGATGACAATCCGAACGCTACGATCGACTCTTCAGTCAGTACAGACGGGGGAGAATCAGTCAACAGCGGCGTCGCTGCGACGGAAGACGATTTCAGAAATCTTCAGGTAGCAATGTTGCTTGGGACCGCCTACGCTGCAAGCGTCGGTGGGGTTGGAACTCTGATCGGTACACCGCCGAATGCTATCCTCGCAGGACAACTTAGCTCGACGTTGAATTACGACATCGGGTTTGTCCAGTGGCTCGCTGTCGGACTCCCAATCGTTGTAATAACGCTGCCCATCATCTGGTACCTTCTCACCTACGTTCTCTACCCACCTCGAATTGACGATGTGAGTGGCGCTCGTCAGCAGGCTCAAGAGTATCTCCGTGAGGAAGGTGAATTGAGTACACGGGGCAAGCGCGTTGTCTACATTTTCAGTGCAACGGCGTTCCTGTGGGTGATCGGTGGCCTCGGCTCATTTGTCCAACCATATATCTCGGCTCCGGTCTACACGACACTTTTCGGTGGGGAGGGTCCAACCCTGCTCGGTGTAAGCGGTCATGGGGGGCTCCTCTATTACGTTCTGATCGGATTGGCTGCCGTCCCAGCGTTAGTACTTGCTGATACGATGGAGTGGGACGAACTCGTCGATATCGATTGGGGGACGCTATTGCTCTTCGGTGGTGGAATAGCACTAGCTAATGCTCTTGCTGATTCTGGGGCAACCGAATGGATAGCCGACACGGTGTTCGGGGGGCTTGTTGGGGCACCGATACTGTTGGTGATTCTCGTGGTTGTTTTGCTTGTGATTTTCTTGACCGAGATGACCTCAAACGCTGCAACAACCAGCATCATTGCCCCGATTCTCATTGGGCTCGGTGGAATATTTGCGGGCACGCTTGGGCTGGGGAACCTTCCAGCAGCATTGTTTTTGGCGGTCTCAGGAACGATTGCTGCAAGTTTCGCTTTTGCGCTACCAGTTGCGACACCGCCGAATGCGATCGTTTTCGGTAGTGGGTACGTCAAGCAAGACCAGATGATCCGTGCTGGAGTAGTACTAAACCTACTTATGACATTTGTGCTGGTGGTACTTATTTGGGTGATGTTCCAGTTCCTTTGGCCATTGGTGCTCTGGTAGCTTCAACACTGCTTCTAAGACTATGAAGTAGTATTATTAGCAAAATATGTATAACTGGTAAGAGCGAACTCATTCCATGCCATTGCTCCAATTCGATACGACCCTATCGCTATCGACAACTGAGAAGACCGAGCTTGCGGACCAAGTTACTGAATTCTATACGGCAGAGATGGAGACAACCGCAGGACATGTTGCGATAACTATCCGAGAGCACGAGATGGCAGCACTCCATCTCGGCCGAGCAAATGCTGGCCCCATCCTATTCCTTGATGCCGAAGTTCGAGAAGGCCAACCGTTTGAACGCAAGCGAGCGTTTGCCCTCGCGGTTATGGAGTATGTTGAGAATAGATTTGAGATACCTGATGAAAACATGAAGGTCGTCTTCACCGAGCACCCCGGTGAAGCGATGATGGGTATGGATCGTGTAGGAGGTAGATGGGAAGACGAGTAGTTATTTTTTCCAGTAGGCAAAGCCTGGATTCGGCGCACCTGAACCAACTTTTCCAAATTTTCAGGCGATTTGATTCTCCGAACTTGACCTAGTGACAAAAAGCCAGACACAAACCATCTACCAGTGATTGGAGAGTAAAGGACGAGTAAGCTCCGGTGGGCTTCAGGATCTTCTAGAACAAGCGACCGTTGATCCATCAGAATAGCGGTGAACGCCGTTGAGGTTTCTACCAACCAGTCCACGTAGATACAGGCTCCACACAACGAGGTATCGGACCTCCTTACCGATGCAGCTCAACGTGCAGAGGATAACGACCACAAGACCGTCCAGCCATGCAACCTCTGAGTCGTATCGTTGCGTGGGTCACAGCGTGTTCAAGAGTTGCTGAACGTACGGATTGCTCCCCCAGCTCCGATGCTGGCCCATGATCGAGAGCAGTCGTTGAGCCTCCGTCGCGGTTATGTGCTCGTTGCGCGCGTAATCACAGACTAAACGTGGGGCGGGAACGATCCGGGGCCCAGTAAGCGCTGCGTGGATGAGTGCGAAGTTCGTTCCCGAGAACTCGTCGGTCAGGAATCCATCGACATCGCGTGCGTTCGCGAGGATGATTCCAGCAGTTTCGCCTTCATCGAGTCCGTACGTGGGGAGCGAACTCGGGGTGTCCGGTCGTTGGAGCGGATTCTCGACGTGGTAGTGAGCATTCGCCGCAAGAACGTTCGCCGCGGCAGCCGCGTGGATATCAGTATACTGCGCGGTAGTCCGGAGTTCAGTCTCGACCTGCGTCGGCACGTGGACAGTACACGAGGTGAAAAAGAGCTGTAAGGGGTCCGGATTAGTTGTCGTCTCGTAGGTTGCGTCAGCTGACGGTACGGCGAGACTGATGAGTGCGCTCGTATCGGCGACAGTGGTCTGCATGGGGAAAGGATGTAGAGTGAATGTGGTGGTTATTCTCGTGTGGCATTTGAATCGGCCGGCTCAACGGATTGACCTTCACCGTCGTAGATATCGGTGTCGTCGGGGGCAGACAGGTCGAGTGGTTCGCTGTCGAGGTCGCGCTTCAAGAGGCGGAACCGTTGGGCGGCATCGGTGCCAACGAGCTGTTTGACCATCTCGAAGTCCAATCGGCCTTCATAGTATTCGCTGGCGACGATCCCTTGAAATGAGTCGTCACTGGCCGTTTCATCGACGTACTCGCGGAGTGCTTCGTTGAGAACATCCGTCCGATCTCTCTGAAAGAGGGTCGCGATCGCGTCGACGCGTTCGATAAGGTGCTCCGGCGAGTGGAAATGGACACGCTGGGTCTCTCGGTCAGTGCTCATCGTCCTATGCGCATGTTATGCACACAAGAATCTAAAGGTTGCTGTTTGTGTGCAAGCTATGCACACAGAATGAGCCTGATGTTCTCGTTGACTACATGATGTCTGGTTCTAAGATCCAATTTGTCACGACTTGATGAGATGTTTCAAAAGGAGTACCTTTTCGACAGTAGAATAATCAACATTAATATCTCAGTAAGTACTGAGATACTGATCTCTATGCACGAACGGCATCTCACACAGCGCGTGCAGGTGGACGTGGTAGCGCTCCGGTTCTTCACACCGTCGGTAACCCACCACCAGCAGATCATTACCGACTAAATAATCAGCATTCGCCGAATTGAACTTTACATGCCAAGCCTCTCTGAGCGCTGGTATGGCCGTTTCCATGAAGACCAACAAGACTTCGGAACAACACGGGCACTCCTTACAGGGCTCCTGGCGACCGGTCTGTACCTGGTCCTCTTCGTCTTGTTGCTCGCCTTAGCACTCGGATCAACACCAAATGAGCAAATTGGAGCACAGGCTAGCGCTATTGGGTACTTAGCTGCCACAGTTGGCGGTCTAATTCTCGGCGCAAGGCCTGTCTATCGCTTCTACACCTCTGACCAGGCCCGAGAACGAGCACAGAGCTTTCCGATCCGCGTCCCAATGATGATCGCTTTTGTCGTCCTGTACTACCTGTTAGCACAATACCGGCCAACCTACGCTGTGTGGTTTGGCATTTGCTACGTGGTAGCTCGAGCACTGACCCATCTCGGGATTTACATCGCTGCTCGAGTATGAGCGGACACCAACTCAAAACCTCTCTTGGTGGGTTATTCAATGCTCTTCATAGTGCCCGTGTTCTAAGCATGGGACTTCTCGTCATCTCTCAGAGGTTGAGAGACAACGAGTTATCGAGCCAAAGGTTCGTACGGCCTGGTAGGTTGATATTTGGATACCGATAGGAAGTGTGTCAAAGTTTACTTCAGTCACCTATCCCACAGAGCCTGTATGAAACGGCGAAATTTCCTCTATGCAGGTGGTGCACTCGTCTGTGGAGCCGGCATCGCAAATGCTGCTGGAGGATGGAACCTCATTCAGTCATCTGTAGAAGCAGATTACGCGTTTGGGACACTCAACCGACCTTCAGACCGTCTCGTTGCAACTGGTCTTGGACCGAACGACAACCCGCCATACTATGCGCGACTCATCACAAAGCCACCTGAACAGCAGCTATTCCCGAATATATCTACAAACGGGTTGGATACGAAGTCCCTGCGAGATATGGTCGCAGAAACCGATTTCGAGCGGTCGTACCTGCTTCTCATACAAGCTCGGATGAAATTCCAGGATCGATTTGGGATCTATCCTCAGTCTGAACCGCAATGGGTTGGATGGCGAACTCTCTCAATCCCTCTCTACACTGAAAACTGGGGAACGGTGCAACCGAATCTACAAGGAGCTAACGAACTCGTCAGTACCAATATGATACGGTTCAAGAGCGAAACCACTCCGCAGTCGGGCCATGCTCTTCTCTATGAGGGGCTAACTGGCGGTTCGGTTCAGGAACGTATCTCGATCTAAGTGGCCGACCCTGAATGACCCAAATATTGTAGTGAGGAGATAACTGCGACGTTCGCCCAATTCGGTCATCATCTGTGGTTCGCCGTCGCTGTCTATCACCGTGAGCGAGCCACGTCCTCGGAGGTAGAACAGCCCACCAATCGCGAGCACTATTCCCAGCAGCACCCGCGATCCCCGCAACCACCGCACTCGCCGACAGAAGGCTTAACGCGCGCGTAAGAACGGCCAATCTGTGACACACCACACGACACCTGAAAGTCCACCAGCTAGCTACGAACACCCGGATAGTCAACCGAACGGAATCAGCTACAGCTACTCAAGCACCGAGTCATCGAAGTATCGATTAGACCAAGCCAACATGTTGGTACCGTCGATACCCATAGAGAACCAAGATCGGCGTGAGTATCACACCTATAAGATAGAGAGCGCTTGGCTCCCATGCCGCCTCAGAGCGGCGGATAACCCGGATATCCATGGCCCAAAAAAGGGCTAACCCAACGACGGTAACGGCATTCAGGATTATCGCAAGAAGCGAATCAAGCGGACTCACACTGACGTACAGAAAAAATAGAGCAATGATACCAACTGTAGCGTACCACCAGCGGGAATCAACCGAAACCCGGTCATGAGCCATATCCAATCCTCATCATCCCGTCTGATAACTCTATATCACACTGTCACGGCAAGATAAAGTCGCGCCCCGTTTCAGACAGGATTCCTGTTTGTGCCTCGATGGAGAAGATCGTAGTGCCCGCCTATCCCGATATGACAAGCAGTGGGCCTCGAACCACTCGCCGTTTTCTGGCTCCGCTGAGAAGTGGTCTGCGGTCCTTCTCGTACAATCAGCAGCAGCATCCCTACCATCAGCGCTCGTGTTCAAATGGGGTTGAAAGCCGAACAGGAAACCGCTCGCCAGAAGGACTTCCAGTAATATAGACGAGAGACGTCATATTGATGGAATCGACCCGGATAATCTCTTGGGGGACATTATGTGACTGAAATTCTTTCGAACGTCGAAATTTCCCAAGAATAATATTACCGCTAAACGATCTCTCCTCATGCTCCCCCTACAGATACCAGGTATGCCGGGTGGACCAGAAGTATTCGTTCTACTGGCTATTCTCATCGTCATTTGTTATCTGATTGGGAGATGGGTATACAGAGACGCCAAAAAACACGGCAGTGGTTGGGCATGGCAATGGGGTGTTGCCATTGGCATTCTGTTCTTTGTTGGTCTCGTTCCCGGGATAGTCGGAGTAGTAGTCTACTGGTTCGTCGTTCGATAACGCTGCTAATATAAATTGAGGACTTTTCCGAGTCGGTGTAGCGAGGTCAACATGACCGCAAGGGCTAATATCCCAATGATGATGGCTATACCATCTGCAACGGCCACAGCGAAAACTACTCCCTGCAATGCGATAAGTGCGATAACGACTAAAGCGAGGATGTAGCCTAGTCGCTTCGCCACATCCCATACAGCGTCATACGTGGCTTCGTAGATGATATCGCGCTCATCTCTATCTGACTCCATACGTTCGAGTAATTAGCGCCTGGTAAAATAGTGATGTTCGACCCACTGGGATGGACACCATTCAAGGATACCCTAATTGCTCTCATATACTTCTGGGACGGTGAAGACGTTCGCGAGGTGAAATCGAAACGCCGGGATTAGCTCTCTTCAGTCGTCGTAGTCACCAGTATCTTACTTCAGGGTGTTTGATTGTGAGTTTGAGCACAGCAACCTGCACTGGAGTAGACAGCGTCTATCGATGCTGCTGGCGACGTCCGAGAGTCGATAATAATCCATCAACTCAGGAGATCTACTGCTGTTCCCGAATGAACTCGAGTAAAGCGTCGATATCATCGGGCGATGCGGACGACTGGCCAAACATACTCTTGAATCGGTGATCCAGTCCACCTTCTTCGATGAACTCCTGTGCGCTTTCGAGTTGTTCTCGGAGCGCATCCTCGTCTCCCCGATGAAGGTGGGCTGCCACGGATGTGAACTCGACGTATGGAACAGCCGCGAGAACGTCAGCTAGGTCTGTTTTGCGGGCGCTATGGAGCTTGGCGGCTACCAGAACCTCGCCATCAGCGACGGGAGCAGTCGTTGACTGCGTCCCACCTGAGATAGTTCTCGTGGAGCTGTGGTCACGGAGATAGTCGAACGACCACTCCGCTTCGGTTTGGCGACATCCCAATCCGTTTACTAACAAATCAACACCGATCGGGTGGGGCAGACCTTCGGTTCGCTCGAAGAGTTCGATCTCGCGGTTGTAGATAGTCTCTTCTGGGGGTACTTCGAGCTCGCTCTTCCGTTCGAAGTGATGGTTCTCTAGGAACGTCACCACCGCTTCGGTATCTTCGGGGGCAATGACGAGGTCCAGATCAGTCGAAAAACGGGTCTCGAATTGTGAGACAGCGTAGCCACCGACGAGAACGAAATCGATGGTGGATTGTTCGAGGGCTGCAAGGACCTCAATGAGCGCCTCACTGCGTTCTTCTTGGCTCATGGCGAGGCTGGTGTCGCGTGATAGTCCGCCTCGGTCTCAAGGTCGTCGTACATCCGATCGAGGATATCTAGTGCCGATTCGAAGGTAGCGTAGTGTTCGCGCGCGAACTCAACAGTTTCTGAGAGTGAGATGACTGGCCGTCCGTCAACCATTTCGGCGTCGATCTGTGCGCAGGGTGCGAGGACGACTTGCAGTGGCCCAGAGACCTCGTCGGGTGACTGGCGTTCCTGGACGGTCGAAATTCCAAACAGCTCGAAGAAGTGCTCCCAATCTTCGAGATCCGACTCGCGGATAGCAATGAAAAGCGGATAATCCGTATCATTGCGAGCGACTTGGTAGCCACCTCGAGTCCAAACGTAGACGGCGTCGATAGCAGTGTACGCGAACTCCATGTCTGCAAATTGTGGGAGCACATAGCCTTCGGAGATTGTGGGTGGAGATACATTCGCTGCAGCGGCGAGAAAGGCGAGACCCGCCTCTCGAACGGTGTCGTCAACAACGGATAACCCATCGTCATATCGGATGTAGCCCGCATCTTCGAGACGGTTTACGGCTCGACGGACGGTCTCTCGGTTCTCGCCGATCTTCCGGGCGACACCTGAGATAGAGTCTCCAGATGTAATGGCAAGGAGTGTTTTGACCTCTGTTTCACCGCACTGTTCGAACATCGTACAGTTCCACAAATGTGTGTAACAGCAAAATAGTTGTCGCTATCGGGACTTCTGCTGACCTACCGTAGCACCCGTGCTATCGAATTCCCTCCTCCAGACGAGCATGAAGAGGAGCACCTTTTGAATACCTCCGTCTGGACGCTCTGACCAACTCTATCTTTTTTTATTCCTGCTTTTCGGATATCTCAACTCTGCAGTTTCTCCTGAGTGTTCAGAGGCTACTTGTGCATCCTCCCCGAGAACTGGGTCGTATGGCTCCAGATGAGAGACCTTTGGCGATGGACGAACTCTCTGAGAATGACATCCTCTTCGATCACGACGAGGACGAGCACTACGTTGTCGACCAAATCTCACCACGGGGGATTACCTTACTCCGACGGGACCGAGAGTACTACATTCCGCATACGATCTTTGCCGAGTGGTACACGACCGCAGATGTCGGGACGAATGATGATACACCAAGCACTCGCCCAGGCTGGATTGACTGAGCGAGCCATGAAACGATTGCGAGAGACAACCTTCCAATATGGCAATGATCAGCTATAATCCGGAATAGCCGCAACAGCTGAAGATGGCAGAGAAGAATATTGGCGAGTACAAACACGACCGAGCAGAAGCCGCCGAACACCTTCGACAGATAGCCGATAATCTCGAAAACGGCGACGACTTCGATATTGATATCGAGAACAAGACGATCACACTACAGCCACCCTCCTCAATCAACTTCGAAGTCGGAGCACGCGAAAGTTCCTCAATTCTTCGAGGGAGCCGCGAGTCTGTAACCATCAAAATGGATTGGAAACCGAAGTAACTCGTTCAAGTCACTTCTTCTATACACGGCATCATCACTGCCCCACGTACTACTTCCCAAGGTAGTGCTGGACGTAGCTACTCAGTATAGACAACACCGAGTCCTACCTACCAAAACCCACCTACAGGTCTTGGTTCGATATCCAGTACGAAAGAGTGAGATCCGTGACAAAGCACGGTCGCTACAGTCTCTTGAAGCCGATAGTATAATGTGAAATGGATGAACCAGCCTTCGTATGCCAAACTGCGATAATTGCGGCGCATTCGTCACGCAACAGTACGTTCGTGTGTTCGCTCCAACTGGGATGGATACTGTTCGGGTTTGTCCTGATTGTCCTGATATGCTTCGGGATGGTGGCGACGTTCGCGAGGCGAAATCGAAACGCCGGAATTAGTCCTCGGTCCTCGTCGTAGCCAACGATTCTAGGCGCTCATGTTGTAGAAGGTTGAAACGCCGAAGTTGTAACTGCTGCTCGTCAGTGAACCGTTTTCGAACTTCACGTTGTTCTGCTGAGCGATAAATTCCCCGTTGTGGAGTGTGGTAAGCGTATAGCTGTCGTCGCCTCCGTACGGGACAGAGTAGTTCATCCGGTACTGGGCTTCGCACAATCTGCTGTCTTGCTCCGCGTAGAGGACCGAGCTTGTGACGTTGATGACGTAACTGTCGGCCAGCGTGGTAACATCTGATAAGCCCGCCGAGACGTTGCTTCTCTGGACGGGAATAGTACCGACGATGGAGTAGTTCGTCCGATGCTCTTCAACGACGTTCGCTCTCATGACTCCGATCCCAGAGTAACTGTCTCCACAACTGCTGTTCAACACAGTGAATTCGGTGACGTTGAGGCTTCCTCCCTGTGGTTCTATCGATTGTGAGTTTGACCCGCTGAATCCCGGTATTCCCACTACCCCGCCGACAATAAGGACAACAACGACTCCAGCAAGCACCCAGATTCCAGTCCTTCGTATCATGACTTACCACCGTGTTTCTCCGTGCATAGATAGTTGCTACTATCTAACTGCCATTTTGATGGCTGAAATGAAAGTGAAAAGTCTTGAAAAGCGCCGTATCGACGAGACAATATTGGTCGACTGTAGGCCACTATGATCTATACACAGCGCTAGTGGTCTAACACCTCGGTCATACTAACTGCCGTAGGGTCGTTCTCCTGGTTTCGAATCGTCGTGTTTATGACACTCTTCTGAGAGTCGGTTCCATGCGCTGGAGACCGCTCGCTCGAAAAGAGGCGAAAACGGTTCTTACGACGAAGATTGCGTGGCTTCTCGTTCCGATTCTGGTTCTCTGGGGATTTCAACCCACATATGATGCGTATGATGCCCTCGGACGGTCGATCACTGCCGGCTATATCCAGCGAAGTACGCTGATCTTCCTCCCTCTCTGTGCACTCTTGCTGGGGTATCAGTCGATCGTGGGCGAACGAACCACCCGTAGTATCAAGTTCCTCCTTGCGTTGCCGCTCCGCCGCTCGGAGGTTCTCCTCGGCAAAAGTGTCGGGCGAACTCTGGGTGTCGCGACGATCACGCTCGTAGGCCTCATTGTCCTCGGTGCTGTGGGTCTTATCGAGCACGGCGTTTTCTCCCTAGTGCTCTTCGTTGGAACCGTTCTTACAACGCTTGTCTACGTCGCAGCACTGGTTTCAGTCGCCGTTGCAGTTTCGGCGGTCGCCAAGCGAACAGTCGTGGCGGCTACTACCGTATTTGGATTTTTCTTGGTGACCCTCTTCTGGGAACAACTCGTTCCAGCGATCTACGGCGCCATCACCGGGGTCCCGGTCGACCCATATGACCCGCCAGCAAGTGGGCCATTGTTCTTCGCGTTGCGTCTCACACCGGATGGCGCCTATGACGTGGTGACCAACTGGCTATTCGGTGTGGGAAACTCCGCCGAGCTCGTTGATACCGTCTACGCGGTTCGCCATGGTGTGAGCGTCAACGCCTACGTGGTCGATACCGCATTCGCCGATCAGGTAGTACCGTGGTATCTCCATCCCGCACTCGGAGTTGTGATTCTCCTCGGATGGATCGCTCTCCCACTCGGTCTCGCTCACCTCGCGTTCAATCGGGGTGATGCATGGTGAGTTCACCACTCGCTATCGAGACGACCGATCTCACGAAGCGTTATCGACGCACGATCGCAGTTGATGGTCTCGGTCTCACCGTCAAGTCCAATGAGATATACGGATTTTTAGGAGCTAACGGTGCAGGCAAGTCCACCACGATCGGCTTGCTTCTCGATTATTTCCGACCGACATCCGGGAGTGCTCGCGTCCTTGGTCACGACTCTCGGGATGTCGTAGCAGTCCACGATCGAGTGGGTGTTCTTCCGGATCGGTTCGGCGTTTATGAGGACCTTTCGGGCCGAGCGCATGTTCGATTCGTTGCGGACACCAAACGCACGGATGACGACCCGGGCGAGCTACTCACTCGGGTGGGACTCAGCGATGCCGCTGATCAAGAAGCTGGTGGCTACTCACAGGGAATGCAGCAACGACTCGGTCTCGCGATGGCGCTCGTTGGGGCTCCAGACCTACTCATCCTCGACGAACCGTTTACCGGTCTGGATCCACATGGCGTTCGCCGTATCAGAGAGGTGATTCGGGAAGAACACGACCGAGGGGCGAGCGTGTTCTTTTCGAGCCACACGCTCAACGAGGTACAGCGCGTTTGTGACCGGGCTGGAATCCTCGAGCAAGGTCGTCTTATCGCCGAAGGATCTCTGGCAGAACTCCGTGAACAGGCGGGATGTGAAGCTGATGCAGATATGGAAGATGTATTCGTCGCATTGGCGAGCGATCGTGCTGGAGGTGAAGTTCAGTGAATCGTCGGTCGTTTCTACGCAGTGGCGCTGTGGCCTCGGTCGTGGGTCTGGCTGGATGTTTAGGGGATGCCGAGTATAGGGTTTCCGACGTTCAGGTAAGGGATTCACCCATTCCCCTCGATCTCACTGTAGAGACACTAGACCCAAACGCAACAGTCGAGGGCCCGGCACGATTCGCGTTCAGTCTCCGGAATCCCACCCAGAGATCGGTGAGTGTTCGGAGTACAGCCGTCTGGCCATTTGGCGTACTCACGCTTACGACCACCCGGCCAAGTACCGCAGCCTCACAGCGAGCAACATTGACACCAGGGATGGCCGAAATCACCCTCTTTTCACCGAGTTACGCAGAGAGCAACAACGTCACAGTGGGACGAAATCGAAATTCGATGAGTACGGAAACGACGTGGGTCTCTCGGGATATTCCTGCGGGTGAAACAGTGAGAGAAGCCTACCAACTCTATGGTGATGATATCTACGCAACCGGGACGTACTATCTCACAGTGTGGAGTGGCCTACGCCCAAATCAATACCGCGAGAATGGGGAGTGGTCGAAGATCCCACTCAATGTTGCGATGGATGTCACACGCCGGAAGAGGCTCCCTATCTAAAAGCACCGCTAGTTATCCACACGAGGCGAATTGTGGAATCGAGAGATGGTTACACTGGATGGTGACAGATATTAAATACTATCTTTCAACTTCTCCTCATACAATTTCCCCTTGTGGAACCTGCGGAAACACTGGTGTGCCTGAGTAGTTGTTTCACGGACAAAGATCTCACACTCCATCTTTAGAAATGATAATGTAGGCCGACTCGTCCTCACGACCCAGTGGTTGCACCGTCCATCCATGTTCCTCGACCACCGACCGAAGGTCATCCGGAACTAATTCCGGATCGGCTTCATTCTCTATTCGTGGAAGGAATCGACGCCATCCAGTTTGGGGTTCACGACGTTGCTCCTTTGATAGAGGGACAGTCCCATCCGCCTCTTCGGACCAGTCATAAATACGTGTGACTGAATCATAGCCTTTAGAGCGAAGCGTGTCCAGTATCGAGTCCAGCTCGTTCGCCATTGGATAACTCGAGAGCCAATCCAAGCCAGTATCAATCTAACTCATCGGTGGAAGATGGCTCTTTCCGTGTTGAACTTGGATCTCTCCTCCTTCGGTGATGAGAACCAGCGAAAGCGCTTCTGGTGGTTCGTTGAGACGGTTCGGAAAGCCGGCGAGACCGGGGGATGGGCCCTCTTCGTGGATATCGAGGTCGAAGCGGTACACTGTGTCGAGTATACATACTGAGTGAGTGACCGTTGGGCGGTTCAACGACTTTCCGGGGAGATGTCAGGGTCTGAATTCTACGAGAAGGTCGAGACTGCAGGATAGAGTCAAATACTCTCTCTCTACCTACCCTTCGTAATTGCTGAAATAAACGTACGAAAGGCCGGCGGTGGTGCTATTCGGAACTGGTTGGCACGTCCGCCGTACAGTTGACCGATTCGCCGATGGTCACGAGCTCGCTCCGTGAGAGCTGACCGTAGATGGAGTAATCGAGGTCGCCACAGGCGAAGTTGAGATAGTTGTAGCCGCCACCAAGCGACTCAAAGTAGCCAGCCTGTCCGTTGATAGGCGTCTTCGTTCCGAAGCCGTAGAAGACGTCGTTCTCCGGTAACTGGTACATGTAGACCTCAATCGTCTCCGAGCCATCTGAATAGTAGAGATCGACATCAGTCAGGTTCTCAACCTGATCCCCGGCAGTGTACGAGGTTGGGGGGTATGTCCAGACGGTCGCGTTCACGAACGAGTATCCATCGGGGAGTTCCGTCGGTTGCGGGATAGTGTAGCCAGTGTCCTGTTGAGTTTCCTCAAGGGAGTCGTAGTCCTCGTAGCTAACAGAACCGAAACTGTAGTCCGTCACCGACGTACCATCGGGAATGGTGAGATTGAACTCGTCGTCGGAGACGCCGGTATTGACTTGCAGGTTGCTGTAGCGAGTGTTTACTGTGTAGGTGTCATCGGTCCCGTTGCTCGCATTGCCGTAGGTGCCAGCGTAATCTGACCCGAGCGGCAGGTAGGTCTCGGTGTTGAGATACAGCGTGGTCGATTCAGTGTAGTACGCCCCGTAGTCGTACTGCGGGGTGAGCGAGAAGACGTAGGCCTCGCCACCTTCGACCGTCGTCGTCCCCTCGTAGACGACGGTGTTCGATTGGTTGATCAGATCGAGGTACGAACCGAGATACGACTGGTTATCGATTCCGTTGACGATCCCGTGTGGGGAGTAGTTGGGGTAGACAGTGGCGCTGTTGTTGCTCGCGTTGTAGAGTGTGCTCGTATTCCCGCTATTCACGAAGATGCTTCCGTTCGTGAAGTCGTATCGCGTCTGGTTCGGAGCTTTGAACGTGAATGTCCCGCTCGCGTTGTTGCTGTAGTACTGATCACCGTCGTAGCTCCAATGGGAGTCCGTAGCGTAGTCTGCAGTGATATCCGAGACGTTCTGGTAGGACTGGTTAGTGCGATCGAGGATCTCTGCAGCCGAGAGACCATCGTCGTTCTCGGCCTCGTTCACGACGACGGGCTCCGATCCGTCGGTCGAATCGATATCCGTCCCTGGCAGATCCACACTCAGGGTATGCGTCCCCGACTCGAACGTCTGCGTGTCGGCATCGATAAACCGCTGCTGGGCTTCGGTCTGGGCAGACCAGCCGTCGCCGGTCTTCTGGTAGCTTGCCAACGTGAGTTCAATCGATTCGCCCTCGGTGACACTGAAAGTGATCGTCGCAGTACCGTTTTCGACCGAGATGTCCTCACTCTCGATCCGGTCAGCCGCAGTCTCGTTGATGATGAACTCACCATCAGAGACGCGTGTAACACCGTTGTCAGTGTTGCCGTGAGCGAACCGGATCAGTCGGTCAGATGTGTAGTACCCCTCATCACCGCGAAGGTTCTCGATCGAATCACCGGTGACAAAGTCCACCTGGTAGTAAGCGCTGTCCGGGTTGGCTTCACTGGACGTGTTCGTGCTGGTGTCGACACTACAGTCGAGTGATTCGGCGATCGAGACCAGTTCGTCCTGCGAGAACGGGCCCGCGATCGTGTACTGGCGGTCACCAGTCGAGAACGCGAGGACGCCCTGTCCATCGTTCTCAGCGTAGGTTCCGTTCTGGTCGTTGACCGTGACGTTCTCGCCGTAGCTCGTGGTGGCCGATTCGTTCGTGGATCCGAGCGTCGAGACGCGGACGACGAGCGAATCGTTGATCAGGTCATCGGATCCGTTGGTGTAGAGCAGCGTCGCGCTCGTGTTGCCGTCGAACGTCGTGACCGTCGAGTTCTCGAACGAGTAACCCTCGGGGATCTCGCTCGGCTCACAGAGCGTGATGTTGGTGTTCTCCTGGGTTGCCTCGAAGGAGTCGTAGGTCGAAGCTCCGAACGCGCTGTCAGGGCGTTCGGCGTCCTCGGGAGCCTCGAACTCGAAGAGGTCGTCACTGAGCCCGATGTTGATCTGCACATCACGGAAAGTCGTCATCGACTCCGTGGTGATGGTCTCGTTATCGACCTCGTACGAACTCTCGGTGGTGACGCGAACCGGGAAATACGAATCTTGGTCGAGGTAGATCGTCTCGTTGATGTCCTGAAGCTCGGTGTCCGGACGAACGGCGAGCACGTAGACGTCTTCGCCAGCAATCGTCGCAGTGCCCTCATAGCTGACGTTCGAGTCGGCAGTCAGGCCGGTCAGACTTCCGAAGGCGGACGACTCATTCATTCCACCCGAGTAGTCGCTCGTGTTGAACGTCTGGACGGTGTTGTTTCCCGCGTCGTAGGTCGTGGTGCTCGAACCGTTCGAAACCACGACATTCCCCGCCTGGCTTTCAGGCGCGAGGGTTTCGACGCGATACTGGTTCGGAAGCCTGTACGAAATCTTCTGCGTGGTGTTCTCGGTTTCGGTGACCGTTCCGTTTGAGGACGTCGAGGAGGTCACGAGCGTGGCGTTGAAGTCCTCAATATCGGCGTAGGCCTCCGTCGCGTTCTGGAGGACGTTCGCCGCTTGTGGGTCTTCAACGGTAGTCTCAGTCTCGGTCTCAGTTGCCGTTCCGGCGTCCGTCTCGACTGCGGTCGAGGTGCCGCTTGTGGCTGCTGTGGTCGTCGCCACAGCCGTTGCGGTAGACGTAGCCGTCGCGGTTTCAGTCTCGGTATCCGTCGGTTCTTCGGTGCTGGTGGCCGTCGCAGTAGCAGTGGTGTTTGCGGTACTCGCGCCTGCGCTACCGGAACCTTCAGCCGTCGGGTTATCGCCTACGCTTTCGCAGGCGACCCCATCTCCATCACTATCGAGGCCATACTCGTCGTTATCTGGATTGAAGACGGCCTCAACTTGTTCTCTGGTATCGAACTGTGAACAATCATAATCGCCATCATCCTGTGGGGTCGGGGTACTCACTCCGCTACCATCCGATTGAGAGAGTACGCCTGCTGGTGCAATAGTAAGAGCGCCCACGATGAGTACAGCAACCATGGCGAGGGCGGCGGTTCGTCTGACAATTGTCTCGCACGGCTTCATACAAAAGAAAAACATTCTACACCATCATAAGTAATTATTCTAGCGAATTTGTAAATTGATAATGGATACCAGGCTCAGTTGTATCGGCCGCTTATACCACCGTAATCTTCAAATTCAGCTGTGTGGGGTAACCTTGCTCGCACGATCTTTGAGATAGGACAAAAGAAGTCAGAAACGAGTACCTTTTCGACAGTAGAGTAATCGACATAAGCATCTCAATTACTCATTAAAATGCTGTACCTTTTGGACACCTCCATTCATGGACTGAGGAGGGGACAAAGCTCATACCCCCAGCACTGAGTCACAATACCCATGCAGCGACGACAGGCCCTCTGTACTGTACTAGGAGGAATAGGGTTATTCTCCGGTTGTCTCACTCAGGCAAGGTCAGCTATCCAAGGAGACGAGTTCAAGATAGAATATCGTGGGGACCAGCAGCCCAATAAGCAGCGTATCATCATGGTGGTACTCACTAAACCATCAACTGGCTCTATATTCAACGGAACTACAGAGGACAGCGTCAGGCTAACTGATGAGACTGGAGTATTCTACGAGAAGTATGAAGTCAAACCCGGCACCACCCTTCACCCTCAGGTCTATGCAAGTACACCAGGAAAGTATATTCTCAAAGTCTGGGTCGAAAACAGAGGGACAATGGGCGGACCGGTTCAGATTAGCAAGGATGGCTCACTAGCTGACCCAGGAACCATCGTAATAACTTCCGACGGCATTAGAAGCATGTCGTAGCAGGTTTCTGCCCCACAGGTTCAAGAGCTTCTTCATGGCAAGATAAAACCGCGCCGCACTTTCAGCAGAACCTACCGCAGGCTGCTGGTTTTCAGGGCGGCGCTCCGATTCTGACCAAAGCAGTCAGTTCAGCAACTAGTGTGGCGGTAGACGGTCAACCTTTGAGGTCGGTGGTGCGGGCACCAACGGAGTTAATTCGTTGGCGTCCATACCAACGGCTAGAGGATGGCCGATGATGAGACACCAGAAGTGGCATACGAGAGACGGAAGGTGGTACAAGCGGGAGCACTTGTTCGATACAAGTTCATCTATCCGGCAAGCGCTGAGCGATACCCACCTGGGGCGTGCTATGCGCTCCACTACGGTGTCACCAATCCTGCCAACCCATCTGTCGATGTGGAGTGGCCAGTCGGTCCCGAACAGGGAACCATGCTCCGTTACGACAACGACCACGGAGATGGAACGCACCATCGACACGTCGACGGCGACCTCGATTCCGACTACGAGTTTCCCGGCTCAGTGGCCGCCATCTACGAGCGATTCTTCGAAGAAACAGGAATTGAGCCGTTTGGACCACGCCCAGAGGAGTACGAGATATGACTGAGAACGATACCGACGACGACCGCATGACCGAGAGCGAGGAGCACGCCGGAACGTACCCGGATTCCGTTTCGGAGGAGTGGGCACGAACACTGCGTGTGACCGTCGAGTCCGACGATCGGGGTGACGAGACTGAAACCTCGCATCCAACTATCTCATTTCCGGATGTGGACACCGCGACTGCAGTATTCACTGACTCAACGCTTGCGCTCCTGCGAGCGCTCAATGTGCACGAGCCAGCGAGTATCCGCGAAGCAGCTCGGATCGTGGGACGGGATAAGAAAAACGTCTACGACCAACTCAGAAGACTGGCTGCCTATGGCATTGTCGAGTTCGTCAACGATGGGAATGCAAAGCGACCGGTCGTTCCATATGACGAGATACTGTTCGACTTTGCTGTTTCACTTGACTCCTCGAGCGGAGAGAGCGCCGACGATCCTGCTGCAGCCTGATATCTTCTTTTGTGTGGTCTGAATCCGCGTTTCAGAGACTTCTCATGACAACCCAACGTGTTTCACTCGACTATACACATAGCCGATCCCTATCGGTACCAGGGCGAAATTGATGCCCATGAGTAGACTCGCGATAGCGCCAGTGACCCCGATGAGCCATAAAATGAGCAGCGATGAGAGGATTGCTCCCAGCAGCCAGTAGACCCACCACCGAGGATACCAGTCTAAATCCCGTTTTCTGATCTTATCTGCATCAATATATATCGCAGAGAACGTGAAAAACGACGAGAAGACCAGAGTCCCGAGAAAGACCAGACTCAGCACTGTCCCCAGCTGCCCACCTGTATCAGCCACGGTCACTGAAACCATCATAAAGACGGCTAAACAGGGAAGGAGCGCTGCTATCCACCAGTGAGAGGTTGTATCGTCGCCTATCGTTGGGATTGCTCTCTCCTCTGCTGAGCTGTAGGTAGAATCGGACTCACTCATTCACGTTGATTAATACGAAGACAAGTTGCTTGGCATATAACGCTGTCCTCGGCGATCTGTGTTCTTCTAGCGGCACCAGTATTGAGGGAATACAAGAGGAAGACCAGTCGAACCATATCCTTTCCTGAACTATGCTACAAGTATGAACTACTCCCGCCGGGGTCTCCTCCGTTTAATTGGTCCGGTTCTCATTGCAGGGACAGCTGGTTGCAACTCCCTACCATTCGGAAACGGCAGTGGAACTGTCCCCATCACACTGGTGAACAACCAGAACACTCCGCATCAAGTGACCCTCTCGATTACGACAATCCCTGACGAGGGTGGCGGCTTTAGCAACTACTTTACTGGCACTTGGTTAGTGACCTCGAACAGCGAACATACCTTTGAGAAAGAACTGATGTTTACGGATTTCGAGCCAGAACTGATGGCGCTCGTAGTATTGGACGATGGCACGAGAACGAGAACTGATTTCACGTTTAGCCTTGACCTTACTGCACTCCGAATCATTATCGCTGACGAAGATATCCACGTTCAACCACGAAAATAGCCCTCTTTGGGGCTAGCAACAATGCTGGATACACCTCCCAATTTCAACAGTATATCAGTTTCGACGCCGCAGTTAGGGGACAACTATGACGTTCGGCCTATTCGCTGACCCTTTCACTCCACCATTTCCGACCCCAACCGTTCCATCAAACCCACAATAATTTAGCAGCACTCGCCAGTAGATCATAGCCGACACCGATCCCGCTACAGGATGGCATACAAATACTGCCGTGCTGTTGTCGAGCCATATCCAAATCGCAGTATAGAACGAGCAGAGACCTCCAATCACTCGCATCAGTGGTGAGTCTCGGCACCCTTACCACCGCAAAACCTGTATTCCAGGCCAGAGGAAAGGCCAGTATGCCATCGCTCCGTCCATATCCCGCTGAGCGTGTTCATGACGAGGCGTATCTCGAAGATCTCGAATCTCGCGTTGCTACAGATACTTTCCCCAGCCCCGACGCGGACCTCATCCCACGACTGACCACAGCTCGATTCGTCGCCAAGGCAGCGCGTGAAGCGGGTGAAGACGAGTTTGACGGATAGCTGGCTCTATCGGTTCAATGGCTAGTGCTGATTTCAGCTGATGTGGCGAACTCTTTCGGCTCAAAATACACCGGGGCACTATGTCAGAATTGATCTTGAATGGGTTGTCAGTACTGAAGAGTTCGTACAAAGGTCGGATCCGGCCATGCTCTTCTTTATATTGGCCTAACTGATGGCTCGGTTCAGGAACGTATTTCTATCTAAGTGGCCGACCCCAAATGACTCAAATATCGTAGTGAGGGGACAACTACGACTTCGCTCCTGAGAAGCGACCTATTCACCCCTGAGCACAAGAACGGTAAAATGATACACCGACCGAATGATGTACTCAAGTGGGAGTCCCACATGAAACGGCGTGTGAATCGCTACGCCGAGGCGTTCTTTGAGCGAACGAGCCCGTTCCAACAACTCACCCTCGTTACTATTCTCGCACTGGGTGTGTGGGCACGACTGGTGGAGTTCGGTGACTGGTTCGTCACGTTCGGGTTTCTCGCGGCGGTAGTGATCTTTACTATCGGTTTCACCTTCATCCGCTCCCGCGCCGACCCCGAGCACCGCTTCGAGCCGGGTCGCTCCGAAGCCACGCACGAGTACGGGGATGTGACGATTCACGCCACCTCAATCATCGGGTATACTGACGACAGGCGCAAAGTCCGACGGGTAGCCTGTGAGGCGGTCGATGCCGACGGCAACCGCATCGGTCGTGAGAAGAGCCGCGATTTCATCGGTGAAGCGCCGTCCTTCTACGGGATTCTCGGCGGTGATGATGAGGATGCTCGCTCAACTTCTGACCATATCGTCACGGTCGCCAATCGACTCCATGACGCCATCGACGAGCGCCGAGCGACCGGCGGCTCGGACCCTGAGGTCTCGGCGGCACTCGAAGCCGAGTTCGGAGCCTCAACAGTATCCCAAGACGCTGAAGTCGAAGAAGAGAGAGTCGGAGAATAGGAAACAACCACTCCATTGGAAATCGAGACTGACGCTCTCAATACAGTGGAAGGACCGGTGGGATCTCTCCGAACACCAATTCTATCTATTCTCCAATTCTTCGACCCCTGAAGATAGACGCTTAGCTACCTTCAGGGCGAATACTGAACCGCTTTACTGACCGAGAATTTCTTCAGGACCCTCCCATTCGTCGCTGAGAAGCCCGTACCGTTCTAAGTCCGTGTATTCCCCATCAGAGAACCCCAGTTCTCGACTGGTTCCTTCGTGAGCAAACCCAAGGCGTTCGCAGAGGGATGTGGACGCCTCATTCGGACTATCTGATACTGCAGAGATTCGATGCAATCCCATCTGTTGGAAGCCATAATCCAGGAGATAAGCGCTGGCTTCCGTTGCGTAGCCATTCCCCCATACTTCAGGCATGAGCCAAACGCCTAGATTAGCAAATCCTCGTGCGTTGTTAATCGGGTATAGCTGAACTGAGCCGATTGGTTCGCTTTCGTCTTCGTCAGGTACGACGAGTAGGGTAACTCCCTCTTCGTCACTATCTATCGATTCGAAGGTCTCACGATACTGCTCTCTATTTACGGGTGTTCGAAACGCTTCGATATAATGTCGCACATCTGGATGATTGACACCTCGTTGAAGAAACTCAATATCTTCTTCTTCGACTGTTTGTAGGTTGATGCGGTCGCACTCGATGAATGTCGGTCCTGACATAGTTGTGTTTGCTCTTGCGGTCGTCTGTCGGTTCCTCGTGAACGTACTGGCTTCTCCTAAGCAGCCGGTTGATAGTCGGTTAGGAGTAAATGAAACAGGTCATCGGACAACTCTTGTTCGCTACTTTGGATGTACTTGTAATAAAATTATGCTTCGTCTGGACAAGCCGGTGAACCAAGTTTCAGTCACGAGGGTTGCACGAACCGAGAACGCCTGTCCTCGTTTTGCACACAGAATCGACGAAACCGTGTGCAAGATTTTCGCTCGACGCCGGTAGTTCACACAGAACCAGGCCACGAATGAATTGTGTCAGCAAGACAGTAATCAGCTCACACCGGGCACGACCTCATTAGCAATCTCTTGCCTTGTTTGCAGCAGTTAGGGCGCAGCGGTAGCTGTACCATTTGAGCGATGACGAAACGACATGGTGATAACGAGCTCATCGTATGGGAACACCGGGCGTTTCGACCCGTCTCCCTCCCTGAATTGGATCACACCCATCGCTTCGAGAAGAGTCAGCTCTTCGTGGACGTTCTTCACGTCACGCTCAACGAAACGGGCAGTTTCACGGATACTCCCTGGCTCGGCGTCGGTGATTGTACGTAGCAGCTCTAGCGTCCGCTCGTTGAACGTTCGAGCTAGCTGGGCCTCACTAGGGAACGTAACGCTGTCGGGCTGGTTGACTGGCTCATCGCGGGCAAGCGACTCAATCGCCTCACGGCCCTCCTGATAGCTGTTCTCGTCGTCATCGCGAATCGTCATTAGTAGCACGTTCTCGTCATTGCTGTGATTGTTGGTGGGAGTCATGCTGATCAACCTCCGTTCTCGGATATCTTCTGATGGTAGCTTGCCACCCCTGATGGGCGGCTCATCGGGTGATGAAAGGATTCGTCGATGTCGCGGATACTCTCGCGCCACTTTTCGCCCTTTAAGAGCTATGCTCGACAAACGGCGAGAATATGGTTCGAGAGTTCGGCTACAGCGTGGTCCTCTCGTGTCCTCTTGACGACTTCTGCGAGGGACTCCTGTTGGTCGTCAGTGGCCTCCTCTACATCGTGATCGAAGTTCGAGGCAATACCTTCGAGCCCTGCTATCGTTAGCACTTCTAATCCGCCGTTCGTTAGGTCCTGCCTGAGTTCCTCAACGCGAAAGAAATGACATTCGACGAATTCAGGCTCAGTAAGCGAATTCCGCGCTACCTCGCGAGACCAATCGCCCGTTTCAGCGACATGCGGAAGAAGATGATAGAGGTGTGGAGCGCTTTTCGTAATACTCTGTAGAACAGCGAGTCGCCCCATCACAGAGACAAACACCGGTGCCTCTGACTTTGCGACACGATAGAACTCTTGGATTGCCTGTGCCCGCTCCTCAGCGTCGACCACGTGAGAAAGCGGGCCACCACAGCATAGTACGGCGTCATATGTGTTGTCTGGAGCAGTCAATGAGCGGATGTCACCTGCTTCAATACTGACTTGCTCCACGAGATCTCGCTCTTCAACCTTCTCTCGGGCAATTCGCCGCTGTTCGTCGCTTAGGTCGACTAATGTCACCTCGTAACCTTGTTCTGCGAGCCAGACTGTGTACCGACCTGCGCCACCCCCGGCATCGATTACATGCCCTCCGTCTGGGAGATGTTCGTTCAGGTACTCCACTGTGTTCTCGAATTCGAATTGCGCTTTTCGCGTTGCCTGCAATCGTTTCCATTCTTCGTTACCGTACTCATCGTAGTAGTTCTCAGGGTCAAGTGCGGCGAACGGGTCGGCAGCATCGTCCATCTTGAGATGATGTCTATGGGAAGGCACATGCAAGTTCTGCTCACTTAGCGAATTGGTCGCGAATAGAGTTGTGTAGTCCCCTCTTCCGAATACTCCCTCTTTATACTCCTACATGTCGATGAAATTGAAAAATGGAAGCTACCTCATGGATTGGAGCACTCGTTGGCGTCGGTTGTACGGTGCTCACTCTCTTTTTTGGATGGCTCACGTTCGCGATAGTAGATGGCGTCCTGCACGACCCATACACTACGCTGAATGGGCTCACGGTAATGCTGCTAACCAGTTTCGTCAGCGGACTGCTATTGTTCAGTTCCCTGTCGATAGTCCTGTTGACCGGGAAATACCAGAGCCACAAAAAGGCCTTTCAGGCAACCTGGTCTGCTCTAGCCCTTCTGACGGTTCTACTGTTTCTCTGGGTGTGGGCGGCGGCAGCGGTCGTCGAATAACGACGCCACATAGCTCCTATCTGTGTCTCAAGAAAACAGAATTCGAATGGGTAGTCCAATCACGTGGCCTACGAGAGATGCCGCTAACCCAAGCATTCCAAATACTCCCATTAGTGCGATTCCACCGGGAAGAGTTAGTTCGTCCGACCTAGCGCCGGATCTCTCGGCAAAAAGTACTGCCGAAAGGGCAGTCACACCGGGGATCGCCCCTATCAAGATGCTTCCACCAATGCTTCCGCCACTGGAGCCATTCGTCATCCCTGCAACAAACGGTAATACTGTAAACGGAGCAAGGGTAGAGAGATTCTCGGACGAAGAAGCTCTCCCAAGAAGGAATAGGAGTGTTGTTCCTCCAGCCATCGCTGCGGAATATCCTGCTAGAGAGCATGGTTTCGTATGGATCGTGAATATACTCATGTTGGTGACTTTCTGACCCCTCTCTCACCCAAATCGTCCCCTTTGGACATTATTCCATCGGCGTCGTTCCGCTGACCAATAGCCACAATCTATCGGACAACTAACAATGGATGGTATCAGACGAACGCTTGATGGGTTGTGAAGTTCACCGAATGGCTGCATCAGCTGAGATACACTCCCTCCCTCGATACAGAGCTATGCGTCTCTGTACATCGATTTGAGGGCCCCATAAAGCACTTACCAGCAATGGTACGCCACCTAATGTGAACAGACGAATGTTTCTCACCGGAACTACGCTAACCGCTGTTGCTAGTCTGACTGGCTGTACCGGACCAGCATTCGAATCAAGTTCAGGAACAGCCACCAAAACCGATACACAATGTAGTTCAAATTATGTCGATTTCTGGCAGTGGCGACCACCTCCCATCGGATGGACACAGGATACGGTTTTAGTGACGTATGGTCAGCGACCGGGAAAAGATGTTTACTTGGCCGTTCAGGAGGGAGATACCGTACTTGGTGGGGCCTATCTAACATCTCCTATGGAGGGGTCACTGGTGGCAGATGGACATCCGATTCAGCTCAACCAGCGACTCTCTGGAAAGCATACGATACGAGCGAAAATGTATCTCTATTCAGGTGAGGAGAACCAATTTGACCCAGATCAAGGAACCCTCTGTCGGCATGATGGCAAGATAGTACAATCACAGAAGATCACGGTGAACTTCAGCAAGCTGGATAGAAATACAATGACCAGTGCGAGTGACCAGGCCATATAATTCTCAAAAATAGTTGAATGTAGCGAGCTACGAGTAGTTGATATCTAGTGAGCCATCTGACTAGCATCAACTCGCTAGGAACCCAACGACAATCACGACTCATTAATCCGCCTGCGCTGGGTGACTAAGCTTTGCTCTCTATCCAGAGGTGTTTCTGGTGCATATATTAGGAGATGCTTCCGATAACGACCATGCGCCCTGATTCGTGGAAGGACGCTTTCCTCGGCGTTTGGTGTGTTGGCAGTGGCCTCTACTTCGCTCGTGCTTCTTTGGTGGCGATTTACCATCTCGGCTGGGAGCTCGTTCAGAATCTTGCCATTTCGGCTCTCCTTTTCGGAGTTTGCGGTGCGTGTGCTCAGCTCGTATTCTTGGGTGCGACATTGCTCACAGGCTATTATCGAGATCGAGGAAAGAAGCTAGATAAGTATTATCGCATAGTGAGCGGTCTATTCTTGGTCCTCATACTCGTTGGACTTGGTGGCATCTTTATTCCAGTTTTCACGTAACAATCCCCACAGCCTGCCGAGCATTCACCTGCACACCACTGTTGTATTTCTATTTCTTGGGTCGTTTGAAGACGAGAGCATTTGCAACTGTAACCGGCCGTCCACTGAGTCCGGTTTTCGAGCCAGGGAGTTCAGTAACCAGTTCCCACTCTTCGTCACCCCACTCGTTTAGCATGTCTTCTGACAGCTCTTCGCCTTTTCTGAGGAATCCACCCTCATCGAGATCGACGATTCGGTACTCCCATTTAGTCATAGATTATGGTAGATAATTGAGTCGCGATATATCTGCTTTTTCACTCTTTGTGGCTAGCCACCATTCCGCTGAACGTCCACTCGCACGACCGGTGTACATCTACATCCACTATCAAGCTCTACATGCACTGTCAAACCACTGTGGGCGTAATACAAGAAGTAAATTGACGATATCTCCGAGTGGTTGCCTAGCGCAAGAGTATAGCTTTCCACCAGACTGGCGAGAAGATGGTCCGCTTTACTGCATATTTGAGGGGGCAAGAATCCGCTATGCGCGAGAGAGTAGAAACGGACACGAGGAACGCTTACCGAGAACTACTCAGTCTCGAGGGCAGTGTAGATGTCGGCATGGCGCTCTGCGTCGAGTCGCCCAATCTCGAGGACGATCTCGCGACGTTCTTCGTCGGTGGTCGCCGAGTGATATCGCTCGTACAACTGGTGGACCTCATCATCAGTGTCCGTCGAGGAATCTACGCTTGATGCCATCTCTACGTGATTTACACCCCAGACTCACAAATCAGTTGTGGCGGGCACATGCTCTGAAGTAGATGGCTGCTGTTTCAATATCCACGCCGGCTTCGTCGGTTGCGAATCGATGTAAGAGTGCCCGAACCTCGTCACCGTACTCAAACGTGTACCCGTTCAACACATAGAAGACGACCACCGTTCGAAGTGCTGTTCGCTTGTTCCCGTCGACGAACGGGTGATCCACAACGAGCAACCGCATCAATTGAACCGCTTTCTCGTGGATTGAGGTCGGTACCTCGCCGAAGAATCCCTCGGAAATGTACTGGAGAGCTGATTCGACCGGCTTCTCGGACCGTACACCTGCTTCGGTAACCTCGCTTTCCTCGACGATCTGCTCGTGGATATCGAGGATATCCTGTACAGAGGGATATACGAGGTCCTCGGTCACACTCATCACTTTTCGCCGAGCTCGCATAGGAGTTTCTGACGGTTGCGTTGCTACAGCGGGATGACTGAAATCGAGCAAAGGTATCAGATCAGGCCGAGGAGCGAATTTCGGGACTCGGGAGGCTTGGGTCACGGTATGGGTTGCGGCCGTAGACCGCATCGTGGAGGTCACGTTCATCGAGTTGGTCGACGAGCGTTCGGCGGAGCCGATTGAGGCTGGTGGTATCGAGGTCGTGGTTCTCGCAGAGGCTCGTGAACGATTCCTCATCGGTAATCGAATGAAACTGCTCGTAGAGGGCTGCAAGTTTCCCTGGCGATTGTTCGGCGATCCACTCGTCGTCGTGGAGACCGAGATGATGCTCGCGTTCGTGGTCGACGACGTGGCGGATTACGACGAGCGCGACCTTGGGGATAGCGCGCTGACTCCCGAAGGCGGTGAGGTCGAGATCGACCATCGTTCCGATGGCGCGATCGCGCTGCCAGGGTGTGAGATCCAGACTGCTACACAATGCGTGGGTCAATCGAAGTTTTTCGAGACGGTGAGCCCGCCGGCTGTAGCCCGCCATCGCGGGATGACGTTCGTCGTGGAGTCGCCGAACGTTCTCGCTGAGGTCGTGCTCGGGTGCGTCCGCGCGACCGATACGCGTCGCACTTGGGGTGACGAGCCCCCATCGCCGGACGGTTTCGTCGCGCTGGAGATCAGCTCGCGAGACAGTACTATCTCCAGGAAGCTGGCTGAGCGGCGAGATTTCGCGTTCGCTGAGCAGTTCCGGGCGGCGGTCCTCGACCGTCGGGAGTAAATATCCACCAGCATCCTCGTCGGTCATTACGCAGCCAATACTGCCTACTCGTAGTTGAAAGGCATGGCTATGTGCAGTAATCCTCCACCGAGAAACCAGTGCGTTCCTCCCTCGTATCTATACCTTATCGCCAGAAGCACTTAAAGAATCAGCGACCACAACATGACCTCGGCTTCCTCTATCCTCAACATCTTACCAAACGCTTAGCGCGCTATGGGAACAACTGTTTGGTAAGATGGGACCTCCTTCTCGTGAAAGCGAGACGACCGATATCAGTACTCGCGCTGCGTGAAGTAGGTGTCTGAGTGGAGTTCGTGAGTGATTTCTCTCGGTTGGACCAACCAACACTAGCAAACTGCCACCGCGACTGGGTAGATCTGGTTCTGATATCGGACGAAATCATGTTTAACCCAGACTGCTTCGTCAATGCTACTTGGAATTTGAACGAGATCCCCTCCACTGGAACTCGCATTCCGAAATATGCGTTGCTGCCTAGGAGTAAGATCTGAAAAGTCTATGACTTGTTGAGGGTCTGAGGGTGTGGTGCTCCCGGCTTGATCCACTTGCAGCATCGCGGGGCATGAATGAGATTGATTTGAAGTACTATTCTGAGTTCCTGTAGTCGCTCTTGTGGCAGCACTTGTAATGGTCGCCGGTTCCTTGCGTGGAGCGGACGTATCCACCGGTGTTTGCTCCGTACTTGTCGGAGATGATTGAGTGGATTCTGAGTCATTGCCCGTGCATCCTGCGAAAAGACCCAGTCCAATTCCTACTGCAGAGAGATATTGTCGCCGTTGCACGCTACTCGTTTAATGAGGCTGCCACAAAATCCCTTGCAAGGTAAAAAAGAGCTTAGTCTAGAAGAGGCACGCAAACTCCCCTCATAGTAGGTTCACCGCTCGTAAGAACAGCCAATCTGTGACACGGCACGATACACACCTGGGAAGCCAGTCAAAGTGGATCCGTATCACAACCTAAGGAAGGCCGATGTGGGACAGGAATTTACATCGAGGCACTCAGCGATACAGCAGTGAGACCTATCCGGTGGATTGAGGTTCTAATTGGAATCTGTTGCTTGTTAGTACCCCTCTGGCTAATACCGGAGCTAGTCTCAAGCCTACTCTATTTCAGAGAACTTCGAGGATATCTAACACTCACCAGTATTCTGGGGAACCTCGGCATTGCAGTTGGGTTTCTCGTGATCGGGAGCATCGGAATGAGCCTCTTGACACGCGAGTACCACAAGCATCGCAGAGCATTCCACTGGACCTGGCTGGTTTTCGGCGTTCTCTCCGTCCTCATCTATTTTACCGTATTACTGTCGAACAGCGGCGTCAATTAGCGTGCAACAAGTAGTAGCAGTGATGTGTTGCCTAGCCCACAAAGATTACTACAACTCAACACCTCAATATTATACTATCATCAATGGACCGACGGGAATTTCTTCGCGGTAGCTTGGGCGCTACGTTGTCCGTGGCCAGTATCGGCTTCACAGGATGTTTCGGTCACTCCGATCCTGGCCAAATCGAAGCGTATCTCGACGACACGGAGGGGTGGGATGACGATGTGACTCCTACAGACAACATCGTTGATAAGACAGACTTTGATCACGTTCCGATTACAGTTGGCAGCGGCCCAAACTACCACTCGTTTTCACCACTGGCCATAGAGATTTCGCCTGGAACCACTGTCACTTGGGTCTGGACCGGACGAGGGGGAAGACACAATATCAAGAATACGCGCACCTCAACATTGACACTCAGAAGTGGGTCGCCAAAACAAAACGGCCTGTTCAGCCATACATTCTCTAAAAGTGGGCTATTACTCTATTTCTGCGACCGACACTACTCAGAGAATATGCGAGGTGCCATTATTGTCACTTCTCCGGGTTCAGAGACGGAAGCTACGGAATAGCCTCTGACGAGGACGCCATGCTAAGTGGATGAGTCGAAACATTTCTGGGATTTAACCCTTCTAAAGAGATTATTGACTATCGGCTTCTTCGAAGGCATCAGTCATCTGGTCGGCGAGTTCGCCGGCCTCTATGTGCGAATAGTGCTCGCGGACGACTTCCTCAGAGTTGTCAAGCGCACGTGCAGCAGCCGCATGGCCTGAGGTACGCACGAGAACCTCACCAGCACCGCGTCGAGCTCCATGGGGCATCAGATACTCGTCGTCATCGTCGAGTTCGATACCTGCCTGCTCACAAAGCTGTTTGAGAATGTGCCGTCCAGCGTCGGTCGTGATCGAGGGTGGTGCGACGTCGATCTCAACACAGACTTCAATGAGCGACTGGTCCTCTCTGGTCTCCTCGATCTCTGTCTCGGTATAGCCACGGTCGGTGAGTGTCTCCGTAAGCAGCTGCGAGAGCGTCGGCCGGTGGAAGGAGGGAAAGACCGGCCAACTTGGACTGGGAGCGTCGAGAACGCGCTGATAGGCCTCGAAGGGATAGACCACAGGCCCTGGAAGACCTCGGTCATCAAGGCGCTGCTTTTTCGCAAACACCGTCACGTAGCGGTCCTCGAGGTGGACGTCTTCCCAGTGAAGCCCCTGGCGTCGGTCATCGCTCTTGTCGCGGAGGATCTCTGCTCCCCGGACCC
>NZ_QZWE01000039.1:0-25445 GCF_003602035.1 Halococcus sp. IIIV-5B | reverse complement strand
AGTCCGGCCGAGGCCTACGAGGTGCTCGGGCTCGACCCCGGTGCGGGCGAGGCGGCGGTCCGGTCGGCCTACCGCGAGCGAGTGAAGCAGGTCCATCCGGATACCGAGGACGGCGACGTGCGGCGGTTCAGGCGGGTCAACGAAGCCTACGAGCGCCTCACGAGTGGAAAGCCGTAAGCCCCGCGTCCGCCGACCGCCACCATGCCCGAACCGGACCTCGCGCCGCCGCTCGCCGTGGACATCGACGGCACCCTGACCGACGAAGACAGCGCCGTGGACCCGCGCGTGTTCGACGCCCTCCGCGAGTGGCCCGCGCCGGTCGTGCTGGCGACCGGGAAGGCGCTCCCCTACCCCGTGGCGCTCTGTCAGTTCGTCGGGGTTCCGACGAGAGTGATCGCCGAGAACGGCGGGGTGGTGTGTTTCGATACCCCCAAAATCGAGGAGCTCGTGGTCGTCGGCGACCGCGCGGGGGCCGAACGCGTGGCCGAGCGGTATCGGGAGGCGGGCCACGACCTCGGCTGGGGTGACCTCGACCTCACGAACCGCTGGCGCGAGACCGAACTCGCGGTGAACCGGGATTCGCCACTCGAACCCCTTCGGGAACTGGCCGACGACGAAGGCCTCCGAGTGTTCGATACGGGGTTTGCGTACCACGTCACCGCGCCCGACGTCGACAAGGGCGAGGGGCTGAAGACCGCCGCCGATCGGCTTGGCTATGCGCCCGGCGATTTCGTCGCGATAGGGGATTCGGAGAACGACGCCGCGACGTTCCGCGTGGCTGGGGAGTCGTACGCGGTGGCGAACGCAGACGAGACCGCGAAACGGGAGGCGGATTTCGTGATGGAGAGCGAGTATGCCGAGGGATTTCTGGAAGCGCTGGAGGCGATCGGATCGGCGTGAGCGGTGTCGCGAGTCCACTGTCACACCGTGTCCGGACTCGCGGTTCGACGACGGTGGCAGCGGCCGTGCCCGCTATCGGGAGCGACCCCGACCGTTAACTCCCGAGCGGCCGTATCCGTCGGCGATGACAATCACCACGGAGTTCGTCATCCGGTCGCCCTCGCTCCCCCTCGTCGCGCTCGCCGAGTCGATCCCGTCGAACCAGGTCGAGTGCGTGCACGGGCTCTGTCGTGAACGCACCGCTCGGGTGTTCGTGGTCTATCTCGACCCGGACGACGAAGTAGCAGAAGACGAGCTGTCGGCTCTCGACGAAGTCACCGACGTCACGCCGTTCGGGCGCGCGAGCGGCAAGGACGTTTATCAGGTCACCCTCGAACTGGCGGACGTCGTCTCGGAGGCGTTCGCGCCGGAGAGATTCACCGCGAGTCAGGTCGAACCGACGGTCGTCACGCCCGACGGCTGGTACGAGAAGAAGCTCTTCCAGAACTACAACGCGTTCAACGGGATGCGAACCCGGTGTGAGGAGTACGGGATCGCGGTCGAACTGATCTCGATCTCACAGAACCCGCCCGAGGACGACGACTCTTCCCAGTACGGCCTGACCGACCGCCAACAGGAGGCGCTCCAGCTGGCGATCGGGCGGGGTTACTACGAGAGCCCGCGCCAGGTCAGTACCCAGGAACTCGCCGAGGAGATGGGCATCTCACAGCCCTCCATGTCGAGCCTGCTCCGGCGCGGCGAGCGCCAGCTCCTCACCGCGGCACTCGGCTCACAGCCCGAAGTGAAGGCCCTCTCCGGATAGTTTCGAACGGGTGTTCGGCGTCGCATCGCGAGAGACGGTCGGGCGAACCCGACCACAGAAGCATTTAAAGAGGCTTTCCCAACAGGATAAGGCCGAAGCCCGCGGCGGGTCTTCGTTCGGTCGATGACAACGGAATTCGGTTCGGAACTCGATGGAGAGGTCGCGGTCGTCACCGGCGCGTCGTCCGGCATCGGCGGTGCGACGGCGGAGTCGCTCGCGTCGCGCGGGGCGAGCGTCGTGCTCGCGGCCCGACGGGAGGACGAACTCACCGATCTGGAGAGTCGTATCGAGGACGGTGATGGTGACGCGCTCGTCGTGCCGACGGACGTGACCGAGGACGACGACATCGATACCCTCGTCGAGGCGACGCTCGACGAGTACGGGCGCATCGACGTGCTGGTGAACAACGCGGGGCTCATGCCGCTCGCGAACATCGCGGACGCGGATCGGGAGACGCTCCAGACCACCATCGACGTGAATCTCAGTGGACTGGTCAAGCTCACCCACGCCGTGGTCCCGACGATGATCGAACAGGGGAGCGGCCACATCGTGAACCTCTCCTCCGTTGTCGGGCGATTCCTCCAAGCGAACAGCGCGCACTACAACGCGACGAAGGCCGGTGTCAAGATGTTCGGCGACTCGCTCCGGCTCGACATCGCCGAGGAGGGCATCCACGTTGCCACTATCGAACCAGGCGCGGTCGACACCGAACTCCTCGACCACATCCCGGACGACGAGGTGCAGGCGGGCGTCAAAGACTACGTCGGGTCGATGGACGCGCTCGCGCCTGAGGACATCGCGCGGACGATCACGTTCGTCGTGACCCAGCCCGACCGCGTCGACATCAACGAGGTCCTCATTCGGCCGCTCGACCAGGTCCAGCCGTAGTTCGAATAGTTACTTAAACACCCGTTCCTGATAGCATCAGTCCTAAGCGACGCGTCGTCGTAGTTCGGATTGGATACGACCGATGGAAATCACGAACGACCCTTCACGACCCTCGGCGGACGGACCGGACGACTACTTCACGGGCGACACCCGCATCGACCCGCTCTTCGACCCGGAAGGCGAGGCCCGCGCGGCGGCGGCGAGCGTCACGTTCGAACCGGGCGCGCGCACCGCGTGGCACACCCATCCCCTCGGCCAGCGCTTGGTCGTGACGAGTGGATGTGGCCTCGTCGGGACCGACGACGGCGAGATCGAGGCGATCCGAGCGGGCGACGTGGTCTGGTTCCCGCCCGACGAGAAACACTGGCACGGGGCGCGACCCGACAAGGGGATGACCCACATCGCGATTCAGGAGCAGCAGGACGGCGAGGCTGTGACGTGGATGGAGCATGTCACTGATGAGGAGTACGGCTCCGAATAGATAGTCGAGTTAGTATCGCGCGACTCCAGATCTCTATCCTCGTTCTGCAATTGTTGAATGTCCATCAGCCGATGGTACCTATTGCGCGAATTCTAAGTGATATCTCACTCAAGGATAGAGTACATCTATGGACATTCATTCAGCTAAGATAGTAGCGATTGACTTTGCAGAGGAAGACGACATTGAGGACTACGTAACAAAATTGGAAGAGAAGACTCTCTTGAAATCGATGGATGAAGGTACTCCTCATCATCCATTAGGAAACTTCGCAAAGTCGTTTGATCACTTAGGAGTAATAGAGCCGAACACAACAGATTCATTTGATGTACTATATGTCTCAATCGTTCGATTCGGGTCAATTCCTGATGCAGCTGCACTGGTACTGAGGGGGGAAATAAACCAATGTAGTAACGAACCAGAAGTAACTATAGAGTCTCAAAGGTTGCAAAATGAATTGAAAGAGGTATGGGGTGGCATATTTGACGGGTTCCCATCAAGCATTAAGACTGGTTCGCCACAGACATTCTTGTCGGCCCAGATTGAGGTTTCCGGCTTGGATGAAGCTTTTCAGATGCCAGATATAGAGGAGGATGTAGGGAAACTCAGAGAATATCCGCCTCTTGTTGAATCCCTTCGAGAAGAATCGTTCTGCAGATCTCTGGGTATCAAGTCTAGGGGCCTCATGTCAATAGAAGCTCATCGTGAGGAATACTTGATGCTCACTGCCCAGACGACATGGACATCAAGCGATAGTCAAGTACGACACGGGCAGTATGTAGTAATTGAATTTTTGCCAGAAGGAAGTAGATTATTCGCTGACTTTGAGTTAGAGAACATTGCAATACCTCCGATGGGAATTAGTAAGTCTGCGATGCGAGTTCAGCAAATGCTACCATCAATATTCTATTATTACTGGTTCCAAAATCAGGTAGGATACCAACACCAAGAGCTCAAAATGAATCTAAGGAACTTGCCAGTAGCTATTGACAATATAGAAGAAATAGAGGAAATAGTTGATTCAGCGCAAGAGCAACGAAGCGAATTCTACAGAATATATACTAAGTTTTTAGATAGGGTCGATTCTGCAGATGCTCTACTAGAGCAGATGAATAGCTCAGCCGCAATGGAAGCCGGCTTACCATTACTGCCAGATCAGCAGCCATTTGTTAGAAGTGAGATAGATGGTGTGGAGTATAGTTTTGATTTTAAATCAGGGATTCTCAATCAGATAATTACAGATACCAGATCAAAGATGGAAAATGCGGAAAGACAGTACAGCAGACTGCAAGAGAGATATGAGATTGTTCTAGAAGAACTGAGTCAGCAGTTCGATCTCACCATATCCAAGCAAAACCGGGAGCTGACCGAATCTAGTGTAGAACTTCAGGAAGAGATGAAGGGCCTCAACGAATCAAGTCTACAGCTTCAGAAGGAAGTAGGTACTCTCAACAGATGGGTAATAGTGCTTACGTTGATCTTAGTAGGACAAGCTTTCGGGCTATTCTCTCTAACGGTAAAAGTGGCGGTAGATATCTATCAATATCTATCGATTCATATCATGTGATTGGCCAGCAATTACTGATTGAGGGATATCATAACGTAGCCTCAATATATCGAGCTTCTGAACTACCCAAACACGACTACACACCCATCACCATGTGAATAGTCACCACCCCAACCACCCGCACGAACCTTTTTGCGCACGCCACGCCATCTCCTCACATGGCCGCCGACCAGGCCATCCTCGAACGGGCGCTCGCCACGGGCGAGCAGGAGGGTGGCAACGTCGAGTTCAAAGAACGGCTCACGAAGGACCTCCATCTCGCCGACGGCAGACTCGAAAGCCTCGCCGCCCAGCTCCGCCACCGCGTGCTCTCGGGCGACGGCGAGGCCATCTACGTCGTCGGCGTGACGGACGACGGGGGACTCGCGGGCATCGACCCCGACACCTTCTCCGAGTCGATGGACGTGCTCTCGCTCCTGAGCGAGGAGGCCGAAGCGCACATCGAGTCCGTCGATACCTGGGGGATGGGCGAGGGCATCGTCGGCGTCGCGACCATCCACGAGGGCGCGATGATCGAGGACGACGGTCACATCGTGGTCGGCACGGCGGGTCACGTCGACCACGGCAAGAGCACCTTAGTAGGAAGCCTCGTCACCGGCCAGGCCGACGACGGCGACGGCGGCACGCGGAGCTACCTCGACGTCCAGCCCCACGAGGTCGAACGCGGGCTCTCGGCGGACCTCTCCTACGCGGTCTACGGCTTCCGCGACGGCGAACCGGTCCACACCCGCAACCCGACCCGGAAGGCCGACCGCGCCGCCGTCGTCGAGGAGGCCGATAGACTCGTCTCGTTCGTCGACACCGTCGGCCACGAGCCCTGGCTCCGAACCACCATCCGCGGGCTCGTCGGCCAGAAGCTCGACTACGGGATGCTCACCGTGGCGGCCGACGACGGCCCCACCAAAACGACTCGCGAACACCTCGGGGTGCTGCTCGCCACCGAACTCCCGACGCTGGTCGCCATCACGAAGACCGACATGGTGGACGACGAGCGCGTCGCCGCGGTCGAGAGCGAGGTCGAACGCCTCCTCCGCGAGGTCGGCAAGACCCCACTCAGCGTCGCCCGCCACGGCGTCGACGCCGCGGTCGAGGAGATCAGCGAGACGGTCGTCCCGATCCTCCGAACCAGCGCGGTCACGATGGAGGGGCTCGACGCGCTCGACGACCTCTTCGAGCGGCTCCCGAAGACCGGGGACGCCGCCGGCGACTTTTCGATGTACGTCGACCGGAGCTACCAGGTCACCGGCGTCGGCGCGGTCGCCTCCGGTACTGTTCGGTCCGGCACCGTCGAGGCGGGCGACGAACTCCTCCTGGGCCCCTTCCGTGACGGCGTCTTCCGCCCCGTCGAGGTCCGTTCGATCGAGATGCACTACCACCGAGTCGATTCGGCGAAGGCCGGGCGGATCGTCGGCATCGCGCTGAAGGGCGTTCGCGAGGCCGACCTCGAACGCGGGATGGTGCTCCTCCCGCGCGATGCCGACCCCGACCCGGTCAGGGAGTTCGAGGCCGACGTGATGGTGCTCAACCACCCCACCCGGATCGACGACGGCTACGAGCCCGTCGTCCACCTCGAAACCGTGAGCGAGGCCGCCGCCTTCCACCCCACCGGGGGGCAACTCCTCCCCGGCGACACCGGCACGACCACCGTCGAATTCAAGTTCCGACCGTATCTCGTCGAGGAGGGGCAGCGGTTCGTCTTCCGCGAGGGTCAGTCCAAGGGCGTCGGAACCGTGACGAGCGTGACCCCGGACGAGTAGCGCCCGCGGGCGAACGCCTCGTTCGAAGCCACCTTGGGCCGGTGAGACGGACGACCGGCAGCCGCGGGCCGCGGCGATCCGATCCGTCGTCGCTTTGACCGTCGGCGTCGAACGGGCGGTCGAACATCGATGCGATGAGTGACTCGACGCACGGTAGCGACGCCGGAACGCCATCGACGGGACGACGAACGACACCGGTCCGACACACCCTGCTGTGTCTCGCGGCTGTGGTCCTGCTCGCGGCGGGGACCTACCGCGGCACGACCGGCTACTGGTTCGTCGCCGCCGACAGCCTCACGCTCATCGAGACGAGTCGGGTCCGCAACCTCGCCGACCTCGTCGACCTCTTCACCCAGCCGCTGATGCACGGCTCGTCGTTCACCGACATCGCCCTCTTCTATCGTCCGGTGTCGAGCCTCTCGTACGCGGTCGATTACGCGCTCTGGGGGCTCAGGCCCGCGGGCTACCACCTCACGAACGTGGTCCTGCACGTCGTCGCGGCGGCGCTCGTGACGCTCGTCGTCGCCGACCTGACCTCGCGGCTCGCGGTCGGCACGCTCGGCGGTGGCCTGTTCGCCGTTCACCCGCTCACCGTGGGCCTCGTTCCGGCCGTCCCCCGACGCCAGGACGTTCTGCTCACCGTCTTCGTGCTCGTGGCGGTGGGCCTCTTCGTTCGGGGTCGGCGCGAGGACCGCCCCCGACTGCTCGGGGGCGCGCTGGTCGCGTACGCCCTCGCACTGGGGGCGAAGGAGACCGCACTGGCCGTTCCGCTGGTGGTGTTCGCGTGGGTAGCCATCGACCGAACGGGACCCTGGCGGACCCGTGTCCGGCACGCGATCCCGGCGACGCTCCCCTTCGTCGGCGTGACGGCGGTCTACGTCGTCGTTCGCCTCGCCGTCCTCGGTGGCCTCGGCGGCTACCAGGGCGGGACCGGTTCGGGACCGGGCGGCTCCATCGCGTTCCTCCCCCTGAAGCTCCTGCTGTGGCTCGGTCAGCCGACGAGCCTCGTCGAAACCATGCCGGACGGCCTCCGGGGGGTCGCGTTGGTCCTCGTCGCGATCGGGGTGCTCGTCGGGGCTCTGCTGGTTCGGCGCGCCCGCCGCCGCCTCGATCCGCCCGCGCTCCGTTCGTGGCGGGTCTGCCTCGCGCTGTTCGCCGCGTTCTACTGCACGCTCGCGCTCACCGAGCGGTCCGGCACGGCGGCGCTGGTCGACGGTGGGGCGAGCACGGTGGTCCGATACCTCGTCGACTCGCTGTTCGTGGGCGGCTGTCTCGCGGGGTTGCTTGCGGCGGTGCGCACCGCCGACCCGTTCGACGCCGCGACCCGGCGGCTGGTCGGCTTCTTCGTGAGCTGGCTCGTCGCGGTCCCCGGCCTCCTCGTCGTGACGGGGGCCGGGCTGGGGACCCCCCTCGAACTGGGCGACCAGATCCAGACGGGCTACCTCTGTCTGGTTCCCGCGATGGCGGGGCTCTCGCTCGTCGCGGTCGCGGCCGGCGAGCGGGTCGTCGCGGCCGGTCGCTCGAACGCGCTCCGCCCCGACGCGAACCTCGTGACCGTCGGCTTCGCCGTCGTGCTGGTCGCCTCGCTGGTCGTGACCTCGCCGCTCGTCCACCCGTACCCCGAGTGGGAGGAGAAGGGCGCGATGAACCAGCAGGAACTCACCGAGCTCGAGGACGGTTCCGACGCCCTCGCGCTGACCGCCGCCGTCTCGGCCGACGGCCGCTCGGACCCCGGGGACGAAACCGGTCCGATGGCGTCCTCGATCGGGCGTCTGAGCGATTACTCGGTGGCGGCGTGGCTCCGACTGCGGACCTCGGCGTGGCACGGGCACGTGCCGACGAGCGACGGCGACGAATCGGCCGTTCCGCGGGACACGTTCCGCCCGGAGTGGCGGATGGGGGCGCACGACGGGCCGATGGGTGGGGACGACGTCGTGACCGGGCCGTAACGGTCCGGAACGGCCCGCGGATTTCGAACCCGGACGGCCCTCGGGTCGGATATCGACCCTATCGCCGCCACGGTGGGGTCGCGAGCTCCGCCATCGAGTCGAGGACGTAGTCGGGTTTGGGGTCGGGAACGGAACCGTCGTCGAGCCACGCGCTCCGGAGGCCGGCGGCCCGCGCGCCGGCGATGTCGGCGGCGAGCGAGTTGCCGACGTGGACGCTCGCTTCCGGGTCGGCGTCGAGTGCGTCGAGCGCCCGGTGGAACGGCTCGGCTGCGGGTTTGGCGGGCGCGTCGTAGCCGGCGTGGACCACGACCTCGAACGCGTCGTCGAGGTCGAGCCCGGCGAGTTTCTTGGCCTGCATCGCCGGCGCACCGTTCGTGACGACGCCGACCCGGTGGTCGTCGGCCAGCGCCGCGACCGCCTCGCGCGCCCCCGGCAGGAACCGGACGTTGCGGTGGTCGCGTTCGGCGGTGTAGGCCTCGGCGACCGCGCGGCCGAGTTCGGGGTCGTACCCACGGTCGGCGGCGAGCGCGGCGAAACACGCCGCGCGGAGTTCGTCGGCCGAGTCGGTGGTCGCGGTGAACTCGTCGTATCGCGCGTAGTAGTCCTCGATCGCGAAGAAGGGCGTCACGTCTCGGGCCTCGAACGAGGCCGCGAGGAGCTCGTTGCCGGGTCGGCGGTACTCACAGAGCGTACCGTCGATGTCGAACAGAACCGTGTCGACCGGCGGAGTCATGGCCGAACGGAGGCGCGCCGCGACCAAAAATCAGACGGCGCGGTAGCCGTCGTCGACCCGTTCGGCGAGGCGGAGGACGACGGCCCATTCGAGGAGCCGCCGGACGCGCTCGCGCCAGTCGGCTTGCCAGTCCGGCGACCGATTGCGTTCCCACGTCGGCACCGCCTCCCGAACCCGCTCGAAGACTTCGTCGACGCTGTGCGGGCCATCGGTTTCGAGCGCGTCGAGCACCTCGCTGGCCGCGAACACCCGTTCGCGGAACGCACGGGCGAGCGCCGCGTCGTCGGGCACATCGGGGAGACGACGGTAGCCCGAATCGGTCTCCTCGGCGAGGTCGAGCGCCCGGCAGAAGGTGATCCACTCGCGGGCGGCCTCGCGCGAACCGACGTCGGTCGCCTCGACCACGCGGGTACAGCAGTCGTCCTCGCTGCCCGGTACGATGGGCAGCGCCGCGCTCACCTCACGGACGAACGCCCGCGAGCGGGGTTCGGGGGCGACCTTGAGCCTCACAGCTCGAACGATTCTTCGAGCATCGCGTGGTCGGTTTCGCCGACGGTGTGGGTCGGGCCGCCGACCACGTCGACGGTGACCTGGGCGGGCGCGAACAGGCCATCGGGGAGGTCTTCGAACGACCAGTCGACGTCGTCGAAGATCGCCTCGAACGGCGTTCCGTACTCGTCGGCGGCGGTCGACGGGAGGTCGGCGAATCGCTCGAAGTCCTCGGCGACGGTGAAGTGGACCCGCCCACCGTAAGCGAGCGCGTCGTTGGTCCGGGCGAGCGCGGTCGGCTCGTCGCCAGCGACCGGCGGGATCGGTGCGTCGGCGGCCACCGAACGAATGTCGAGCGGGTCGTAGCCAAGGTCCACGAGCCGGACGGTCGCGAGTTCGGCTGCGCGCGCGCCGACCGTGACGCTCCCGACGAGGCTCGCGGTCGGCACGCTCAGGAGGAAGAGGGAGTTGGCGGGGAGCGCGGCCCGGTCGGCGATGTGGTCGGCGGCGGTCTCGGTCGGGAGGGCGTCGGCTTCGAGCGCGAGCACGCCGAAGTCGAAGTCGTCGCCGTAACCGATCCGCGCGAAGACGTCCTCGTCGGCGACCAGGGCGCGCGCCGGCCCGCTCCCCAGCGCTTCGTAGCCCTCGACGCTGAGCTCCCAGCCCGCCTTCTGAGCACAGAGCAACGCGAGCGCGGGTCGGTCGGTGGTGAGCTCGACGTGGGGCAGCGGCGCGTCGGCGACGGTTCCAATCCGGGTTCCGACGGTGGCGAGGCCGGCGGTCTGGATCTCCGCCAGCAACAGCCCAGCCTCGTAGCCGCCCGTCACGCCGTGGCCGAAGTCGAACACCGTCGTCCCGTTGTCGAGTTCGTCGACGGCGATCCCGAGTTCGTCGGCGAAGTCGAGCGCCTCGTCGACGAGTTCGAGCGCCATCCGGTTGAGGCTCTCCATGGCGACGCGTTCGTCCGGGGCTCTCAACCCTCTGTCGGTCGCGGGCGCGAAGGATTTTGCGTCCGCGGCCCGTAGACGGTCTATGGCCCATCTCGGACGCCGCGTGCTCGCCGTCGGGGCGGGCGCGTGGCTCCTCGTCACCGCGCTCTTCGCCGCCGCGACGGGCTACGGGCTGCTCCGCGCGCTCGTGCTCGACGGGAGCCTCGGGACGGTGCTCGTCGTCGCCCTCGGCGCGGCGCTCGCGCTCGGCTACCTGAGCTACCGTTCCGGCAGCCAACGCCTCCTCGGCCGGCTTGGCGCGACGCCGTTGTCGACGACGGCCGCGCCGGGCGTCCACGCGAGCCTCGACCGCCTCGCCACCCGGATGGCTATCGACGCCCCCGCGCTCTACGTCGCACGCCTCGGCCAGCCGAACGCGTTCGCGCTCGGGCGCGACACGCTGGTGGTCGACCGCTCGCTCCTCCGCCTGCTCGGCCCGGCCGAGCTCGAAGCCATCCTCGCCCACGAACTCGCCCACCTCGCGGGCCGCGACACGCTCGTCCAGACGCTCGCCAACAGCCTCCTCAGAACCGTGACCGGCCTCGCGCTGGTCCTGTTCGCGCCGTTCGTCGCGGTCTTCGGGGTGGCCTGCTGGGGGCTCTCGCTCCTGCTCGGCCGGCCGGTCCGGGGTACCGGAAGCGTCGCGAGCGGGCCGCGCCGCGCGGCGATGCGGCTCCTCGTGGGTCTCGTCACCGGCCCGACCGTCGCGCTCCGGGCCTACTCGCGCCGCCGGGAGTACGCCGCCGACGAACGTGCGGTCGAAGTGCTCGACGACCCGCTCGCGCTCGCACGGGCGCTCAGGACGATCCAGCGCGCCACCGAACCCGGCTTCGGGCTGTTCGCGTGGCTGTTCGGCGACGTCGAGCGCGAGCGGAGCCCGCTCGAACGCACGTTCGCGACCCACCCGCCGACCGACGACCGGATCGAGCGGGTTCGCGAGGCCGCACGGGCGCGCGGTGCGGGGTCGGGCCACGGCCGTATCGAGATCAGCTGAGGTGGCGAGCGCGGTTCCCGGGACCGCCAACGCGAACGTTGAAGGGACCGACGGTCGACGTTCGATCAACCGATGGGGACACTCGATTCGTTCTCGGAGCGGCCACTGAGCTCGCGGGTCGCGCTGATAAACATGGGGCTCGACGTCGTCGGGATCGTCGTGAGTCTCGTGCTCTTTCTCCAGTTCGGGGTCAGCCTCGTGCTCGGGATCCTCGTGACGATCATCGCGAGCACCGTTGTCGCGGGCGGCTACTTCCTCGTCAACCGATAGCGCTGGGTCGACGGGGTCGGTTCCCGTATGCGGCTACTCGCGGTCGCTCCGGGCCGCGTGACCGAGTTCGCGTTCGACCGCGTCGACCTTCTCGGCCGCCGTCGTCGTCTTCGTTCGCTTGTCGTCGACCTTGAGCACCGTGCTCACGCGGTCGCCGTCGACGGTCTCGTGGGCGGCGTGTGCGGCCGCGAACAGCTCGTCCGCCGAATCCGCCTCGATCACCGTCCCCATCGGGTTGGTCTCGTAGCGCACGTCGAACCCGTCGAGCGCCGCGACGGCCTTCGCGACCTCGCCCGCCATGCTTCCCTCTCGAACCGGAGCCACGCTGAGGAGTGCGACCACTGTCATGGGGGCCGAACGGTCGCGCGCCACCTAACCCTGCCGCCACCACCGTTATGGGTTCGACGGGCACACACGGGTCATGGAACCGGCCCGCGTGACGGCCAACGGCATCGAATTCGCGTACTACGAGTGGGGCGACGGCGACCGGCTCGCGCTCTGCCTCCACGGCTTCCCCGACGACGCCGGAACGTTCGACACGCTCGCACCGCGGCTCGCGGCGGCGGGGTTCACCGTCGTCGCGCCCTTCATGCGCGGCTACGGCCCCACCGACCCCGCCCCCGACGGCGACTACTCGGCGGGCGCGCTCGGCCGCGACGCACTCGCGCTCGCCGACGCACTCACCGAGGCGGAGAACCTCGTCGACCCCGTCGTCGTCGGCCACGACTGGGGTGCCGTGGCGGCCTACGCCGCGGCGACCATCGACCCCGAGGCGTTCACCCAGCTCGTCGGGATGGCCGTCCCACCGGGCTTCCCGACGAACGCCCTCGGCAACCCGCGCCAGTGGCTCCGGAGCTGGTACATGGGCTTCTTCCAGCTCCCCGACTTCCCCGAGCGCGCGCTCCGGGCCGAGGAGTTCGCGCTGATCGAACTCCTCTGGGGGCTCTGGAGCCCCGAGTGGAGCTATCCCGAAACCCGCATCGAGAGCGTGAAGGGGACGTTTCGAACGCCGGGTACGGTCGCGGCCGCGCTGGCGTACTACCGCCAGTTCGCCCGCGGGCTGGTGGCGCGAAACCCGTTCGCGGACCGTGAACGGGGCGGTATCGAGGTTCCGGGGCTAGTGATCGCCGGCGCGGACGACGGCTGCATCGGCTCCGAGCTCTTCGCCGACGCCGACGACGCCTTCGCGGCCGACTGTCGGGCGGTCGGGGTTCGCGGGGCGGGCCACTTCATGCACCGCGAGCGCCCCGCGGTGGTGGCCGCGGAGGTCACGGACTTCGTCGGGCGCTGAGACCACAACACACATTCGCGCCGGTCGAGGAGTCGGGACATGATCGGCATCGTCGGCGGCGGCATCGCGGGGCTCGCCGCGGCCTATCGGCTCCAGCGGGCGGGCCACGAGGTGCGCGTGTTCGAGGCGAGCGAGGACGTCGGCGGTCTCGCCGCGACCTACGAGACCCGAGGCGACCGGATCGAGGCGTTCTACCACCACCTCTCGAAGTCGGAGGAGACCATCGTCGACCTCGCCGAGGAGCTGGGCCTCGGCGACGCGGTCGAGTGGCGGCTGGGCAAGAACGCCTACTACGTCGATGGCACGGTGCACCCGATGGACACCCCCTGGGAGATCCTCGCCTATCCCCACCTCAGCCTCTACGACACGTTCCGGCTCGGGATGCTCACGCTCGACATCGACGTTCGTGGGGGCGTTCCGAAGTTCGACAGCTACGAGGAGCTCCAGGACTACGAGGACGTCCCCATCACGGAGTTCCTGCTCGACCACACCACCCAGGGGGTCTACGAGAACTTCTTCGAACCCCTGCTCGACGCGAAGTTCGGCTCGCGACGCGACGACGTGAGCGCGGCGTGGCTATTGGGGAGAATCAAGTTCCGCGGCGAACGCGACCTCCTGCGCGGCGAATACCTTGGCTACTTCGAGGGCGGTTTTCACCGGCTCGTCGACGCGCTGGTCGCCGCCGTCGGGCGCGAGAACGTCGAGACGAACGCGCGCGTCACGGACCTCGCCATCGAGGACGGCGCGGTCGAGTCGCTGACGGCCGAGACGGACGCGGGTACCGAGACCCACGCCGTCGACGACGTCGTGGTGGCGGCGATGCCCAACGTACTAGAGGACCTCACGGGCTACACCTGTGAGATAGACTTCCAGGGCACCGTCTGTTCGGTGCTCTCGCTCTCGGAGCCGGTGATGGACACCTACTGGCTCAACATCGCCGACGAGGCACCCTTCGGCGCGCTGATCGAACACACCAACTTCGTCCCGCCGGCGCGCTACGGCGACGAACACCTCCTCTACGCCGTGAGCTACGTCCAGGACCCCGAAGAACCCATCTGGCGGATGGACGACGCGGCGGTCGAGGAGACCTGGCTGATGGGCATCGAGGACCTCTTCCCGGACTTCGACCGGGAGTCGGTGAACTGGGTGAAGACCGCGCGAAACCCCCGAACCGCACCGGTCTACGAGCGCGGCTACCTCGACATGGTCGTGCCCTACGACCTCGGCGACGCGGTCGCGGAGGGGGTCTACTACGCCGGGATGGCGAGCCGGGCGCAGTACCCCGAACGCAGCCTCAACGGCGGTATCCTCGCCGGCTTCGCCTGTGCCGACCGGATCGCCGAGACCGACGAACCCGGTCCCCGACCGCGGACGAGCGGCGAGGTCGGGGCGGTCGGTGACGGCGGGCACGGGGACGGCGGTCGATAACTGGTCGCGGACCGGCTCAGTGGATGTCGAGTTCGCCCTCGTCGTCCGTCGGCTCGGCGTCCCACTGGAGCGTGAACGCGACGGTTTCGTGGCTGCCGGATTCGAGCATGCCGGCCGTGGAGTCGACGGCGACCTCGAACTGGATCGTCTCGGGTGGGGTGACCGTCGCGCTGTCGTTGCCGAGCGTGAACGTCACGCGCTCGCTGGAGCCGCCCGGTTCCGTCCGGTCACGCTGAGCGGTCCCGTCCACCTCGTCCGTCGCGGCCGTCGTCTCCGACCCCGAGGACTCCGTGTCGTCCCCGCTCGTCCGTGTTGCGTGCTCCTCGGTCGTCCGTGTGGCGTCGTCACCCGTCGTCCGTGCCGCGTCGGCGCTACCACCGAGTTTGTCGGCGAACCGGTGGAGATACGTCGCGACGTCCGCCCGGCTCATCTCGCGTTCGGTCTTGATGTCCGCCATGGCACCCCTCCGGGTATCACCGACGTAGCCGCTCCCCGCGCGCTCGCCTGGGGTTTATACTCCACTGGGTCCCTACCACCCCTTACTTCACCGGGTCCGCACCGCACCCGCCTCGTCGGCCTCAGTCCTCCTCGTCGAGCGAGCCCCACCCCAGCGCGTTCCGAACGAAGTTGCGGTGGCCCCGACGGAGGCGTTCGGAGACCGACTGATACGAGATCCCGAACTCCTCGGCGAGCCCCTGGAGGTCGATCCCGCGGGGGATGTCGTAGTAGCCGAGTTCGAGCGCCGTGACGAGCGTCACGTACTGGCTCTCGGTGAGACCGAAACGGCCGTGGCGGGTGCTGTCGAGTTCGTAGACCTGTTTGAGGTCGATGGAGAAGTCGGATGCTTCACAGAACTCGTGGGTGGTCGCGAGCGAGTCCCGCGTCGGGAACAGCACGCGGAACCGCCATCGACCGTCGCCGCCACGGGCGTTGAGCACCGTCGCCTCCTCCTCGACGAGGATGTGGATCAACACTCGGATCCGGTAGGTCCACGTCATTCGATAGAGGAACTCCCCGTCCAGTTCCTCCAGCAGCGTGACGTCCTCGACGCTCGGGTCGTTTTCCAGCGCGTCCGAGAGGGCCGGAAGGTCGTCACACCGTACCCAGAGGTACGGGATCGCGTTGTTCTGATTGCGTGCGACCACCTGCACCACCTCGAAGCGGGCGTCCGGCAGCGCATCGAGGGTCTCCCACAACGCGAACTCGTCGGCGGGGAGTTCGAGTTCCGCGATCGTCGTCATACCCCGTCGACGGCGGACGCCGACGTATAATTTCCCCGCGCGACGTTGGACGGCCGTCGGCCGCGCGCTCCGTTCGACCCCGAGCCTGTATCTTCAGGCACATCGGGTCCGTCGGCGGATATCCACGGATAGGACCTGTATGTCCAACGTCCGTCCTTATCGTTCGTGATGGTGTATTCGCTGGTGTTGGGCGCTCACGCCGACGGTATCGCCGTGAACGACCGGCGAGACAACTATGAGATACACCTACACGGTCAACGACGGTATCGTTCTCCAGCAGGTCCCCCAGTACCTCCAGGACACGGTCGCGAACATCATCGGGGCGCTCCCCGCGATCGTCGCCGCGATAGTCATCCTGGTCATCGGGCTCGTCGTCGGACGTGTCCTTGGCGGCGTGGTCGAGCGGGTCGTCAGACGGGTCAACCCCGGCCAGTACGTTCAGGGAACCCCACTCGCCCGGCGTGACGTCGACGGCGACATCGCGCAGGCGCTCGGCGACCTCGTGAAGTACATCGTCTACTTCCTCGCGCTCCTGCTGGCGCTCGACCAGGTCAATCTCCCGATCCCCGGCGACGTGCTCTCGGACATCACCACCGCCGGGCTCCGCGTGGTCGTCGCGGCGGCCATCCTGGTCGCCGGGTTCGCGGTCGGCCGGTTCGTCGGGAGCGTCGTCACGGGTATCGTCGACGGGTTCGGCTTCGACAGCTACCTCCGCGGGACGCCGCTGGCCACGGTCACGAGTTCGATCGGCGGCGTCGGGCGGGCGGTCGGCGTGGTCGTCGAACTCCTGGTCTACTACTTCGCGGTGGTCGCCGCGGTCGACGCGCTCGAGTTCCCGGCGCTCGCGCGCCCCCTGAGTGCGTTCGTCGGTCAACTCCCGTTCATCGTCGCGGGGCTGCTCGTGCTCGTCGTGGGGATCTACCTCGCCGACGTGATCGGTGACTTCGTCGCTGGCATCGATCGGAGCCGGGCGACCGACATCGTCGGGCTGGTCGTCCAGCTGTTCGTCTACTACGTCGTCATCGTGTTCGCGCTCGACACCGCGGGCTTCGACACCACGGTGCTCCTCACCCTGTTCAACACGGTCGTGATCGCGTTCTTCGGGGCGCTCGGGATCGCGCTCGCGCTCGCGGTCGGCATCGGCGTCGGCTGGGGCAGCAAGGACTACGTCGCCGAGAACATCGACGACTGGGTGCGGCGCGCACGCGGTAGCGCCGCCGACCTCGCCGAGGAGGACTCGGGGAGCGACGAGGGGTTCGACTCGCCACCGAGCGACTGAACCGTCGTCCCTGTATCGACGCACAACGACTTTTTACGGTCTCCCGACCTTCGCGTGACATGGCCACCACCCTCCTCGGTGACTACGACCGCTCGCGGATCCCGATGTGGGTCGCGGCGGTCGTGCTGGTCCTCGCGCTCTCGTTCATCGTCTGGAAGTACATCGGCACGTTCATCCTCGGGCTGTTCGTCTACTACATCACCCGCCCGATCCACCGCCGGCTCTACATGGTCATCCGGAACCAGAGCCTCACCGCGGTCGTCTCCCTGCTCACGATCGCGGTCCCGGTGATCTTCCTGATCGGCTATACGGTCTACGTCGGGGCGATCCAGCTCGCGACGTTCGCCGAGAGCGCGGACCTCCAGCCCCTGATCGATGCGCTCCAGCCCTACGTCGGCGACATCAGCACGACGACCACGTCGAGTACCGACCCCGAAGCGGTGCTGTCGTCGCTGACGAACGACCCCCAACAGTTCCTGAGCGGCGGGGCGGTGGACACGGCGAACCAGGCGCTCACCCCCGTGTTCGGCTACCTCGGCGCGTTCGGGAACGGGCTGATCCAGCTGTTCGTGGTGCTCGCACTCGCCTTCTACCTCCTCCGTGACGACCACAAGCTCGCAGCGTGGTTCCGCAACGAGCTCGCGGGCGAGGGGTCGCCGGTCCACGCTTACCTGAAAGAGGTCGACCACAACCTCATGACGATCTACTTCGGGAACATCCTCAACGCCTTCGCCACGGCGATCCTCGCGGTGGCCTTCTACAACGGTCTCAACGCCTTCAGCCCCGCGGCGATCGCCATCCCCGCCCCGACGCTGCTCGGCGTCCTCACCGGGGTCGGGAGTCTGATCCCGGTGGTGGGGATGAAGATCGTCTACATCCCGGTCGCGCTCCTGCTCGCGGTCGAGGCGCTGATCCAGGACCCCACGCTGATCTGGTTCCCCGCCGTGTTCGCGGCGGTCTCGCTCGTGATCGTCGACACCATCCCGGACCTGATCCTCCGGCCGTACGTCTCGGGGCGGGACCTCCACACCGGCGCGGTGATGATAGCCTACATCATCGGACCGCTGCTGTTCGGCTGGTACGGGCTGTTCCTCGGGCCGCTGATCCTCGTCCTCGTGGTCCACTTCGCGCGGATCCTGCTGCCCGAGCTCGTCCGTGGTGAACCCGTCACCGCGAGCGCGACCGCGGGCAACCCGCTCGACGCGACCGACAACGTCTACTCGCCCGATCCCGCGCCCGTCGACCCCGACGAGGCGGAGGTGGAACGGGAGTCGAGCACGACCGACGGCGACGGCGAACTCGCCGACGAGCACGACACCGCGTCGAGCGGGCCGTCCGACACCGACGACTGAGAGCGCAGCGTTATCCGAGCGGAGGACGAACGGTTCGGCGATGAAGGCTATCGAGGTGACGGAGTTCGGCGACAGCAACGTCATCGAGACCACCGAGCGCGACGCGCCCGACCCCGGTCCGGGCGAGGTCCGGATCGCGGTCGAGGCTGCGGGAATAAACTTCGCGGACATCATGCAGCGCCGCGGCCACTACCAGGGCGGCCCGGAGCCGCCCTACGTCCCCGGGATGGAGGCCGCGGGTACCATCGACGCCGTGGGCGAGGGCGTCGAGCGCGAGGTCGGCGAGCGCGTCGTGGCGATGACGAACCAGGCCTACGCCGAGTCAGTCACGGCGGACGCCGCGGGGCTGTTCGACGTCCCCGAGTCGATGGGGTTCGCCGAGGCGGCGGGCTTCCCGGTCCAGTTCCTCACGGCGCACAACACCCTCTTCGAGTGGGGCGGGCTGGAGGAGGGCGAGCGGGTGCTGGTCCACGCCGCCGCGGGCGGGGTCGGCACGGCCGCGGTCCAACTCGCGAGCGAGGCCGGCGCGGAGGTCTTCGGCACCGCGAGCACCCAAGAGAAACGCGACCTCGCCGAACGCCTCGGCGCGGACCACCTGATCGACTACACCGAGACGGACTTCGTCGAGGCCGTCAACGAGGAGACGGACGGCGAAGGGGTCGACCTCGTGCTCGACGGCATCGGTGGCGAGACGAGTCAGCAGAGCCTCGACTGCCTCGCCCACGGCGGCCGGATGGTCGCCTACGGCGCGGCGAGCGGCCAGCCCGGCCAGCTCGACACGAGTACGCTGTTGTTCAACAACTTCACCGTCTACGGCTACCACCTCGGCCAGTCGATGCAGCGCGACCCGGGCCGCGTCCTCGGTGCGATCGAGCACCTCACGGAGCTGCTCACCGGCGGCGACCTCGAAGTCGTGGTCGGCGAGACATTCCCGCTCTCGGAGGCGGCGGCCGCCCACGAACACATCGAGAATCGAGAGAGTTCGGGGAAGGTCGTTCTCGAACCCTAATCGACCGGTAACGCGCTGCTATCGATCCCCTCACGCCGGCCGTCGAGCACAGAGAATCGCCCGCCGCGGCGCTGTTCGAGCCAGTAGAGCAGCCGTTCGGCCCAGCCGAGTTTTCGCCGTTTCATCGCGTCCACTGACGGGTCGTCGAGATCCCAACCGGCGAATTTCAAGTCACTCGCCCCGCAGTGGTCGGCGAGAAACGCCGCGCGGTCGCCGTCGGTGAACCCACCGAAGTTCCTCACCGCCTCCACCGGTGCGGCCTGGGTCGTCGCGAGCACGTTCCGCGTGTCGAGGTCGGGAGCCCAGCGCTCGACCAGCTCCCGATTGTCGCCGTGGGCGTGGACCACGACCGGGGTTCCCTCGTGGGAGAGCCGTTTCGCGGTCTCGGGGTTCTTGTCGAGGTCCGTCACCATGCAGTCGACCTCGATGCCGTGGTCGAGACAGCGGTCGGCGGCGGTCGAGGCGGCGAACACCCGCGCTGACCCGTCGAATCCATCCAGGTCCGCTTCGATCGAGGGGCCGGCACCGGCGACCACGACGGGTTCGCCAGCGACGTCGAGGCGGTCGAGGGTGAACGGTTCGGCGAACTCGGCGAGTCGGTCACGGATCGCCTCGTCGGCGGCGCGCTCGAAGCCGAAGTCCGTGAGGATCACTTCGTAGACGGGATTCCACTCGGTGAAGTTCATCGGTCGCCGCGACCCGCGCCGAACGCGTCGCCGATGAGGGCGGCGTCGCGGGTCTCGGCCACGTCGTGCGTCCGGATGACGTTCGCACCGCGCTCGACCGCGAGGGCGGTCGCCGCGAGGCTCGCGGGGAGGCGCTCGTCGGTCTCCCGGCCCACGACCTCGCCGAGGAAGTTTTTCCGGTTGATCGAGACCAGCATCGGTCTATCGAGGTCGCGGAACTCCCCCAGGCGATGGAAGATCTCGCGGTCGTCGTCGAGGGTCTTGGCCTCGCTCCACCCGCCGAAAGCGGGGTCGACGATGGTCTTGTCGGTGAGGTCGCGGGCGAGCGCGTCGTGGATCTCCTCGACGGTGGTGAGCGCGCCGGGCCGTTCGAGGTCGGGCGGGCTCGCCATCTTCACTACCGCGGCGTCGCGGGCCTCACAGGTCGGTGCCATCTCCGGGTCGGCGAAGCCGCAGATGTCGTTCACCATGTCGAAACCCCCATCCAGCGCGGCCGCCGCGACCTCGTGATAGCGGGTCTCGATCGAGAACACCGCGTCGTGTGTAGTCCGGTCGAGAGTCTCGAACGCGGTGTCGAGCCGATCGAGCTCTTCGTCGGCCGAGAGGACCTCGAAGCGCTTGTTGGCGGATTCGAGCCCGATATCGACGATCTCCGCGCCCTCCTCGACGAGGCCGTCGACGTAGCCCGCGGCCTCGTTCGGGTCGGTGAACACGCTCGGGCCGTAGGTCGACTCGTCGCTGACGTTGAGCACGCCCATGACTCGCGGCGGGTGGTCGTCGCCGATCCGGAGTCCGGCGGCCTCGACGGTCTGCATGGTGGATATCGGGGATGGGGCCACAAAGCCGGTCCGATTACGGACGGGGCTCGCTGCCGACGTTCGGGGCGAATCGGTCGTGGAGAACCGTCTCGCAGGTGTACGAGCAGACGTGATAGTTCGCGACCCCGTGGCTGACGGGGTCGGTCGATGCGGTGCCACGGAGCGGCGCGTCACAGACCTCACAGGTGTTCATCGGACACCGCGAGACTCGACCCCGGTCTCGATACCGTTTACGTCCGGAGACCGGGGAGCGCTCGGGAGACCGACGTACCGCTCGTGAGCGAGCGACATATCGGGAGACGAACGAGATATATCGGTTCGACAGTTATATTTCGAGTCGATTCGAGTTTACAGTAGATGAACTGGCGTGTGGAATGGAAACTCCGGGCCCGAATGGTGCTGGCGACCGTCGCGCTGGCCCTCGTCGCGGCGGCCTTCGCGGGTGTGCTGTTCGGCGTGTTCTCGTACCTAGCGGCCTTCCTCGCTTCGGGTGGCTACTTCCCGCCGTCGCTGGCCGAGGCGGTAGGTGCGGCCGCAGCGGTGGTGTTCATCGCGGGCATCGTCGCCGTCGAGTGGGTCTTCGGCGACACGCTCGTGCTCCGACACGTGGCCGTTCGCGGGACGACGCCGGAGCGCTTTCCCGACCTCCATCGGATTGTGAGCCGAACCGCCCAGCAGGCCGACCTCCCGGTTCCCACGGTTTCGGTGATAGAGACCGCCGCGCCGCACGCGTTCACCGTCGGCTACACGCAGGCGGGCGCGACGATGGTGGTCTCGACCGGCCTGCTCGACGCGCTCGACGAGAACGAACTCGCGGCGGTCGTCGCCCACGAACTCGCCCACGTCAAGAACCGCGACGTCGCGGTGATGATGGCGCTGTCGCTCCCGACGGTGATCGCGCACACCATCATGGGATGGGCCGAGCGGGATATGAGGGAGACGAACCAATCGTCGAACGGGATCGTCGGAGCGTTCGTGTTCCCAGTCGCGTGGCTGTTCTGGGCCGTCGGACGCGTCCTGCTCAGCCTCCTCTCGCGGTATCGGGAGGTCGCGGCCGACCGCGGGGCGGTCGCCATCACCGGGTCGCCGGCGACCCTCGCGAGCGCGCTCTCGACGCTCGACGGGACGTCGGTCGGCCTCCCGAGCGAGGACGTGCGGTCGAGCGCGAGCGTGGCGGCCTTCTCTATCGTCCCGTTCGAGCCGGCGGAGACCGACGACGACCCCGTGATGCTCGGACCGGACGGCGACCGGACGCCACACCTCTACAACGCGACGAAGCCGATCCGGGCGTTCGTGGCGCGAGTGCTGCGCACCCATCCCGACACCGACGACCGGATCGAGCGGCTTCGCGCGCTCCAGCGGGCGATACGATGACCCTCGCCGACTACCGTCATAGGATCATCGCGATCGTTCACGATCGGTCTAGACAGCTAGACACCGGAGATACCTTCGGGCATCACCAACGATGGTATATGTCCGAAGACGACGGTAACGACGAAAGCGGTTTGACTCGGCGAGGCGTGCTCCGGCGGGCGGGGGCGGTCGGCGTCGCCGGTGTGGTGGGCGTCGGCGGGTTCCAGTATTTCGCCGCCGAACCGGTGTTCGCGCTCGAAGAGCAGACCTTCACCGCCGACGACGTGAGCATCACCTCGGCGGACGGCTCCATCAACGACATCTGGTTCCAGCCGAAACCCACCTACTCGTGGTCGGCCCTCGATTCGTCGCCCGAATCGATCACGTTCACCCTCGAAGCCGAGGGCAACAACCTCAGCGGCTGGTACGAGACGATGGGAAGCGAAACCGCACAGCTCTCGGACGTCGGGGAGTCCGGCGAGGGCGAGTACACCTTCGAGAACAAGCTCAGTCTGCTCGACAACTCGAAGTCGTGGACCAAGTGGGAGTTCCAGGCGGACGAGGACGGCGAGACCGAGACCGTCGGTCCGATCGGCGTGAAGATCACGGCCGAACTCGAAACGACCGAGGGGGTGACACACACCGACACCAACCAGGCCGAGTTCAGCGTCGACGTCACCAACCAGCAGGTCGAGTTCGGTGACCACGAGGGCGACAGCGGCAACGGCGGCGTCGGCGGGATCGCCGGCACCGGCGGGAACTGACGACGGGTCCGAACGACGCGACCGCCCCTCGTTCCCCCCTTCGAATCGACGAACGGGTCGCGACCGGGGACACGCGTGACTTTTCACCCCGAACGACCGATCCGGGGTATGGGGAAAGTCAGCATCGGGTTGCGGGGCTGGCGGTTCGACGAGGGAGCGGTGTTCGACGCCGACGGGGACGTGAAGCCGCTCGAAGCCATGGACCACGACACCAGACACCGTGTCGTCCGGCTTCGCCAGCTCGTCGGCTCGCCGTGTCACGCCTGCTGGCTGATCCACGGCGACGACGACCTCGACGCGTGCCACGAGGCCGCGTCGGTCTACGGCGAACCCCTCCACGAGGTCGTGCTCTGTGAACATCACGAACCCGACTTCCTCTACTGGTTTCGCGAGGAGAGCGGGGCGAGCTACCGGGGCGAGGACGAGCTCCAGGACGCCTTCCACGAGTGGTTCGCCGACGGGAATCGCGCGCCCGAGGGGTACGGCGGGATCGAACACGTCGACACCGACCCGTCGGGGGTGCCGGCGGCGGTCGGCGGGTCGGCGGCCGACGTCGAACGCCAGGCCACCGCGGTCGACCTCGACGGGCTGGACTTCGAGTAATGGGGTCGATATCGGTCGCGGTGGTCGGCGCGGGGACCCCCGGTAACGTCGGCACCATCGCGCGGGCGATGAAGAACTTCGGCTTCTCGGAGCTGTTGCTCGTCGATCCTCCGGAACTCGACCCCGACGGCGAGGCCTACGGCTTCGCGGGGCACGCCCGCGAGGACGTCCTCCCGAACCACGCGGTGCTCGACTTCGACGACCTCGTCTCGGGGTACTACACCGTCGGCTTCACCGCCATCACCGGCGAGGACGACGGCCATCCCGTCCGCTATCCGTTCAAGACGCCCGTCGAACTCCGCGAGCACCTCGCCGGCGTCGACGCCGACGTCGCGCTCGTGTTCGGTCGCGAGGGCACGGGGCTCTCGAACGCCGAGTTCGCACGGATCGACGAGGTGTGTTCGATCCCGGCGAGCCCCGACTACCCCGTCCTGAACCTCGGCCAGGCCGCGACGGTCGCCCTCTACGAACTCCGGGAGCTGGGGCTCGCCGAGGTCCACCACCCCGACCGCCACACACGGGCCGACGAAGCCGCGCTCGGCGGGCTCTACGACCAGTTCGGGACGCTGCTGGAGACCATCGATCATCCGCCCGAGAAACGTGCGAAGACCGGCCGGCTGTTCCGCCGACTGCTCGGACGCGCCCATCCGACGGGCCGGGAAGTCGCGACGCTTCGCGGTGTGCTCCGGGGCGCGATGTCGGCGATCGAGCGGGCGCGAAACGAGGAATAGCGAGAGTCGGGCACGAGGCGACCGTCGGGAGGAAGGACTACAGTTCGGGCGTGGGTCGCGAGTCGGTCTCCTTGTCGGCACCGATGATCAGCGTGTTCTCGATGAGGTTGCCGTGGGCGCGGCGGAACCGTTCGGAGAGCGCCTGATGGGAGATGTCGAGCTTCTCGGCGAGCGCCTCGACCGAGACGCCGCGGGGAACCTCGTAGTAGCCGTGTTCGAAGGCCGCGCTGAGCGCCTCGGACTGTTCCTCGGTGAGGCCGAACCGGCCGTGGCGCTCGCTGTCCATCTCGTAGATGGTCTTGACGTCGAGCCGGATGTCGTGCTCCTCGCAGAACTCGTAGGTTCGCGAGAGCGACTCCCGGTCGGGAAACAGCAGTCGGAGGTGCCACTGCCCGTCCTCGCTGTGGGCGTTGAGGACGGTGGCCTGCTCTTCGAGGAGGGCGTGAACCACGAACTCGACGTGGTCCACCCAGGCCATCCGGTAGAGCCACTCGTCCTCGAGGTCCGAGAGGAGTTCGACGTCCTCCACACTCGGGTCGGCGTCGAGAGCGTCTTCGAGCGCCTCGCGGCCGGGGGCGCTCGCCCAGACGAACGGCAACACCCGCTCGTTGTCGTGGGCGACCACCCGCTCGATATCGAAGGTGGCCTCGGGAACCGCTTCGAGCGTCTCGCCCAGAACGAACGTCGAGGCGGGGATCGAGATCTCGCTAATGGTACTCATTCGTCCGGAGATGGGACAGTAGCTCGTATAACCGTTTTGCTGGGCGGGAGGCACGGGCCGAGGAGCCGTTCTGTTGAAGTGTCTCAAGCCGATAGTGTCCTCAACCAATGAGCGAGGATTTCTACTCGGTGCTCGGCGTCTCGCGCGACGCGAGCGAGGACGAGGTCAAACAGGCCTACCGCGAGAAGGCTTCCGAGTACCACCCCGACGTCTCCGACGACCCGAACGCCGACGAGAAGTTCAAACAGGCGAAGAAGGCAAAGGAGGTGCTGACCGACGACCAGAAACGCCAAGCCTACGACCAGATGGGCCACGACCGCTTCGAGCAGGCCGAGAAACGCGGCGGGTTCGAC
>NZ_QZWE01000038.1:0-25829 GCF_003602035.1 Halococcus sp. IIIV-5B | reverse complement strand
CGGTTATCAGAACCGCTGACCTCGTGGTGTTCGTGCTCTCGGTGTTCGAGATCGACCGGTACGAACCCCTCCGACGCGACCTCTACGAGAACAAAATTCGACTCGATACCCGGCCGCCGCGGGTTCGGATCACCCCGAAAGGGAAGGGAGGGATCGACGTCACGCTGGGACCCGAGGTCGACCTGGAACCCGACACGGTTCGGGAGGTCCTCCGCGAGCGCGGCTACGTCAACGCCGACGTCGCCATCACGGAGTCGGTGGATCTGGACCTCCTGCTCGACGGGATCCTCGAAAACCGGGTCTACCTCCCCTCGCTGGTGACGGTCAACAAGGCCGACCTGATCGACCAGGACTACCTCGAAACCGTGAACCGGGAGCTTCGCGAACACGACATCGACCCCGAGGAGGCGGTGTTCATCAGCGCCGAGGAGGAGAAGGGCCTCGACGCGCTCCGCGAGGAGATCTGGCAGGGGCTCGATCTCATCCGGGTCTACATGGACAAACCGGGGCGCGGACCCGACTACGAGGAGCCGCTGGTGCTCAAGGCGGGGCAGACGGTCGGCGACGCGGCGAAGAAGCTCGGCGGGGACCTCGACGACCGGTTCCGGTTCGCGCGGGTGAGCGGCCCGAGCGCGAAACACGACGACCAGCAGGTAGGGAGAGAACACGAACTCGCCGACGAGGACGTCCTCCGGATCGTCGCACGGCGATGAGCCGCGACCGGCGACGCGTGCTCGCGGTCGTCGTCGTTGGACTCGTGCCCTGGGTCGTCCTGTTCTATCCCGGCGGTCAGGAGGCCTACTTCTCCGCCGGACTCCTCAGCTATACCGGGAACTTCGTCACGCTGCCGGCGTATCTCTCGCGGGCGGTCCCCGACTTCCTCCCGTTCGCGAGCGTCTTCTCCATCCTCCCCCAGCGCCTGCTGGCGTGGCCGACCAGCGTGGGGCTGTGGCTGCTGGCGCTCGCGAGTAGCCTGCTCGGTTCCTACGAGGACCGACGGGTGACGGACGGGTTGCTCGTAGTCGCGGGGCTGAGCCAGCTCACGTTCGCGCTCGGGTTCTGGACGGCGGAAGGCTACGTCGCGGTACCGATCGGAGCGGTGCTGTTGGTCGGATTGGGCGTTCTCGACTGGCGCTCGTCGGGGCAGCGTTGGCTGTCGGCGTCGCGTGAGTGAGGGCACGGGTCGGGGGTTTGTGCGGTACGATGTCACAGTAGGTTTTTCGAGGGGCGGACCCCAAGCGAGGGTATGGACGGAACGCTCGACCACACCATGATGCGCGTCGAGGACCTGGACGAGAGCATCGACTGGTACACGACCCATCTCGACTACGAGGAGAAGAGCCGCTGGGAGGCCGACAGCTTCACCAACGTCTTTCTTGGACCAACGGACGTCCACGAGGACGGCGCGCTGCTCGAACTCACCTACAACCACGACGGGCGCTCCTACGAGATGGGCGACGCGTGGGGTCACATCGCGGTGCGAGTCCCGGAGGACGAGCTCCAGTCCTCGTACGACGAGCTCATGAACGAGGGTGTCGAGGACTACCGAGACCCCGAGTCCTGTGACAACAAGTACGCCTTCGTGAAGGACCCGGACGGCCACGAGATCGAGATCGTCAAACGGGACTACGGCGCGAAGTGGAGCCTCGACCACACCATGATGCGTGTCGAGGACGCCGACCAGCAGATCGGCTTCTGGGCTCGCAAGTTCGAGTACGAGACCCAGCCCGAGGGCAAGTGGGAGGCCGACTCCTTCGCGAACTACTTCGTCGCGCCGCGCGACAGCCCACAGGAGGCGATGAGCGTCGAGCTCACCTACAACTACGATGGACGGTCCTACGAGATGGGCGACGCGTGGGGCCACGTCGCGGTTCGGACGGACGACCTCGACGACGCCTGGGAGACCCTGATGACCCGCGAGGCCGAGGACTACCGAGATCCCGAGTCCTGCGACCACAACTACGCGTTCACGAAGGGGCCCGACGGCCACGAGATCGAGATCGTCACGTCGTAGGCCGAAGGCGGGATTTTTCGCGGCGCTGGCCGCCCGCCAGCGGTGCGGTTGCGGTGTGGGCCTGGTGTCTCGGCGAGCGTAAGCGAGCCGAGGCTCAGGAGAGCACCGCTCTCCTGGTGGATGAAGGGCGAACGAGCGGAGCGAGTGAGGGCTTCGGCGGTGCCTGTGCTGGTGCGGGAGTAGGGGATTGTACCGCGAGCGAACGAAGTGAGTGAGCGGGCGCAAGCGCGACCAACGGGAGCGCGCAGCGCTTTTGATCCACATTTTGCCAGCGAGCGAGTGAGCCGAAGGCGAACGAGCGAGTGCAGCAAAAGGTGGGGTTTTAATCCGGTGAGCAGGTATCTCGGCGCAATGGACGTGGGTTCGGCCGAGAACTTCACTCGGATGGGGACTGTCGGGATCGAAGAGGAGTTCTACGTCGTCGACGAGCGCGGTCGGCCCACGTCGGGCACCGACGAACTCGTCTACGAGACCGACCCGCCCCCGATCCTCGACGGCCGCCTCGACCACGAACTCTTCAAGTGCGTCATCGAGACCCAGACCCCGACGTGTGCGGACCTCGACGAGGCCCACGAGAAGCTCCACGAGGTGCGGGCGGCGCTGGTCGAGCACGCCGAATCACACGGGTATGGTATCGCGGCGGCGGGCCTCCACCCGGCGGCGAAGTGGCGCGAGCTCGAACACGCCGAGAAGCCACGGTATCGCGCCCAGCTGGACAGGATTCAGTATCCACAGCATCGCAATACGACGGCGGGGATCCACGTCCACGTGGGGGTGGACGACGCCGAGAAGGCCACCTGGATCGCGAACGAGATCCGCTGGTTCCTGCCCGTGATGCTCGCGCTCTCGGCGAACTCGCCCTACTGGAACGGCTTCGACACCGGGCTCGCCTCCGCGCGCGCGAAGATCTTCGAGAACCTCCCGAACACCGGGGTCCCGACAGCGTTCCGCGATTTCGCGGCGTATCGCGACTTCGAGCGGCTCATGGTCGAACGCGGGTCGATCAACGACCGCGGCGAGCTCTGGTATGACGTCCGCCCGCACACCGAGAACGGCACCGTGGAGGTTCGCGCCCCCGACGGGCAGGCCGACCCCGAGGTTGTCTTCGCGTTCGTGGAGTACGTCCACGCGCTCGTGTTGGACCTCGTGGAGCGATACGAACGCACGGCGGACCCGTGGGCGACCTACCGCTCGGGGGACGGTTCGGGCGCGCCGCCGCTCCGGCGCGAACTCCTCGACGAGAACAAGTGGCGTGCGCTTCGGTACGGCCACGACGCGACGTTCATCGACCGCGACGGGACCGGCACGATAGGGCTCACGGAAGCGGTCGAGCGCGAAGCCGACCGGCTCGGCGTCGACGGGATCGCGCGCGTCGCGGCCGCCGAAAGCGGCGCGGCGAGACAGCGCCGGCTTCTCGAATCCGATGGGCTCGATGGCGTCTGTGCCGCGCTCATGCTGTGAACAAGGCTTTTACTCGACGAGCGGCTCTCGGTAGTCATGTCCACCGACGACCCGGATCCACCCGAGGACGAACCGTCGGACGTCGAACCCGCCGACCTGCGGGCGGAGCTCGACCGTCAGCGGGGCACCGCCCGTCCCGAGCCGGACGCCGAGGGGGTCGTCGACGTGCTCTCTGCCGCGTTCGACACCGACAAGCGCACCCAGGTGTACGTCGGTCTCCGGCAGCGCCCGGACTCGACGGCGGAAGCGCTCGCCGAGGAGACGGGACTCTATCCGACCACCGTCGAGCGAGTGCTCGACGACCTCGAAGCCGAGGGAGTCGTCGAGCGCCGCGTGGGAACGGGCAACGGCGAGCGCTACACCGCGATCGCCCCGGAGGAAGCGCTCGACGTGGCGCTCGGCCGGATCCAGAACGCGATCGACGAGCGGTTCCGGCTCGGCGGGCTGGGCGGCCGGTCGTTCCCGGAGCGCGAACGCAGCGAGCCGGTGACGATCCCGGTCGAGCGGGACGACGGCGACGAGCGGTGAGGAGCGAAGCCACTAAGCCGCCCGCGGCTGACTGGCGGGCATGAAGGTCGCGCTCGGCGGCACGTTCGACCCGATCCACGACGGCCATCGACGGCTGTTCGACCACGCGTTCGAGCGCGGCGACGTCACCGTGGGGCTGACGAGCGACGACCTCGCCCGAGAGACGAGACACGAGGAGCGCTACGTCCGGCCGTTCGAGGAGCGCCGGGCGGACCTCGACGCCGAACTCGCGACGCTCGCCGAGGAGCACGACCGGGAGTACGAGATCCGGCGGCTCGACGAGCCGACCGGGATCGCCGCCGAGGAGGACTTCGACGTGCTCGTGGTCTCGCCCGAGACCGAGAACGGCGGGCAGGCGGTGAACGAGCGCCGGGCGGAAGCGGGGCTCGACCCGCTCGACATCGAGGTGGTCGACCACCTCGCGGCCGAGGACGGCGACATCGTTTCGAGCACCCGGATCGTCCGCGGCGAGATCGACGCCCACGGCAATCTCACACCCGAACGCGAGGGCCGCCCTCGACCGGAGTAGTTCTCCGAACTACCACGCCGGCGGGTCGAGCCCCGCCTCGCGGAGGAGGTCGCGCCACCGGTTCTGGATCGTGAGCCGCGCGACGCCGACCGTCTCGGCGACCGCGGTCTGTGAGCGGCGGTCGCCCGCGATCAGCCCAGCGGCGTAGACGCTCGCGGCCAGCGCGGCGGGTTTCGAGCGGTCGTTCTCGGGCGCGGTCGAGAGGAAGAGGTCGGCCGCGCGGTCGCGGGTCGCGGGGTCGAGGTCGAGCGCGTCGGCCGCCGAATCGAGTTCGGCGAGCCACTCGCGATTGTCGCGTTCGTCGCGCGCCCGGTACATATCCGCACTACGGCTCCGAGACGTAAATCTCGTGGGGAAGGGCTATGTGAACCGCGATGCAGATCCGGGTATGGCCACCGTCGAGACGATCTTCACCACGGACGAGGGCTCCGCGCCGATGAACGAGGTCGAGGGGATCGAGGCCGTCGAGCGCCAGGGACTCCGCGGCGACCGCTACATGACGGGGACGGGCTACTACTCCGGGATGGACGAGTGCGAAGTCACCTTCATCGAGAGCGAGGCCATCGAGGAGATCAGGGAGGAGTACGACATCGACCTCTCGGACGGCCGCCACCGGCGGAACATCGTCACCAGCGGCGTCTCGGTCCACGACCTGCTCGACAAACAGTTCAGAGTGGGCGAGACGGTCTTCGAGGGCACCCGCCCGCGCCCGCCCTGCGCCCACGTCGAGCAGGTCACCGACGAGGAGGGCGTGGCGAAGGCGCTCAAGAACCGACGCGGCGGCATCTGTGCGAGCGTCGTCGAGGGCGGGGAGATCGGCGTCGGCGACGAACTCGAAGCCCTCGACGAGATCGACGAGGATTCGAGTCTCGGCGAGGCGATCAAGAGTCGGCTGGTCGACTGAGCCGATAAGTTCTTTTCCGCCTCGCGGGAACTCGGGAATGCGCGCGGGTAGCCAAGCCAGGAAACGGCGCAGCGCTTAGGACGCTGTCCTGTAGAGGTCCGCCGGTTCAAATCCGGTCCCGCGCAGTGAGTGACGGACGCGAGCGGAGCGAGCGGACGGAACGAACGAGCAGGACCGATTTGAACCCTGCCGGTCGCGCGCAGCGAACGGAGTGAGCGAGCACGTCCGGCTCCGGTTCAAATCCGGTCCCACTCCACCTTTTGCTGCGGTCGGCCGCGAAGCGGCCTCCCTGGCAAAATGTGGATCAAAAGCCACCGGCAGAGCGACGCTCTGCCGAGCCTGCGTTCGTTCCACTCACGCAGACTGTGTCACCCCACTCGCTCCGCTCGGGGGTTCCTTGGCCCGCTCGCTCCCTCCGGTCGCTCGCGGTAGAATTGCTAGCTCCCCACTCACGCACAGTGAACGGAGTGAGCGAGCACATCTAACTTAGGTCAGGCCAGTACTGCCTCCAACAACTCACCAAGAAGTGATCTCCACATCGCGGAGCGGCCGGTCCAACGGCACACTGACCTGGCCGCCGGTGTAGTGCGAGAGGTAGAACCCGACGATGATTTCGAGCGAACGCGTGGCCTCCGCGCCGGTCGAGTGGTTTTCGGCGTCGCCGTTCGCGAGCGCCAGGACGTGTTCGGCGGCGTTCGGGAACGCCCGCCGGTAGTCCTCGTCCCAGGTCCAGGCGTCCTCGATACCCGGCAGCGGGGCTTCGACGTGCTCGCCGTCGTCGAGCCGCCAGTAGCGCCACTCGCCGTCGTCGTTGTTGAGGTAGAGCTTCCCCTCGGTCCCGGTGATCTGAAACGACATCGAGGAGATGTCGCGGGGCACCGTACAGTCGACGGTCGTGAACGTTCCGTCGTCCAGTACCACGAACCCGCCGCCGCCGGAATCGTCGACGTCCTGCCCGGCGTCGAGGGAGTCGACGGCCTCGTTGACCCCGGTGATGTGGCCCGCGACGGTCTCGGCGCGTGCATCGAGGAGATAGACGAGCGTGTCGAGGAGGTGGGTCGCGTTCCGGAGGAGCTCCATCCGGAACTGTGCGTTTACGGCCCTGACCTCGCCGACGAGGTCCTCTTCGCGGAGGAGCGCCCGGAGTCGCTGGAGCTTCTCGGTGAACCGGAAGGAGTGGTTCACGAGGAGTTCGGTGTCGGTCTCCGCACAGACCTCGACCATCTCGTTCGCGTCGGAAACCGAGGACGCGACCGGTTTCTCACACCAGATCACGTCGGGATCCGCGGCCGACCGCGCTGCGTCGCGGACGTGGCGATGGTGGAGGAACGACGGGGTGCAGACCGAGACCACGTCGAGGTCCTCCTCGGCCAGCATGGCCTCGTGGCTCGCGTACCGTCTGCTTTGGGGGATCTCCCACGTTTCTCCGAACCGCGCGAGGGTCTCGTCGTCGACGTCGGCGACCGCCACGAGCTCGATCCCGTCGGTGGCCGCGTAGCCACCGGCGTGGCTGGCGGTGCTCTTCTCGCGCCCGATCGTCCTCTCGTCGTCCATCCCGAGGATACCCATCCCTGCGATGCCACCCGCCCCGACGATTCCCGCGCGAACAGTCATAGTGCTCTACGGTCACCTCGACGTGGAGCCATTCAGTCCTACCGGCTCGCCCGAGGGAAACGGGGAGCGAGAGCACCCCGTCGAACGTATACATGGCGTTGACCGTCACACGTCGGGCGTCGACGCCCTCGCCCGCCCCCATACAGCCGGCCAGCACTCCCACGGCTCCGCCGCTCGCCACGCCGGTGAGGAATCGGCGTCGTTGCATACACCCGCATTAGCTCTCGCAATCAAACGAGTATGGAAGACCGTGTACGTTTCGGTGCGGTGGTGGGCGGGACCACGGAGAACGGGCGTGAAGAGCCCGTGGAACGGAAATTGGCGGACCGCGGTGTCACAACCTTTTTGCGCCGCGAGAGACCCGTATCGACCAATGGCGACCCTGCGCGCCCTCCTCGATGACGTGGTCGAGGGGGCCGAGACGGTGGTGCTGTTCTCCCCGAGCGCGGCCTACTACGAGCGGTCCCTCGACGTCGACGACGTCGACGTGGTGGTGTGTGCGGACGAGAACGACGTCGGCGCGGAGCGGTTCGTGGAGCTGCCCCTGGAGTTCGTCGACGTTGCCGAGCGGATCCGGTTCGGGATCGAGGGTGCGACCGACGAGGGCTACGTCGCCGAGGGCGACGAGATCGTGTGTGCGACGAAGCTCTTCGACGAGACCATCGACAACGTGACCCGCGTGCGCGTCGGCGACTTCGAACCGCTCGGCACCTACGACCTCCTCACGAACTCCCGAGCCGACCCCGACGTGATCAGCGCCGTGATCGACGTCGCGGTCGAGCTTGGCCAGAAGGGCCAGAAGGGCGAACCCGTCGGCGCGCTGTTCGTCGTCGGCGACGCCGGCAAGGTGATGAACAAGTCCCGACCGCTCTCGTACAACCCGTTCGAGAAGTCCCACGTCCACGTCGGCGACCCGATCGTGGACGTGATGGTCAAGGAGTTCACGCGACTCGACGGCGCGTTCGTGATCAGCGACGCGGGGAAGATCGTCTCGGCCTACCGCTATCTCGAAGCCCACGGCGAGGGTGTCGACATCCCGAAGGGGCTCGGCACGCGCCACATGGCGGCGGCCTCGGTCACGCGGGATACCAACGCCATCGCGGTGGCGCTGAGCGAGAGCGATAGGCTGGTGCGGGCGTTCAAGGGTGGCGAGCTGGTGCTCGAGATCGACCCGGAGGATTACTGATGGCGAACCTCGGAACCCTGATCGGAAACCTCCTCTCGGGACGGATCAGCCTCGTGCTGGTCGTCGGTGTGCTGATCGTGGGCGTACTGGTGAGCTACCTCGTCGACCGGCTCGCCGGCCAGGTCCTGATCGCGGTCGGCGTCGAGGACGCCGTCGAGGGGACCACCTCCGACCGGGCCGCCCAACGGCTCGGCACCTCGACCGTCTCCGTGCTCGCGGGGGTAGTGGCGCTGTTCGTGTTCATCGTGTTCCTCGTGCTCGCGCTCACCGTCTCGTCCATCCTCGACGCCACCCTCTATCTCAGTCGGTTCATCGATTTCCTCCCGCAGCTACTCGTCGCGGCGCTCGTGGTTATCTTCGGGCTCGTGCTCGCCGACCGCGCCGAACTCCTCGCCTCCGAACGCCTCCGGAACGTCAAACTCCCCGATGCCGGACTGATCCCCGAGCTCATCAAGTACAGCATCGTCTTCGTCGCGGTGCTGGTCGCGCTGGGCCAGCTCGACGTCGCCGACGACGCCCTCCTCGTGCTCTTCGCAGCCTACGCCTTCGGCCTCGTCTTCCTCGGCGGGCTCGCGTGCAAGGACCTCCTCGCGTCGAGCGCCGCCGGCTTCTACCTCCTGCTCTCCGAACCCGTCTCGATCGGTGACGAGGTCCGGATCGACGGGATGGACGGGATCGTCCAAGAGATCGACGTCTTCGCGATCCACGTCGAGAACGACACCGAGGAGTTCATCATCCCGAACCATCGGGTGATCCGCTCGGGGATCGTCCGAGTCAGGTAATCCGGCCCCACTTTTTTCCTCGTCGGGTTCGCCTCCGGCGAACCACTCCTCGCAAAAACCTGGACTAAAAAGGCTGCTCGCTCACGCTTCGCGTTCGCTCGCGGTACAACCACTCACATTTCCGCACAGCAATGCACCCGCCTCCGCCGAAGCCCTCGCGCTCCCTCCGGTCGCGCTCGCCCTTCATCCACCAGGACCGCACCACTGCCGCAACCGCCGAGACGCCAAGCACCGCAACCGCAACGCGGCCGCCGCACCGCCGCACGGCGGCCGGCGGGACCGCCGTTTCGGCACTCGATAGCCGTCCCACTGAGCGGAGAGTGTGGGATTTATCACCGCTGCTGTACGACCACCGGCATGAACTGCCTCGTTTCGTCGGTGGTGAGCGCTCGATGAGCGAGCCGTCGCCGTCGGCCTCGGCCTACACCGTCCGGCTCGAACTCGTCGACGAACCCGGCGAACTCCTCAGCGCGCTCTCGCCGATCGCCGAGAACGGCGGGAACCTCCTCTCGATCTTCCACGAGCGCGGCTCGCTGACCCCTCGCGGACGGGTCCCCGTCGAGGTCGACCTCGAAGCCACGCCCGAGCGCTTCGAGACCATCGTCTCGGCGCTCCGCGAGGGCGACGTCAACGTGATCCAGGCCGGCGCGGAGCGCTACGGCGAGGAGCTCTCGATCGTCTTCGTCGGCGACCTCGTCGAGACCGACCTCTCGGATACCCTCTCGCGACTCGACGGCACCAGCGCCTCGGTCGCCGACGTCGCGCTCTCGGCCACCGACGGTACCAGCGAACCGTCGAGCGCCCGGATCCGGCTCGCGACCCAGACCGGCGAGCGCGACCGCGTGCTCGAAACCGTCCACGCCGTCGCCGACGAGAAGGATCTCCTCGTTATCGAACCGCTCCCGGGGACCGACCGATGAGGGTCGCGGTCGCGGGCTGTGGGGCGGTCGGCCGCGCGGTCTGCGAACTCGCCGGGGCCTACGGCCACCGCGTCACCGCGCTCAGCGACTCGACGAGCGCGGTCGCGGACCCGAACGGGATCGACGTCGAGGCGGTTCTCGCCCGGAAGACCGAGGAGGGAACCGTGGGCGACGACGAGCCCGCGAGCCTCCCCGAGGCCGACTACGACGTGCTCGTCGAGGCAACTCCCACGACCCTCGGCGACGCCGACCCCGGGTTCACCCACGTCGAGCGCGCGCTCGCGCGGGACGCCCACGTCGTACTGGCGAACAAGGGCCCGGTCGCCGAGCGCTACGCCGACCTCCGAGCCGCCGAGCGCGAGAGCGAGGGCGAGGCCCTCTTCGAGGCGACCGTCGGCGGCGCGATCCCGGTGCTCTCGACGGTGGCCGACCTCGGTCCCGGAAACGTCACCGCGGCCCGTGGCGTGCTCAACGGGACCGCGAACTTCATCCTCTCGCGGATGGCGGCCGAGGGGCTCGGCTACGAACACGTGCTCTCTGAGGCCCAGGACCTCGGCGTGGCCGAGACCGACCCCACCTTCGACGTCGACGGCACCGACGCCGCGCTCAAGTGTGTGATCCTCGCGAACGTCCTGAGCGACGCGGGGGCCACCCTCGCCGACGCCGACGTGGTGGGGATCACCGAGATCACCCCGAACGCGCTCTCGCTGGCCGCCGAAGACGGCCGGACGATCCGGTTGGTGGGCGAAGTGGTGGTCGGCGACGGCAGCCCGTCGGTGCGCGTCGGGCCGCGGCTCGTCCCCACGAACGGCACCCTCGCGGTCTCGGGCACCAAAAACATCGTGCAGCTCCAGACCGAGCACGCCGGGGAGTTGAACCTCAGCGGGCGCGGCGCGGGCGGACGCGAGACGGCGTCGGCAGTGCTCGCGGACGTGGGTCGGCTCTCCTGAGCGGGGGTGGTTTCGAGCACGGATCGGAAACCGTGCTGAGGCGTACCAAGCCACCCGGCATCGCCGGATCCGCGGTCGCGAAATACCGCAATCGTTTTAACTCGAAACACAGTAGGCATCCGATACAGCGCTACCTGCGCGTGAGTTACCAATGGCAGATAAACCGCACCAGAACTTGGCCGTAATCGGCCACGTCGACCACGGCAAGAGCACGCTCGTCGGACGCCTCCTCTACGAGACCGGGAACGTCCCCGAGCACGTCATCGAACAGCAGCGAGAGGAGGCCGAGGCCCAGGGCAAGGGTGGCTTCGAGTTCGCCTACGTCATGGACAACCTCGCCGAGGAGCGAGAGCGCGGTGTCACCATCGACATCGCCCACCAGGAGTTCGACACGGACCAGTACTACTTCACCATCGTCGACACCCCTGGCCACCGCGACTTCGTGAAGAACATGATCACGGGCGCGAGCCAGGCCGACAACGCCGTGCTCGTCGTGGCGGCTGACGACGGCGTCCAGCCGCAGACCCAGGAGCACGTCTTCCTGGCCCGAACGCTCGGTATCGACCAGCTCATCGTCGCCATCAACAAGATGGACTTGGTCGACTACGAGGAGAGTCGCTACCACGAGGCCGTCGAAGAGGTCAAAGGCCTGCTCGGTCAGGTCAACTTCTCGACCGAGGACGCGGGCTTCATCCCCGTCTCGGCCTTCGAGGGCGACAACATCGCCGAGGACTCCGAGAACACGCCGTGGTACGACGGCGAGACGGTGCTCGAGGCACTCAACGACCTGCCCGAGCCCCAGCCGCCCACGGACGCACCGCTCCGACTCCCGATCCAGGACGTCTACACCATCTCGGGCATCGGTACCGTGCCCGTCGGCCGCGTCGAGACCGGCACCATCGAGGGCGGGGACAACGTCTCCTTCCAGCCCTCGGACGCCTCCGGCGAGGTCAAGAGTGTCGAGATGCACCACGAGGAAGTGCCCTCGGCCGGCCCCGGCGACAACGTCGGGTTCAACGTCCGTGGCATCGGTAAGGACGACATCCGCCGTGGCGACGTCTGTGGTCCAGCCGAGGACCCGCCGAAGGTCGCCGAGACCTTCCAGGCCCAGGTCGTCGTGATGCAGCACCCGAGCGTGATCACCGCGGGCTACACGCCCGTGTTCCACGCCCACACCGCGCAGGTGGCCTGCACCATCGAGTCGATCGACTCGAAGATCGACCCCGCCAGCGGCGAGGTCGCCGAAGAGGAGCCCGACTTCATCCAGTCGGGTGACGCAGCGGTCGTCACCGTCCGCCCCCAGAAACCGCTCAGCATCGAGCCGTCCTCCGAGATCCCCGAGCTCGGGAGCTTCGCCATCCGCGACATGGGTCAGACCATCGCCGCCGGCAAAGTGCTCTCGGTCAACCAGAAATAATGCAGCAGGCGCGCGTCCGTCTGGCCGGCACCAGCCCGGAAGACCTGGATGACATCTGCGACGACGTTCGCGAGATCGCCACCAAGACGGGGGTCAACCTCAGCGGGCCGATCCCGCTCCCCACCAAGCAGCTCGAAGTCCCGGCGCGGAAATCACCCGACGGTGAAGGGACCGCGACGTGGGACCACTGGAACATGCGGGTCCACAAGCGGCTGATCGACCTCGACGCCGACGAGCGCGCGCTCCGCCAGCTCATGCGGATCCAGGTGCCGAACGACGTCTCGATCGAGATCGTCCTCGAGGACTGAGTTCGGCGCGTCGCGCTTTTCGTCCGACCCGTGCAGTTTTCTACCGCGAGTGACAACTGGGGCTATGCGCGGGTTCGCCGACAGCCCGACCCTCCAGACCCTCGCGGTGATGGGGGTCGTGTTCGTCGTCCAGCAGGTCCTGCAGTTGGTCGGGCTGATGAGCTTCTTCTTCGTGTTGAGCCCGTCCTTCCTCGTTCGGCCGTGGTCGCTGGTGACGAGCGTCTACGCCCACGCGAACCTCGCCCACCTGCTCGGGAACGCGCTCGTACTCCTGCCGGTGGGGCTCGCGATCGAGTCGTTCACCTCGCGGGTCCGGTATCACGCCTTCTTCGTCACGACGGGCGTGATAGCGGGCCTCAGCCAGGTCTTCCTCACCGGGAGCGGCGTGCTCGGCGCGAGCGCGGCGATCTTCGCGCTGCTCGGCTACCTCGTCACGGGCAACCCGGTCTCGAACTCCGTGCTCGACCGCCTCGGCCTCAACCGACGCGTCCAGTTGGTGGTCTTCGGCGTGCTCGCGGTGCTCGTCACGGTGTTCACCGGGTCACCGGGCGTCGCGCTGGTCGCCCACTTCACCGGCTTCCTGCTCGGGCTGGTGAGCGGTCGGCTGGGGTTGCTCGGAACGAACAAACCCCGGCACAGAACGCAAGTTACAAACCGACCGCCCGGGTACTGAGGGATGCGGGCTCGTAGATCAGTGGCAGATCGCTTCCTTCGCAAGGAAGAGGCCCCGGGTTCAAATCCCGGCGAGTCCATCCCACCTTTTGCTGCGGTCGCTCGTTCACTTCGTTCACTCGCTCCCTGGCAAAATGTGGATCAAAAGCCTGCGTCACCCCTCCGGGGGTTCCTTGGCCCGCTCACTCACTCCGCTCGTTCGCGGTGAATGCACTCACGCAACCGCACAGTCCGGGTCATCTCATCGAGTACGCCGGATGCTGCGCCTCCAGTGACGAGAAACAGCCGAACGAGTTTTCGGCGGGTCGGACTGAGCTGAGAGCATGAACTTCGAGACCCCGGTCCTCGCGGCGGCCACGGCCGACCTCGCCGACGAGCCGGCGGCCCGCGAGCACGCCGACGCCGTCGAGTTCCGGATGGACCTCGCCGAGAGCCCGCTCGACGCGCTCGGCGCGTACGACGGCGACCTCCCACTCATCGCGACGAACAGAACGGTCGAGGAGGGCGGCGAGGCCGAGGCCGAGGGACGGCTCGCGGCGCTCGAACGCGCCGTCGAGCATTCCCTAGTGGAGGCGGTCGACGTCGAACTCGCGGCGGTCGACGAGGCGGATTCGGTGATCGACCACGCCCGCGAGAACGGAGTCGAGGTGATCGTCTCGGCCCACGACTTCTCGGGAACCCCGTCGCGGGTCTCGATGCGGGAGACGCTCACGAGCGCGGTCGACCACGGCGACGTGGGGAAGCTCGCGATCACGGCCGACAGCCGCGAGGACGTGCTCGCACTGCTCGCGGTGACCGACGAGATCGACACGGCGGGGCACGCGGTCGCGACGATGGCGATGGGAGAGGTGGGACGGCACTCACGGGCGGTCGCACCCCAGTACGGCTCGCGGATCGCCTACGCGCCCGTCGACCCCGGCGAGGCGACCGCACCGGGTCAGTACGACCTCGCCACGCTCGCGAATCTCCTCAACACGCTGTAGCGCGACGTCGACGCTCGGCGCTCGTCGTCGCTGGGACGTCCGCGAGGGCCGGCTCACCGGTCGCCCACGGAGAGCACCTCGAAGGGTAATCCACAAAACCGCTCGGCGGTAAGTACACGGTGCGATGGAGATCGAAGCTGCGGTCGTCAACGAAACCGGTGGACCGTTCGAGATCGAGCGCGTGACGCTGGACGACCCCCGCGCGGACGAGGTGCTCGTGCGGATCGTCGGCGCTGGCATCTGTCACACCGACCTCACGGTTCGGGACGGGAACTACCCGCCCGAACCACCCGTCGTCCTCGGCCACGAGGGATCGGGTGTCGTCGAGGCCGTCGGCGACGAAGTCACGGACGTCGAACCCGGCGACAGGGTCGGGCTCACGTTCGACTACGACGATACGTGTGCGAACTGTCGGAGCAAGGACGTGGCCTACTGTGACTCGTTCTTCGAGCACAACTTCGGCGGGGAACGCTTCGAGGACGGCTCGTCGCCGATACACAGCGACGGCGAACCGATCGGCGCGAACTTCTTCGGCCAGTCCTCGTTCGCCACCCACGCCATCGCCCACGAGGAGAACGTCGTCCCCGTGCCGGAGGGGATACCGCTGGAGCTGGCGGGGCCGCTCGGATGTGGCGTCCAGACCGGTGCGGGCGCGGTGATGAACTCGCTCGACGTCGACTCCGGCTCGTCGCTCGTGGTCTTCGGTGCCGGAACGGTCGGGCTCAGTGCGGTGATGGCCGGACAGGTGGTCGGTGCGACGACCATCGTCGCGGTCGACCTCTTCGACAACCGTCTCGACCTCGCGGCGAAGCTCGGGGCGACGACGACGGTGAATCCTGAATCGGTCGCCGACGTCGTCGAAACCGTCCGCGAGGCGACCGACGGCGGCGCGGACTACGCCGTCGAGTCGACGGGCGTCACCGACGTGCTCAAACAGGCGTTCGACTCGCTAGCGAAGCTCGGCACCGTTGGCGTGGTCGGCGCACCGCCACTCGGGACCGAGGTGAGCCTCGATGTCAACGACTTCGTCACCACCGGTCGGTCCGTTCGCGGCGTCGCGGAGGGCGACTCGTACCCGAAGGAGTTCATCCCGACCCTCGTCGAGCTCTACCGGCAGGGACGGTTCCCGTTCGACGAACTCGTCGAGTACTACGACTTCGAGGCGATCGAGGACGCGGTCGCGGCGTCCGAGAGCGGCGAGACGATCAAACCGATCCTCCGGATGAGCGACGCGTAATCGGCGTCGTCGCGGGAACGAACGGCTCAGATGACGCCCGTCACCGTGGCGACCTCCCGCGCCGCGGGCTCGTTCACGCCGTTGCCGAGGATGGTGTAGCGGTCCCGGATCTCGTGGGCGGTCGTGAGCGCCTCGATGACCGCCTCGTCGTCGATACCGAGGCCGTCAGCGGTGGTCGGCGCGCCGATCCGGGCGAGCGCGTCGCGGATGTTCCGCCATCGGCCGTCGTCGCCGGTGTGGAGGTACTCGGTGAGGATCGAACCCACTCCCACTTGGTGGCCGTGGAGCGCCACACCGGGCGCGATGCGGTCGAGCTGGTGGCTGAAGAGGTGTTCGGCCCCGCTCGCGGGTCGCGAGGAGTCCGCGATCGACATCGCGACCCCCGAGGAGACGAGGGCCTTCACTACGACCCACGCGGACTCTTCGAGCCCCTGCTTTATCGAATCGGCGTTGTCGACCAGCATCTCGGCGGTCATCCGGCTCAGCGCGCCGGCGTACTCGGAGTATTCGACGTTCTGGAGCCGGTGGGCGAGCTGCCAGTCCCGAACAGCGGTGTAGTTCGAGATGATGTCGGCACAGCCCGCAGTAGTGAGCTCCCACGGCGCGTCGGCGATCACGCCCGTATCGGCGACCACGGCCAGCGGCGGCTCGGCGGCCACGCTGTGACGGGTGTCGCCCTCGGGGACCGAACCGCGACCGGAGACGATACCGTCGTGGCTCGCCGCGGTCGGCACCGAGACGAACCCCAGTTCGAGGGTGTCGCTCGCCATCTTCGCGATGTCGATGGGTTTGCCGCCGCCGACGCCAACCAGAAAGCCGGCGTCCTCCTCACGGGCGGTCTCGACGACGCGCTCGACGGCGCTGAAACTCGCCTCCTCGACGACGACCGTCGCCGGCTCCGGGCCGTCCGCGGCGAACGACGCCGCGACGCGTTCGGCGGCCACCTCACGGGCGGTCGGGGAGGTGACGAGGAGGGGCTGGCCCCCGAGGTGGAGCTCGGCGATGGCGTCGGTGGTCTCGTCGAGGACGCCGTGGCCCACCACGACGTTTCGCGGCAGGCGGATCCACGTCGATTTGTCGAACATGTTCTCGGGTATCCCCGGTGGCGCATAACGTTCCCGACCGCGAGCGCGGGAATCGGCCCCCGTCAGATCGTATCGAGGATGCCCAACACCCGCTCCTCGGCGGCGCGGTCGGGACCGTTCTCGCGGCCGGTGCGCTCGGAGTTGCAGTGGTCCTCGACGGTCGCGGCGAGCGCCTCCTCGATCGGGGTCGCCGCCCAACCCAGCCCCGCGAGCTTCGCGGTCGAGAGCACGTGCGGGTAGTCGAGCTGGAGCGGGAAGTCCTCGGGCGCGAGGTCGGCGGCGGCGAGTTCGCGCTCGTTCGCGGTCACGACCTCGACCTCGGTCCCGAGCGCGTCGGCGACGAGTTCGATCCACTCTTCGAGGACCGGAAGCCGGCGGTCGCCGACGTTGTAGGACGCCCCCGGATCGCCGTCTTCGGCCACCCGCACCAGCGCGCTCGCCACGTCCTCGACGAAGACCATGTGCCGGAGGCTGTCACCGTCGCCGGGGACCACCACCCGGTCGTGGTTTGCGACGCGGTCGACCCAGTAATCGAAGCGTTCGGTGTAGTCGTGTGGGCCGTAGACCACGGGCGGGCGGACGCTCATCGCGCTGATGCCCTCCTCGCCAGCGGCCGCAACCACACGGTCGATTTCGGCCTTTCGCGGGCCGTAGGTCTCCCACGAGTCGTCGGTCGCCTGCTCGTCGGTACACTCGTGGAGCGGCGTTTCGTCCTCGCGTTTGGGGATTTCATCGGCCCCGTAGGCCGCACCGCTCGATATCACGACGTAGGCGTTCACGTCGGCGAACACCTCGACCGCGCGACGGACCTCGTCGGGGTGATAGGCCACACAGTCGATCACGACGTCGGGGTCGGTACGCCGGGCCGCGTCTTCGAGGGCTTCGGGGTCGGTCCGGTCGCCGACGACGTGCTCGACGGTCTCGAACGGGATCTCGTGGTTCCCGCGGTTGAAGACGGTGACGTCGTAGTCGTGGTCGAGGAGTGCCGCGACGGTGTGACGGCCGATGAAGCGCGTGCCGCCGATGACGAGTGCGTTCACGGCTACACACGCACGGCGAAGCCGCAAAACGATGTCGAGCGGTGCGGGAGCGTTCTCACGATGCCGTCTGTCCGCGTTCGGTCGGGTTCTGCATCCCACCCTTGACCCCGCGATGGACCAGGTAGACGTTCACCGGGTAGGCCACGAAGTAGCCCACCGAGAGCGAGAACGCGAGCCCCGTCCAGAAGAGCAGGTCGCCGATGTGGGCGTCCCCGGCGATCCAGATGTCGGTGCCGATGGCGGCGACCTCCATCACGGTGATGCTCGCGGTCTCGCTGTAGAACGAATCCGAGAGCGCCTCGCGGAAGCCGACGCCCTCTTGGAGCAACGGGCCGATGGTGAGCGCGAAGCCGAACAGGTAAGCGAGCGAGAACGTCACGGCCGCGGTGAGCGCCGTGCTGGAGACCGCGAGCACGCCCGCCATCGTCACCACGCCGACCACTTCACCCGCCCCACAGCCCGAGTAGCAGTGGGTGACCGAACGAAAACCCTTCCGCCAGAGCGAGTCGCCCGCGATCTGTGACCGGCCGGTGTACCAGTAGGCCCCGAGCGCGATCGGCCCGGAGTAGAGCGTCGAGAGTCCCCACGCGAACTGCATCAGCGAGGCCGTCTCGGGGTTGTTGGTCCGGAGGTCCCACGCGAGAACGGCGAGCGACGATGCAACGAGGACGACCCACACCGCGACCACGACCGGGTCGGTGAGAAGACCGGTGAGTGTCGTTTCGAGAGTCACGTCGGTCGATAGGGGTTCGGGGTTTACCGCGATTCTGGTTTCGAAAGCGAGGCTATTTCGGTTCGGGATTTGGTTTCGAAACCGTTCGGACGATCCGCCCTCAGTCCGCGCCGCCCTCGGCGACGCGCTGCTCGCCGCTCGCGGCGCTCGCCTGGGCCGGCGGTCGGGTTCTGACGTCGGCCTCCTCGCGCTCGGCGATGGCGTCGGCGTAGGCGTCGGGCATCACCTTCACGAACTGCGTCTTCACGTCCTCCCAGTCGTCGAGCACGGCCGCGCCACGCTCGGAGTCGGTGTAGGCGACGTGGTTCTCGACCAGCCGGCGGAGCATCGCCTCGTCCTTCCGGTCGAGGTCGCGGCTCGTACTCACCATGCCGTGGTTCACCTTCGCGTCGAACTCGTCGTCGGGGTCGAGGACGTAGGCCACCCCGCCGCTCATCCCGGCCGCGAAGTTCTTGCCCGTACTCCCGAGCACCGCGATGGCGCCACCGGTCATGTACTCACAGCCGTGGTCGCCGACCGACTCCACCACGCCCGTCACGCCGGAGTTCCGAACCGCGAACCGCTCGCCCGCTTTGCCGTTGATGTAGGCCTCGCCCTCGGTCGCGCCGTAGAGCGCGACGTTGCCGATCAGGCTGTTCTCGGCGGCCTCGTAGGCCGCGTCGGGCGGGGTTTCGAGCACGAGTTTGCCGCCCGAGAGCCCCTTGCCGACGTAGTCGTTCGCGGTCCCGGTGAGGTCCATCGTCACGCCCGAGGCGAGGAAGGCCCCGAAGCTCTGTCCGGCCGTGCCGTCGAAGCCCAGGCGGATGGTGTCCTCGCCGAGGCCCGACCCACCGTGTTCTCTCGAGATACGGTTCGAGAGCAGCGCGCCGACCGCGCGGTCGACGTTCGAGATGTCGTAGTTCAGCGAGACGGGCTGGCCCGCCTCGATCGCTTCCTCGGCGTCGGCGACGATCTCGTGGTCCAGCTGCTCGTCGATCTCGTGGGTCTGTTCCCTGACCTTGGTTCGTTCGGTGCCGGGCTCGCCGTCGCTCCGGGGCTCGGCGAGCACCGCCGAGAGGTCGACCTTCCGCGCCTTCTCCTGGCTGACGTCCTCGCGCTGGGCGAGGAACGACGGCCGGCCGACCATCTCCTCCACAGTGGTGAAGCCGAGCTCGGCCATTAGCTCGCGGAGCTCCTGGGCGATGAACGTCATGTAGTTGATGACGTGGTCCGGCTCGCCCGAGAAGCGCTCGCGGAGCTCCTCGCGCTGGGTCGCGACGCCCACGGGACAGGTGTTCTCGTGACACTGCCGAGCCATCACACAGCCCGAGGTCACGAGCGACGAAGTCCCGAAGATGTACTCCTCCGCGCCGAGCAGTGCCGCGACCGCGACGTCCCTTCCGGTTTTCAGACCGCCGTCGGTCGAGACGCGGATCCGGGAGCGCAGGCGGGTCTCCCGCAGCATCTGGTTCGTCTCGGCGAGGCCGAGTTCCCACGGGACGCCCGCGTTCTTGATCGAGGTTCGCGGGCTCGCGCCCGTCCCCCCGGAGTGACCCGAGATGTGGACCACGTCGGCGTTGGCCTTCGCGACCCCGGCCGCGATGGTGCCGATCCCCGCCTCCGAGACCAGTTTGACGTTGATGTCGGCCTCGGGGTTCGCGGCCTTCAGGTCGTGGATCAGCTGTTTCAGGTCCTCGATCGAGTAGATGTCGTGGAGCGGCGGCGGCGAGATGAGTCCCACACCTGGAGTGGCGTGGCGAACGTGGGCGATCATCTCGTTGACCTTCTTGCCCGGGAGGTGGCCGCCCTCACCCGGTTTACTACCCTGCGCCATCTTGATCTGGAGCTCGTCGGCCGAGGTGAGGTACTCGGAGGTGACCCCGAACCGACCCGACGCGACCTGTTTGACGTTACACTCCTTCTCGGTGCCGAACCGTTCGGGCGGTTCGCCGCCCTCGCCGGTGTTCGACTTCCCTCCCAACCTGTGCATCGCCACCGCGTTGTTCTCGTGCATCTCGGGCGAGAGACTCCCGAGGCTCATTGCGGCCGTCGAGAACCGCTTCACGATCTCGGTGACGGGTTCGACCTCGTCGACCGGGACCGACTCACGGTCGGAGTCGAATTCGAGCAAGCCGCGGAGACTCTGGAGGCGTTCCTGCTGGTTGTTCATCAGCTCGGCGAACTCGCCGTACTGCTCGTAGTCGCCACGGCGGACGGCCTGCTGGAGCGCGCCCACGGTCTTGGGGTTCCACTCGTGGAAGATCCCGCCGGAGCGGTGTTCGTACTCGCCCTGGCGTTCGATCTGTGGGTCCTCCGAGAACGCGACCGTGTGGCGGTCCGCGAGGTCCTCCTCGACGTCCTCGATACCGATCCCGCCGGTTCGTGAGGGGGTTCCCTCGAAGTACTCCGCGACGAACGCCGAATTCACCCCGACCGCCTCGAAGATCTGCGCGCCCTGGTAGCTTTGGACCGTGGAGATCCCCATCTTCGACATGGTTTTCAACAACCCGTCTTCGAGCGCCTCGATGTAGGCCCCGATCGCGGCGTCGAGCTCCGCACCGTCGCCGCCCGCGGTGAGGTCCGCGATGGTCTGGTAGGCGAGGTAGGGGTTGATCGCGCCCGCACCGTAGCCCACGAGCGTCGCAATGTGGTGGACGGCTCTAGGGTCGGCCGACTCGACAACGAGCCCCGCTCGATTTCGGAGCCCGTTGCGCACGAGGTGGTGGTGGACCGCGGCGGTCGCGAGCAGGCTCGGGATCGGCTTCCGGGACTCGCTCGCCGCACGGTCCGAGAGCACCACGATGTCGTGGTCGTCGGCGGCGACGCTGGCGTCCTCGCGTACCCGTTCGACCGCGGTTTCGAGGTCGCCGTCGGCCTCGTAGGTGATGTCGACGGTCGCGGACGTCAACCCGTTGGCGTCGCCGTTCATCGACTTGATCGCCTCGGTCTGGGCGTCGGTGAGGATCGGCGAGTCGGAGACCAGCTGGCGGGCGTGCGCGCGTGTCTCCCCGAGGAGGTTGTGCTGGTTGCCGAGCCGGGTTTCGAGCGAGGTCACCAGCTCCTCGCGGATGTAGTCCAGCGGCGGGTTGGTGACCTGGGCGAACAGCTGTCGGAAGTAGGTGAACAGCGGGCGGTTGAACTGCGAGAGCACCGAGAGTGGCGTGTCGTCGCCCATCGACCCCACGGGGTCCTTACCCTTGGTCGCCATCGGTTCGAGCAGGTTGTCGAGTTCGTCGTAGGTGTAGCCGTAGAGCGCCTGGTGGGAGCGGAGGTCGTCGACCGCCTCCTCGGCGTCGCGTGCAGCGTGTTCGTGGGCCGCGTCGCCGGCGAGGTCGTCGAGCTGGACCTGCTCCTCGCCGACCCACTCGGCGTACTTCTCGTCGGTGAGGCTCTCGAAGGCCTCCTCGTCGGGAACGACCCGGCCCGCCTCCGGGTCGGCGACGAAGAGCTGTCCGGGTTCGAGCCGACCGCGCTCCTCGATCTCCGCGGGGTCGAGGTCGAGCGCGCCGGCCTCCGAGGCCATCACCAGTCGGTTGTCGGTCGTGATGTCGTACCGGCAGGGCCGGAACCCGTTCCGGTCGAGCACCGCGCCGACGCGTTCGCCGTCGGTGGCCGCGACGAGGGCGGGACCGTCCCAGGGCTCCGAGAGCGAGGCGTGGTAGTCGTAGAACGCCCGGCGCTCGTCGCTCATCTGGTGTTCCTCGCCGCGGAACGCCTCGGGGATCAGGAGGCGGAGCGCGTGAGGCAAGTCCCGCCCGCCCTGGAGGAGGAGTTCGAGCGCGTTGTCGACGCTCGCGGTGTCCGATTGCTCGGGGTCGGCGATCACGGGTCGGACGGCGTCGATGTCGAACTCGTCGGTTCGGATGTCGTTCTCGCGCGCCCGCATCCAGTTGACGTTGCCCTGGATGGTGTTTATCTCGCCGTTGTGGATCACGTTCCGGTAGGGGTGGGCGAGATGCCACGCACCGAGGGTGTTGGTCGAGAAACGAGCGTGGACCAGCACGAACGTCGAACGGATCCGCGCGTCGGTGAGGTCGGGGTAGTAGTCGGCGATCTGGTCGCCCTTCAGGAGCCCCTTGTAGACCAGCGTCTGCCGGTCGAGCGAACAGATGTAGAACCGCTCCTCGCCGTCGGGCTCGCGCTCTGCGACCGCCTGCTCGACCGCCCGCCGGGCGACGTAGAGCCGGTGGTCGAACGCCTCGGTTCCGATGTCGTCGTCCGGGACGACGAACGCCTGGGCGGAATCGGGCTCGGCGTCGAGGGCGGTCTTGCCGAGGTCCGCGTTGTCGGTCGGGACGTCGCGCCAGTGCCGCACCGAAAGACCGTGGTCGGCGAGACGGTCCTCGAAGAGCTCCTGTAACGTCCGGCGGGCCGCGTCGTCGCGCGGGAAGAAGACCGAACCGACGGCGTAGGTCTCGGGGAGGTCGACGTCGAGTTCGTCGGCGAAGAAGTCGTGGGGCGTCTGGAGCATGATCCCCGCGCCGTCACCGGTGTTCTCCTCCGCACCGGTCGTGCCACGGTGTTCGAGGTTCGCGAGGAGGTCGAGACTGTCGGCGACCACCGAGTGGTCACAGCCGCCATCGAGATCCATCACGACGCCAACACCGCAGTTCGACCGCGCCTCCGTGGGGTCGACGAGCGTCGCCGCCGACTCCTCTCCGGAGGGGTGATGAGTAGCCATATGTCACCGGATACCGTGGTGTCCAATAAGAGGTTGTCCCTGAAAGCATAAGTGTCTGTTAATACCATACATATGCATCAGGGCCGCTCGAAGGGGCCGCGGGTCCGGGGCCGGTTCAGTAGGATTTGGCGAAGTAGGCCGTCTCGGTGGCCTCGTCCCCACAGATCGCACAGGTCTCCTGGATTGGTTCCTCGTCGCGGTCGAGTGGCACCATCACGATCTCGGCGGCGATCTGGTCCTTGATCTCGGTCTCGCAGGCCTCGTCGCCACACCACCCGGTTCTGACGTAACCGCCGTGCTGGCCGATGGTTCCCAACAACTCGTTGCGGCTCTCGGCCTCGCGGATGTTCCCCTCCAGGTGCTCCTCGGCGGCGGCGTAGAGCTTCGCGAAGACGGTGTCGAGGTGGTCCTCGACGGTGCTCGCGATCCCGTCCCGGGATTCGACCACGGACTCGCCGTCGGGGCGGTGGACCAGCGTGGCCTCGCCGTCCTCGACTTCGTGGGGGCCGACCTCGATCCGGAGGGGGACCCCGTAGAGCTCCCACTCGTTGAACTTGAAGCCGGGGTTGCGCTCGTCGCGGTCGTCGAGTTCGACCCGCAGACCCGCCTCGTCGAGTTCGGCCGCGAGGTCGGCGGCGTAGTCGAGCACTTCTTCCTGAGTGTCCTCCTGCCAGATCGGCACCACGACGACCTGTTCGGGGGCGAGCGCAGGTGGGAGCACGAGCCCCTGGTCGTCGGAGTGGGTCATCACCATCCCGCCGAGCGCGCGCCACGACAGCCCCCACGAGGTGGTGTGGGCGACGTGTTCGTTCTCGTCGCGGTCGACGTAGGTCATGTCGAACGCCTCCGCGAACCCGTCGCCGAGGTAGTGGCTGGTGGCGGCCTGGAGCGCCCGGCCGTCGGGCATGAGGGGTTGGATGGCCGCCGTGGTGTGCGCGCCGGGGAACTTGTCGTGTTCGGGTTTGCGGCCCTCCAGCACCGGCATCGCGAGCACCTCCTCGTGGAGCTGGCGGTACTGTTCGAGTCGGCGCATCGTCTCCTCCCACGCCGCCTCGCCGTCCTGGTGGGCGGTGTGGCCCTCCTGCCAGAGGAACTCCTTCGTGCGGAAGAACGGCTTCGTGTCGGTGGCCTCCCAGCGCACCACCGAACACCACTGGTTCACCCGCATCGGGAGGTCGCGGTGGCTCCGGATCCACTGGCTCATGAAGGGCGTGATGATCGACTCGCTGGTGGGACGCACGGCGAGCCGTTCGTCGAGCTCCTCGTTGCCCGCCTCGGTGACCCACGCCACCTCGGGGTCGAAGCCCTCCACGATGTCCTTCTCGCGTTCGAGGTAGCTCTCGGGGATGAACATCGGGAAGTAGGCGTTCTGGACGCCCGTCTCCTTGAACCAGCCGTCGAGGTGGTCCTGGATGCCCTCCCAGAGGGCGTAGCCGCGGGGTCGGGTGACGATGAACCCGCCCATCGGGGCGTAGTCCGCGAGCTTCGCTTTCTTGACGACCTCGGCGAACCACTCGCCGGTCGCGTACTCCTTCGATTCGGTGATACCGAGTTCCTGTGATTCCGGTTCGCTCATACGTAGTCGTGTCCGTGATGGGTTAAACGCGGTGCGGTTCCGTCGAGTGCGAAGGGATGACGAGTGGCTCAGCGGCCACTCGGCGGGAACGGAACCGGCGAGCCGGCTCGACGGGAAGCGATCCCCTGGTCGAGTCGGTCGTTCATGAGACATCGCAACGGCCGCGACGCTATAAATTCGAGGGGTGGTAAGCGCCCTCGCCGGAGGGGAGTGGGCGACCCAATGCAGTACGGCTGCTGTCGGCGCGCGGGAGGCTGAAAGCCGACTCGCGCGAGGGATGAGTGAAGCGAGTGAGCGAAGCGAACGAGCGGAACGAATCGGCTGGGGAGGTATGTGGCCGATGTGGGGCGGAGGCGGTCTCTCGTTTGTGTCGGGATTCGCAAATCGTGCTGCTTCGATCATGATATGATTTGGTGTGATCGGCCAGAATGGGGAACTCCGGAGCGCCACCAGAACTACGTCGTCTCCACGGAGAGCACCACCATGACCGACCTCGCAATCGTCGAGCTCGGTCCCGAGGACGCCGACGACTACCTCGAACTCTATCGCGGGTTCGAGTGGTGGGCCGACCGGGACCGTGCGAACGTCGAACGTGCGCTCGAACACACCCCGCTCGCGGTCGGCCTCCGGGAAGCGGGGGAACTCGTGGCGGCGGCACGAACCCTCACGGATTTCGTCTACTACGCGAAGGTCTACGACGTCGTCGTCGCCGAGTCACGTCGTGGCGAGGGGTTCGGTGCCCGACTGATGGAAGCGGTCACCGAGACGGCGGCCCTCGATTCCGTCGACGTACTCGAACTTCGGTGTCGCGAGGGGTTGGTCCCATTCTACGAAGGCGCTGGATTCGAGGTCGACGATGTTCGGGCCGATGTCGATGGGCACGACGAGGCGTTCGTGACGATGAACTACCAGCGATAGCGAGCGAGCGGCCCGCATCGGAACCACTACGAACGCGGCAGATCGGATCGGGCATCTCAGGATGAGATCACATCCCCATGGAGTATTTTTCAGCGATCCGTGGACGATCGGTGTCGGTAGATTAATACTATGGAGAATAGTTGACAATGTATGGCTCCAAACGACGAGCGGACACGACGGACCGAGACCGGCGACTCCAACGCGTCGCGCCGACGATTCCTCAAGTCGGCGGGTGCGGTCGGCGTCGTCGCGGCGGGCGGGCTGGCCGGCTGTTCCGGTGGCGGCGGTGGCGGCAACGAGTCGGGCAACGGC